>DAIEHY010000035.1 GCA_027353165.1 Desulfosporosinus sp.
TTGATATTTTACGGGAAGCAGATTCCATAGTTTTAGAGGAAATCCGTCGCTCTGGGCTTTATCGGGAATTATGGCAAAGCTTTGCTGTCCTCCCGTCCATCAAAAGCGTCGGCGTGATGGGTGATGGTCGCACTTACGAGTATCCCATCATCCTGAGAGCAGTCACCAGTGAAGATGCCATGACAGCCGATTGGGCCAGGCTGCCGTATGAAGTTCTGCATAATATCTCTTCGCGAATTGTGAACGAGGTGCAGGGCGTTAATCGGGTTGTTTATGATATTACTTCCAAGCCGCCTGGAACGATTGAGTGGGAATGATGCTGGCGTATTATAGTTACAAAAGATAAAAATGAGCACTCAACAGTTTTTTTGGTTGGGTGCTCATTTTACATTGAAATTCTTCCATTTTCAGCGTGTATTTGGAATTCTCTGTGGTTACACACTTGGCGAGTATATCCGAAACAGGCGGCTTACGCTTGCCGGCAGCGAGCTTGCCTCCTCTGATGTCAAAGTCATAGATGCCGCCTTGAAATATGGTTATGATTCTCCGGAAAGTTTTGGCAGGGCTTTCACTCGTTTTCATGCAGTAACACCTTCACAGGCAAAATCAGACGGCACTAACCTGAAATCCTTTTCAAGACTTTCTGTAAAACTTATTTTAGATGGAGGAAACATTATGAATTACAGAATTGAGAAAAAAGAGGCATTTGATGTTATCGTAAAGAAAAGATATTTTTCAATTGATATGGAAGTCAGCAAAAAGCAAATCCCTGAATTTTGGGACAGTTGCCGTAAAGATGGTACAATTCCGGTACTTTGCGGTTATATGACAGAAGACAATGTATTGGGAGATGCAATTGTCGGAATTTGTTTTGAAAATGCTACAAAAGATAATGAATTTCCTTATGCTATAGGAGTCGCATACAAAGGTGGCGACATCGCAGAAGGGCTAAGCGTTGAAACAATATCTGCCCACACATGGGCAATCTTTGAATGTGTCGGTGCTATGCCAACGGCTCTTCAAGAACTTTTGCATAAGATTTATTCCGAATTCTTCCCAACAAGCGAGTATCAGCCGTGTGGAGGACTTGATTTTGAGGTATATCCCGATGGAGATATTCACTCGTCCGAATATAAATGTGCGATTTGGATTTCAGTTGAACGGAGGTAATAGGGGCATAAACATTGGGCTTTTCAAAGGTTAAAGGACAGGAGGGACACCCGTTTTCGGGTGCCCTTTTTTGGCCATATTTAAATATAGCAATGTGTTGTATATGTTCTTATATTAGTGGAATAGGGCAAGCACGAAACACATAAAGTAGGGTAAGAACTCCGCCAGGGAGGCATGATATGAAGAAAAGAGGATTATGGTTACTCATCGGTGTCGGCATCGTGTTGATGGGGGGACTTCTAGGACGCTATTTTTGGCAGCCAGACCCCACTGATTTAGTCACACACGGTTTAGAACGATTGAACGCTGCGACCTCTTTTCGCTACAGTCTAACCCAACATCAATGGGTCGAGGGAAAAGATCGCATACTCACTCAGATTCTAGGAGAAAAGGACGGTGGGAACACACGTATCTTGGGACAGCTGGTTGGTAGCGAAGTGGAAATGATTAAAATTGGAGATTCTACCTACAGCAAAGATCCTTTCAGCAAGAAGTGGATACGGTTTACTAATGCTCCAGCTACTCAAGAAGTCTTTCTGGCGGAGCTCAACCCTTTATCTTCGCTACAATTGAAAGAACTTGGTGAGGTGATGCTTAGCGGTCAAGCGAAAGTTAACGGAGATAAGGCTTGGGTATGTCAATTGAAACCTAGTGTACAAAATCAAATGATGGAGGTATTTTGGACCGATTTTCATTATACGCTTTATATTCGTAAATCAGATAAAATGCTTTTAAAAGCGACTATCGAAGCTAAAAATAAAGCTAAGTCCGACCCCATGACGATGACACTTGAGTTTAAAAATATTGGGCAAAAGATTGAAATAAACGCACCGGATATTTAAAGATTTGTAACAATTAAAGAGGCAGGAATAACCTAATGAGCCGGGTATTCCTGCCTCTTTAATTGTTACAGTCATGGAAAGAAATAACTTACACATTTTTCGGGAATTAGGGCAACTTAATATTAAGTGGAAAAGGAGGATGTTAATAATGGGTTTTTTTTCAGATTGGCGATGGAAATTTACGAAGATTGGAAAGTGGATTATGTTAAGGTTGTTACTTTTACGTGAAAGACTATGAATGGGAGATAGGTTCGTCAAATGAATAACAGGGTCAAGTAGAAAATATCTACCTGACCCTGTTATTCATTTGAACGTTGATCATAAAATATCGGATGTCGGATGGGATGAAGGAAATAGTTAGTACATGATAGAACTTTTGCCCGTTGAATTGTTTAATTATAGTAATTATCCGCAACCCTTTTGCCGATAAGAAAGTAGTAATAGTATATAGAAAGGTTGAAGATAAAATGGATTAATTGGGTTTGAAAAACATATAAGGGGGCTTAGCCTTGGAGCTCATGCAGAAGATACGGCGCTCAAACGCAATATATGAAACGTCGTATATAGTGATTGGCATTATTTTAATGTACTTTATTTTAGTATTCATGTTAGGGCTTTACTACGGAGGCTTATGGATTCTAGTTGCCATTCCATTTATGGTAACTTTGTTCCTCATAAGAAAAATCAGAAAGCAAATATTTTTGTTAGCTGAGGCTATTCTCCAAGATAAAGGTGTGCAGGTTGATACGGATTTTCTCCCAGAATTGACGCCGTTATTAGCTGCAGTAAAAGCGCATTCTCAGCAACTCCGAACCTTTGAAGCCATCGTGAGAAACTCTAATGATATAATTTCGACGATTGATCTGACTTATAAAATAACAAGTATTAATCCGGCTGGGCAAAAGATGTATGGTTATACAGCGCTGGAACTCTTAGGGCAAGAGATTACTATCTTAGCGGTGCCCGAAAGTAGTGCGGAATTGATAAAAATTTTTGACAGGGTAAAACTCGGTGAAGAAATTGTAGGCTATGATATGAAACGTCAAAGGAAAGATGGCACGGTCATCGACGTGTCGTTGAGTATTTCACCGATTAGAGATGATCAAGGTCAGATAACCGGTATTATGGGTATCCACCGTGATATTACTGAACGCAAAAAAATGGAAGCAGAAATGCAAAGGCTTGATGGTTTAAATCTAATTGGTCAGATGGCTGCAAGTATCGCCCATGAAATTAGGAATCCAATGACAACTGTTCATGGATTTCTTCAGTTGCTAGAGGCGAAACCGAAACTTCTGGAGTTTAAGGACTATTTTCAACTCATGCTTGAAGAATTAGATCGCTGCAACTCAATTATCACCGAGTTTCTTTCTTTAAGTAGAAATACTCCTATTAATCTTAGAATGCAAAACCTTAATACTATCATCAATAAACTGCTACCCATGTTACAAGCGGATGCTTTAAGGAACGAGCAAGTTATTGTTGCCGAACTTGAAGAGCTCCCTAACCTTGAATTAAATGATCAAGAAATTCGGCAGGTCATCTTAAATTTAGCGCGTAATGGATTAGAATCTATGAAGGCAGGTGGAACGCTGACAATTAAAACCTTTTTGGAAAGAGATCACATCGTCATCACGTTTTGTGATCAGGGATCCGGCATTTCAGGACGAATTTTGGATAGTATAGGTAAACCTTTTTTGACGACGAAGGAAAATGGTACTGGGTTAGGCTTGCCGGTATCTTATAACATCGTGTATCGACACGGAGGTACGATTATGATTGATACAGGCAGTGCAGGGACAATTTTTTTTGTTAGGCTCCCTATAAAAGGTCAGCATTTGGTATGAAAAAATGGCACTGTTAATTAGACCCATCTATAATAAAAAAGTTATTGCAATTTTACCTATATCGACAAATAAATGTATATTATTGGATAAATTTTTCTTGCCATTTTAACCAAAAAGCAATAAAATTCTCCTTGGGAAATGATTTTTCAGGAGGAATCCAGGTGGAAAAGAAACTTTTGAAAAGAATTGAGGAACTTCGCAAAAGACTCAATAAATTTGGTCCAAACAAGAGTCTTATTGATAGCGAGGTCGTTGAAGTTAGTCAGCAATTGGATTGCCTACTTAACCAATACCAAAAGATTAGTAGTTATAAACAGTTAAGTTTTTGGTAATCATGAGAATAAAGCTAAAGAGACACCACAAGAAGCTTCTTGCAGGTGTCTTTATTTTTTCTACTTTTGCTCCCCTTATAGACTTAAAGTATCCTGATTGGCATCTGTTGAAGGATTATGACCTAATAGGGTCGAAATTATGTGCTTTTATTGTTTGGAAGGATTATAATGAACGAGTGTAATAGAGGAGGTAGCAATGAATTATATAGTCTTCGATTTGGAATTTAATATGTTTTTTAAGTTTAAAGAAGGAGAAAATGCAAATCCCGCTCTAAAAAGCGAAATTATACAAATCGGTGCAGTTAAATTAAATGAGAAACTGGAAACGATCGGTAAATTTGATTCAATTATAAAGCCTTTGATTTATAAGAGAATTAATCCCTATGTTAAGAAGAAAACGATGATTAATACAAGGCAGGCCAGCCAAGGGACACCTTTTGTCCAAGCAATCCAAAACTTTAGTTCATGGATTGGTGAGGACTCGGTATTATGCTCATGGGGGCATGATGATATTTTAGGATTAAGGGATAACTGTCTGTTTTTTGACTTTAATCAATTATCCTTTGACAAGTTTATAAATATTCAACAAGTTTATATGAAGTATGAGGGCCTGGCAAAACAGCCAAGTCTTGAAAGTGCCGTAGAAGATCTAGGAATTGAAAAAACGACTCCTTTTCACGATGCCTTTAGTGACGCCTTCTATACTGCAGAGATCTTTAGAAAGGTCTTTAACTTTTCTAGAGGGGCAATTATTAATTGGCAAAAAGTGCAAATTGATAACGAGATAAAAATTAGAGAGTTAAAGTCTGTCCTTGATCAAGTGAACATTATATGTCCACAATGTTCCAGGTTAATTGATAAAGATAAGGAAGTTTCTAAAACAAAAAAATATTTTGCGTTTGGCTACTGTGCTGTATGTAGATTACATATTCGGCATGTTTCTAGAATCGTGAACAATAGTGGTGAGTATAACATCATCTCAAATAATTCTATTTATAAAACGGAAGAAGAAACTGAGTAAAGATTACTAGTCAATGGCAAATTTTTTAAGAAATATTCAATAGATCAAAAAAAACCTTGTCAACAAGACATTTATTATTTATACTATGTTTATAAAATTAATAATTACAGGTGCTTCATTAATGAGGAGAATAGGGAAGTCGGTGTAAATCCGGCGCGGTCCCGCCACTGTAAACGGGGAGTAAGAAGTATAACCACGGGGTAGTTCCCGGAAGGTGCTTCAGATGTGTTGATCCGTAAGCCAGGAGACCTGCCTGTAGTTAAGATCAAGCCTACCTTGTCGAAGAACCAAGAGTAGTGTGGATGAGATTATGGAAAAGTCTCTAGTCACTGTGTGATTAGAGACTTTTTTTATTTTTTCTCTTCCCGAATGTTCTTTTTAAGGTAGTGACTCCAAACAGAGAAAGGAGAGTTTAGGGTGTTGACGTTAATGGAAATGGCCCAAAAAGGTCAGGAAATCCCGTTATTTACCTTGGTAGCTCAAAACGAACAGATGAATGTCCAACTTCTTATGGAACGAGTCGCTACTGGACGGATTGTTATTCCCTATAACAGTCATCACAAGCCTCAAAAACCCCAAGGCTTTGGACTAGGCCTAAGTACCAAGGTTAGTGCCAGTATTGGTCTTGCCGCAGATGATGATAGTCTAACAGATGAACTATTTAAAGTAGGTGAGGCTATCAGGGCAGGAACCAATGCGATCATGGATTTGAGTACAGCCGGCAATATGGACGAGGCGAGACGGACTATTATCAAAAGAGTGCCGTTGCCTTTGGGTACATTACCAGTTTATCAGGCCTTTGCTGAAGCTGTACGTACGAAGGGTTCAGCCTTAGCACTTGAACCAGACGATTTTTTCAAGGTTATGGAACGCCAAGCTGCTGATGGAGTGGATTTTATGGCTTTGCATAGTGCCCTTCACTCCGGCTTGTTTAAAACGGCTAAGGAAGACAAGCGGGTCCTAAATCTGGTCAGCCGAGGCGGGTCCTTATTGATGGGATGGATGCTTTATCATAACAAGGAAAACTTTTTGTATACTATGTTCGACCGCATCCTGGAAATTGCCAAAAAGTACGAAGTTACTTTAAGCTTAGCCGATGCTATGCGACCGGGGGCTGGTGTAGATTCATTATGTCGTTCACAGACTGAAGAACTCGTTATTCTGGGTGAGTTGGTAAAGCGTAGTCGACAAGCAGGGGTTCAAATTATGATTAAGGGACCTGGTCATACTCCACCCAATCAAATTGCGACAACGGTTAAATTGGAAAAACAAGTATGCCAAGGTGCTCCGTATTTTGTCTTCGGTCCGGTATCGACGGATGTAGCTCCAGGATATGATGAAATTACAGCTGCAATCGGAGGAGCTATGGCGGGTGCTGCTGGAGCAGACATTCTCTGCTATGTCACACCCGCTGAACATATAGGTTATCCCAATGCACAGGATGTCTATCGGGGAGTGGTAGCTTCACGTATTGCTGCTCATGTTGCGGATCTGGCGAAAGGGTACCCAGGTGCAGCAAATTGGGACCTGCAAATGAGTCAAGCACGACGCGAGCAGAATCTAGAGGCCCAGAAAACGTTAGCCTTAGATCAGGAAAGGCTTATGGATTTCCGCTCGAGTGAAAAACCTTTCTGTAAAAAATGTGAAAAGGGTTGCGCCATGGCTGTGGCTGGCAAGTTCTTTCAAGAACTGCCGTGGGAGTGCTAAAACGAGGTTTGAAATTCGTGGTTCGAGGTTCGATTATCAGTAGGGACACGATGCATCGTGCCTAAATTAGGAAATAAAACAAAGAATGGAGAGATTAAAATGACTCAACTTATCAAAGCGAGACAAGGTATTATTACACCTGAGGTAGAAAGATTAGCAAAAGTTGAAGGGCTTACAGCGGATGCGTTATGCGAGAAGGTTGCGCAAGGTCGGGTCGTGATCATCAAGAACAAACAACACAAGAACTGTATCGCGGTCGCGGTAGGAGAAGGACTTCGCACAAAAGTTAATGCTAACATCGGGACGTCACCGGACTGTGTGGACTTTTCAGATGAGCTTCATAAAATAAAGGTTGCCGTAGCGGCAGGCGCGGATACGATTATGGAATTAAGTATTGGCGGAGATGTTGATGCTTTCCACCATCAGGTGATCGATAACTTCACATTACCTGTCGGTTCTGTTCCAAGCTATCAAGGTGGTATGGAAAGTATTGCTAAGCACGGAAGCGTTGTAGGTATGACCGCTGAGGATATGTTCGAAATGATTGAACGTCAGGCCAAGCGTGGCATCGATTTTATGGCCATTCATGCTGCCTTAAACATGTCTATTATTGAACGATTAAAAAATCAAGGACGAGTCACCGATATTGTGAGTCGTGGCGGGGCCTTTTTAACAGGCTGGATGTTCCACCACGAGCAAGAAAATCCGCTCTATGCTCAATTTGATCGTGTTCTTGAAATTTGCAAAAAATACGATGTAACGCTTAGTATTGGGGATGCAATCCGACCTGGTTGTATCGAAGATTCTCTGGACCGCGCCCAAGTCCAAGGAGTGATTGTGGCAGGAGAATTGGTCCAACGAGCCCTGGAAGCGGGGGTTCAAGTCATGGTAGAAGGACCAGGTCACGTACCATTGGACCAAATTCCAGCAACGATCTTACTCCAAAAACAACTATGTCATCACGTTCCGTACTATATACTTGGCAATTTGGTTACGGATATTGCGCCGGGTTATGACCATATCACAGGAGCCATCGGGGCTACAACTGCTGCAATATCAGGTGCAGACTTCATTTGCTATGTTACACCTGCCGAACATCTACGCTTACCAACCGCTGAAGATGTGCACGCAGGGGTAATTGCTACGCGCATTGCCACCCATGCTGCGGATATAGTAACTGGAGTCAAGGGTGCCCGGGAATGGGACTTAGCCATGGCTCATGCTCGTAAAGCCTTAGATTGGGAAAAACAAATTGAATTGTCCATTGATCCTCCAACAGCTCGCCGGATCCGAGGAGAGCGTAACGAAGAGGGTGCTGAGGCCTGTTCTATGTGCGGTGGTTTCTGTGCCATGAAATTAGTGGGGGAACACCTTGGAAAAACGGGCGGAACTTGCTAACTAGCGGGAAGAGGGCATTATAGACAAGGCGGGTGATGAAAATGAGCCAAATTGGGGTCATTATAGGAAGTGATTCAGATTATAAAGTCATGGAGGATGCCCTGGAAGTTCTTCGTCAATTTGAAGTTCCTTTTGAAGTTATAATTTCATCTCCCCAAAGAACCTTGAAACGAACAGTCGATTGGGTGAAAGCTTTTGAAGCCCAAGGTGGAAAACTTATTATCGCTGCAGCAGGTTTAGCCGCTCATTTGCCAGGGGTTGTGGCTGGGGCAACGATTTTACCTGTCATCGGTGTTCCGATGAACAGTGGTGCCATGGAAGGAATCGACGCCCTTTACTCCATTGTACAAATGCCCCCGGGAATTCCAGTGGCGACCGTAGGCATCGGTGCTGCGCGGAATGCAGCGTTGCTGGCGGTACAGATTCTAGCAATTCAGGATAAAGCAATGATTATTAAGGTTAAAGACTATCGAGCCCAAATGTTGAAGGATATCGAGGCGAAGGACAAAGCATTGCAGAAGCGGTTAAGTGAAGGAATTTGAGGACTCAGCACTGAACTAAAGGGGAGGGGGGCAAACGTGTTCGAATGTGGAGAGGACAAACCGAAAGAAGAATGCGGAGTCTTTGGGATTTATGCCCCCACCCAGGAGGTTGCCCGTTTAACTTACTACGGACTCTATGCTCTGCAACACCGAGGGCAGGAGAGTGCCGGAATCGCAGTTTCAGATGGCCGAAGTATTGATGTGCATAAAGGAAAGGGCTTGGTATCGGAAGTGTTTTCAGACCGTGTTGTGGCCTGTTTGAAGGGGAAAATGGCTATCGGACATGTTCGTTACTCCCCCACAGGTGCAAGCCTGCTTGCGAATGCTCAGCCCTTGGTGGTACACTACCAAAAAGGCATGATGGCCTTGGCTCATAATGGAAGTTTAACCAATGCTGTAACACTACGTGAAGAACTGGGAATAAACGGGGCAGTTTTCCAAACGACGATTGATAGCGAAGTGATTATTAACCTCATTACTCGCAATCGCCAAGAGTCCTTGGAAGATGCGTTGCTGAAGACCATGATGGATCTACGTGGAGCGTATGCCTTGGTTATCTTGGCAGAGGATAAACTGATCGGACTCAGGGATCCTCATGGCGTCCGTCCCTTATGTATTGGGCGGATGGGCGATGGGTATTGCTTGGCCTCAGAAAGCTGTGTTCTCGATACCACGGGTGCAGAGTTTGTGAGGGATGTGGAACCCGGTGAAATTGTGGTGATCGATGAAGAGGGGCTACACTCATACCAAGGATTTTCTAAACTAGAACGGACGTCATGTGCCTTTGAATATATCCATTTTACCCGGCCGGACAGTACCATTGATCAACTGAGTGTCTCGGAAAGCCGACGTCGGATGGGCATTGAACTGGCCCGAGAACATCCAATTGAGGCGGATCTAGTGATTGCGGTCCCAGACTCTGGGACCGCTTCTGCCCTAGGGTATGCCACAGCAATGGGGCTTCCCTTTGGGGAAGGGGTTATTAAAAACCGTTATGTCCATCGAAGCTATATTCAACCGACTCAAGAAATGCGAGAAGTGGACGTTCGTCTAAAGCTCAATGCTAATGCAAGTGTCCTGAAAGATAAGCGCGTCATTATGATCGATGATTCGATTATCCAAGGAACAACCAGTTCAAAACTGGTGGAAATGGTCAGAAAAGCAGGGGCCAAAGAAGTTCATTTTTTAATCAGCTCACCTCCGGTTGCCTATCCGTGCTTCTATGGGATTGACACGGTAAAACGAGAAAAACTTATTGCCAATCAATTGGATATAGAAGGTATTAGGGAGTTTGTTGGAGCAAATTCGCTGCACTATATCTCTGAGGAAGGCTTGCTACGAGCACTTGGGACGGACGGTGTTTGTCTAGCTTGTTTTAATGGAGTGTATCCCGTTCGGTAACATTTCGTAACTCAATTTGAAGATCCAGAGGGGAGGGTAATCAAAAGATGGGATCAACACCCTTTTTTCGACATAGTCCCCAGGATGTGGGCCCTCAGTATTTGGAAGACTTGGCAACAGGGTACTGGTTTTCCGAGGCTCTGTTTACGGCCGTTGAATTGGAAGTCTTTACTTTGCTAGAGTCTGAAGGCATGACGACTGACGAAATGGCTGGAGCACTACTCATGCCTGTTTCAGGTCTGGAACGTTTTCTTCAGGCTCTTGGCGCAATAGGGCTAGTGGTTTGTAATGGTGAACGTTACTATAATACCAAACTTGCTAGTGACTATCTTGTCCCAAGTAAGAGTCAGTATCAAGGAGATTCGATCCTCTGGCGCAAAGGTCTTCGTCTAGGGTGGCAGGACCTTACCGACTGTCTTAAGGCCGGAGGCAGAGTGAATTTTCCAGTCGAAGAAGAGGGTCCAGAGCAGTTAGCCCGGAGGATCCGTAAATACATCAATGCTATGGATAATATTGCCAAAACTAAGGTGGCGGAGATTCTGCCCTTCTTCGAGGGGCTTGAACTGAAGGGAGAGATACTTGATATAGGGACAGGCTCTGGGGCGATTGCCGGTGGCTTTCTGGAGAGTTTTCCTTCTTTATCGGCAACTTTAGTGGACATTCAGGAAGTCCTCAACTATACACGGGGGTTGATGGACAAGAAAGGGTTGGGGAAACGGGTTTCCTACCTGCCAAGCAATATTTTGGAACCCTGGTCCGTAACTAAGGAAGGGTTTGACCTTGTCATTCTCTCAAATATTATCCACGCCTATTCAGAAGAGGAGATTCCTCTAATCCTGGACAGAGCTGCAAATTGTCTCAAGCCGGAAGGTCTCCTAGTCATTCATGATTTCTTCCCCGAGCACTTCTCTGCCAAGGCTGCTCTGCTCGATCTGAATATGTTTATCAATACATACAATGGCAGGATCTTTTCTGGAACATGGGTAAAAGAACAATTAGCCATGTCAAAACTGTACACAACCGAGCTCATTCCTTTAGTGACGGACACTGCTCTAATCTTTGCGGCTAAGGATAAAAAGAAACTGGCGAGGCTCCGCCTGGACGAGAGAACTCGTCTGATTGCCAGGATTAAAGCGATGGGATTTGGAGAAGTTCTTCCTATCGATAAAGAAAGCATCCATGTTGCTGACTGGACGGATCTCCGCTGCCAGTATGGCTGTGGTCGGTACGGACAAGGCCATTGCCCACCTAATAGTCCCACTCCGCAAAAAACGAGAGACGTGCTGCAAGACTTTTCACACGCTCTGCTTCTGGAGGGGGAACCTCCGGGAAACGTGTTTCAGAGCAAAGTTTTGGACGCCGAAAAAGAAGCCTTTCTTTCAGGATTTCATAAAGCGTTTGCTTATTGGGCCGGCCCATGCGTTCTTTGTGCTACCTGTGCTGTGGGCGCTACTGACGGGACGTGTCGCAATACACGAGATGCCAGGCCTTCTATGGAAGGAGCGGGTATCGATGTCTACGAGACCGTCCGACGGGCGGGTCTTAATCTTCGGATTTTACGCGACAAGGGCGACTACGTCAAATATTTTGCCCTGTTGTTATTGGAGTGAATTAACGTGCGTGTTCTGATGATCCAAACCCCTTCTGTAGAAGACCTCTCTCAGGAAAGAGTCTATCCTATCGGGATTGTCCTCTTGGCTGGCTGCCTTCAAGGGTATGGTCATGAGGTGAGTATCTTGGACATGAACCTGGAAAAAGATCCTTACGGAGCGCTGAAGGAGAAACTATTGACGTTTCACCCTGAGGGAATTGGTTTATCCCTGCGTAATATTGATCCGCTGGGCAATAAAACGAGCTCGCTTATTTCTCCTTTTATCGTTACGGTTCGGTTAATCGCCGCCGTTTTGCCCCAAGCTTGGTTGATTGTGGGCGGCACCGGCTTTTCCCTTTTTCCAGAACGGCTGATGCGAGAAGTGCCTGAATTAGATTACGGAATTGTAGGAGAAGCAGAAGTAACCTTTCCTGCTCTTCTCCGCTCAATAGACAATCCACCGCCAATGCCCGGACTCTGCCGACGAGAAGGCCTGAAGGTGCACGTTTCACCACCTGCAACTAATTTTGACATGGCAAATTATGTCCCTGCGAATCGCCTTTTACTGGACCCTGAGCTTTATAAAGGGATTAATAACTACGTACCCACGATTGGAATAGAGGGCAAACGTGGCTGTGCGTTTAACTGTGCTTATTGTGTCTATCCGCAGCTTCAAGGGACGAGATTGCGGTGCCGCCCGACAACTGCAGTTGTGGATGAAATGGAACTCTTGCACAAAGATTATGGCATTGAGAGTTTTCATTTTACCGATCCTGTACTCAATGCTCCCCGCGGTCACCTTGAGGGAATCTGTGAGGAGATACTCCGTAGAAAGCTCAAGATTCGGTGGGACGGTTTTATGCGGGAAGACCAGCTTACTGAAAAGAATGTCGCTTTGTTTGAACGGGCCGGGTGTGAATGTTTTTCCTTCTCCCCTGACGGTCTGTGCCAGGAATCACTGGATGTCTTAGGCAAAAACCTTAGTGAAGCACAGATTTTAAAAGCAGCAAGTTTCGTCGCTCAAACAGATGTGGTCAGTGTCTATCATTTTATGGTTAATGTGCCTGGGGAGACGGAAAAGACCTGCGAAAAAAGTATACAGTTTGTCGAAAAGCTTTACGAATTACACAGCAAGGAAAAAAATCTTGGAACTATCATACTGAATAATATTCGGATTTTACCAGGCACTGCTATAGAAAGCATGGCCAGGGCAAAAGGGGTCATCGACGCAGAAACGGATCTGCTCTATCCGACCTATTACAACCCCAAACCGTTTAATACCTTCAGATACAAGCTGGAAACACTTCAGCAGTGCAGAAACGTATTCATGTGGCAGGAAGTGAGGAGGGAAGTAAAGTGAAGATACTATTACTAGAGCACCCACGAACCGTCTGCCCAGAACGATGTAATGACATCGCCAATACTCCCCTTTCCTCATGTCTTCATTCAGGTTATATTGCCGGTATGCTCAAAAGTGAAGGGCATGAGGTCGAAATCATAGAAGGTTTCCTGGATGGGCTCGACTACCAGGAAATTGAGCGCAGGGTAAAAGCGATGCAACCAGACGTGCTGGGGGTTCATATGGTCTACCATTGGCAGACGGACACGGTCTTGTACGATTTTCTCCACAAGGTTAAATTTAAACAACTATCCTCGTATATCACGGCTTACGGGTATTATCCGAGCACTGACTTCGAAGACATTTTAAAGCAGTGCCCAGATATTAATTCAGTGATCTTAGGTGAACCGGAACTGACCTTTGTCAAAGTGGCAAAGGCTTTAACTGTTCAAGATAGTCTAAAAAAACTTCCCGGTCTTGCTCAGAGGGACGACTCTGGTGCGATTGTTTCACAGCGGCGCGAACTGGTAGGTGATCTGAACGCTCTCCCTTTTCCCGTACGAACTGAAGCTCTGTTCCGTCTACCTGAAGTAAACCTGCAGGGAAGTAGGGGCTGCTATGGGGGGTGCACTTTTTGTTATATCAACCCTTTTTATGGACAGGGATCTCAGTGGCGTGGACGAACTCCGGAAAATATTATTGCGGAAATCGATGACTTAATTTCTGAACATAAAATAAAAGATTTCTACTTTACCGATCCTAACTTTTTTGGGCCAGGTGAAAGAGGCCAACAACGAGCCTCGCGCTTGGCTACCTTCCTGAAATCCAGAAACATTCGCTTTGGCATCGAGGCCCGGGTTAACGATATCCATGAGGAAACAATAGGTGCACTTGTCGAAGCAGGTTTACGTCATATTCTTATAGGACTGGAGAGCGGTAGTGATCGTTCACTGAAACGGATCAATAAGATGACGACGGTTGCTCAGAACGAGAGGGCTATTAGAATTCTCCGTAAATATGGGATTGAACCTAATATTGGGTTTATCATGTTTGAGCCGGACTCAACCTTAGATGATATCCGGGTCAACTTTGAGTTTCTAAAGCGAAATGATCTCATAAAAAATCTAGTGATTACGGCGAATATGCTTTATCATCACATGATTGTCTTAAAAGGAACGAAGGCTTACCGAGATCTAGAGGTGGCTGGGCGTCTGGAGGTCCAAGCATCAACTTATGAAAGTGTTGTGTCTCTAGCAGATTCTAAAGTCGCAGTCTTGGCCTTGATCATGAGGAGAATTACTAACTTCCTTTTCGACTGTATGGCTGGAATTTGGAGTGGTAAGGTTCTGGAACCAGAGAATGCCCAAGAACGGTATGCAAAGATAAATGCTTTATTGGTCAAACAATTTGAGAGTACTTTAGAGTCGTTAGAGGCCGGGGGAGAGTTTACAGAGGAACAAATAGAGACACTGATAAGGATGACTGAGAAAGAGATAACGGGTATCTTGACAGGGTATTGATCGTTATTCATTCTTGCCAATAATAAGTCCAGTAAAGAGCCTTTTGAGGGGCTCTTTTTGTTTTTGGGGTTAAGGTGGGTTCAGCGTGGTTATGTTCAGCTGGCGTTCAGTTTTCATTCAGATGCAATTCAGCTTGATGTTTTATACTAAGTAAATGACGATGACACTATCATTAATGATACATAAGACTCATCCGCTAAGCGCGAGGTGAAAAGCAAAACGAGGAAATGGGGAAAGAGTTTGAACAAAAAATGGTTTAATAAAAAATGGGTGACCATCGGGGTCATCAGCGTCCTGGTTTGGGGAGGAGGCTATTGGGGCTATAAACATTTTGCGACTAAAACTGCTGTGTCCACTAATATTACTGCTAAAGCGAAAATAGGAAATGTTCGCAAGGTGATTACTGCTACTGGAACGGTGAACTTTCCCCACTCGATTCCTTTACAATTCTCAAATAATGGACAGGTGGTTGAACTCAATATCAAGGATGGGGACTCAGTTAAGAAAGGGCAAGTTCTAGCTAGGATTGATGATGCGGCTCTTAAGACAGCCGTTGTGCAACAGCAAGCCAACTTAATGACGGCTCAAGCTAGACTTCAATCCCTTCAAGATGGATTTAACGCTCAAACGAAAGCAGAGGCTCAGTCGGCACTCGCTAAAGCACAACAGAATTTAACCACAGCTCAGCAGAATGCGGATTCAAGTTATTTAGCGAACCAGGTCTTACTGGCGAATCAAAATGTTAAACAGACTAGTGATGCTTTAGCTAAGGCGCAGCAAAGCGGAAATG
>DAIEHY010000036.1 GCA_027353165.1 Desulfosporosinus sp.
TGAGAAGAGGAGACGATAATAATTGTTTTCAAGAGGATCTCTCCTTAACTAATAATTGGATACTGATGCGCTCATTATATAGTATATATTGCTATTTTTACTAGAGGTAAGTGAAATTTGGCACTATGTAACGAAGTTATGACAGGTGGCACAAAAATAAGCGAACAGGCAGCTTGGTCGATTTTGATCAAGCTGCCTGTTCGCTTATTTTGAGATTTTTCTCGTTTTATAAATTAGCAAATCTCTGCTCCACAAAATGAGTAATTCGTTTTAGGGCTTCTAGAAGTTGCTCGGTAGAATAAGCATAGGAGCAGCGTATGTGTCCTTCTCCGGAGGGTCCAAATGCAGTCCCTGGAACGACCGCGACCTTTTCTGCTTTTAGGAGTTGTTCTGCAAATTCCTCAGAGGATAACTTTGTCTTTGAAATATCCGGGAAAACGTAAAAGGCTCCCAAGGGTTCGAAACAATCTAGCCCCATTTGCCGAAAGCCATGAACCATCAGGCGGCGTCTTCGATCATATTCGGTGACCATGTCATTTCTAGCATCTGAAGCGGAGCGCAAGGCTTCTATAGCAGCTATTTGTCCCATGATCGGGGCGCAGAGCATCGTGTATTGATGAATTCGGGTCATACCTCCGATCAGATCGGAGTTGCCTGCTACATAACCGATTCGCCAACCTGTCATAGCGTAAGATTTCGAGAATCCACTGACAAAGAGTGTGCGATCATGCATGCCAGGTAAGCTGGCAAAGGAGACATGAGTTCCATCATAAGTAAGATCAGAGTAAATATCATCGGCAAGGACGAGCAGATCATGTTTTACCACAAACTCGGCAATCGGAAGAAGGTCCTCGCGATTCATAATTGCGCCAGTTGGGTTATTCGGGAAGGATAGAACGAGAAGTTTTGCTTTGGGGGTATATACTTTGTTTAACTGTTCCACACGCAAACGAAAATCATCTTTAGCGAGGGTTGGAACGAAATTAACGCTGGCACCGGCTAGTATTGCGCAGGGGGCATAGGATACATAGGATGGATCAGGAACTAAGACGACATCTCCTGGTTCGAGAACAGCTCTCATCACTAGGTCAACGGCTTCACTGGCCCCTGTGGTGATGAGAATCTCTTGGTTCGGATCGTAGGAAAGCCCCAGCGTTTTATATAAATGGTGAGAAAGCTCTTCGCGCAATTCAAAGAGGCCAGCATTACTCGTGTACATTGTCTGACCCTGTTCTAAGGAAAAAATACCACTTTCACGGACGGTCCAAGGGGTGACAAAGTCGGGTTCTCCAACTCCTAAGGAAATCACATCCTTCATGGTTGCAACCAGATCGAAAAACTTTCGGATTCCTGAGGGGGGAAGTGTAGCGACATGGGAAGCAAGATATTTATTCATGGAGAGACCACGAGACGTTGAATTGTCTCTTCCTCTCCCATAAGCTCGACTCCGTCTTGCTTATAGCGGCGAAGTAAAAAATGAGTTGCAGTACTTTGAACATGCTCATGAGGAGCAAGCTTTTCAGCCACAAACAGAGCGACGTCTTGCATCGTTTTACCTTCAACGAGCAAGGTAAGGTCATATCCGCCGGACATGAGAAACAGTGAAGTTATCTCTGGGTATTTTTGTAACCGTTTAGCAATTTTATCAAAACCATAACCCCTCTGAGGTAAAACTCGTACTTCAATCAAGGCGGCAACCTTCTCTTCACCCGTTCGCGACCAGTTGATCATTGGTTGATAACCCACAATCACTTTTTCCTTTTCCCATTCACCAATTCGTTTCGTGATGTATTCAGGCGACAATCCTGTTTGTATGGAAAGCTCCTCAGGTTTTAAGCGACAATCTTGCGCAATGAGTTTCAGTAGTCTGCGATCTTCGTCAGTGAGCATTTTATACCCCTCTTTCTCATATCAATCCAATGGGATAGCCAATAATGGTTCTTGTTTTTACCAATCCAGATTATCATATCACGTTTCAATGGAATCCTGTAGAGTAGCAATGACTTCGTGTTATAGTGAAGCACTTGTCGAATTAAGGAGTCCCCCTGCCAAAAGAATCTTTGCTTGTCGTTCGGTGAGATCATGTTTAACTAAGACAGGAATTGGGTCATTATCTAGTGTAACAGCAAATGGTTCTGATGATTGAAGAGACTGGTGTAAATCGTTTAGGTGTAAAACTGCTCCTGGTTGGAGGCGATTTAAATCCATTTCATAGACGAAGGTTAGTGGCAAAATGCCGAAATTAACTAGGTTGGCACGGTGGATTCGGGTAAAGCTTTGAGCCAAGACGACACGCACTCCCAAGTACATAGGAGCCAGTGCAGCATGTTCGCGACTAGAGCCTTGACCATAATTGTGTCCTGCGACAATAACACTTTGCTTGAGGCTTTTTGCTTTAGCTGCAAACTGTGGTTCGATTTTGTGGAATGCGAATTCAGAAATAGCTGGAATATTTGAGCGGAGTGGGAGGATTTTTGAGCCAGCAGGCATGATATCATCAGTCGTTATATTGTCCCCGAGCTTTAGAATAACGGGCAAATCAAGTGTATCGTCCAGTCGAGGGGCCAGGGGGAGAGGCTGAATATTTGGACCGCGGCGAACAGGGGTATTCGGATCACCGGGGGGGAGAATCATGCTATCATCAATACGAAATCGCTCCGGAAACTCTACAACGGGTGAAATTTCTAAGGTGCGTGGGTCGGTCAAGAAGCCCGTCAAAGCACAGGCGGCAGCTACTTCCGGGCTTGCTAAAAAGACAGAAGCATCTTGTGTGCCACTACGACCCATAAAATTTCGGTTAAAGGTTCGAACGGAAATCGCTTTGGAGATGGGGGATTGTCCCATGCCAATGCACGGACCACAGGTTGATTCAAGCAGTCGAGCTCCACTATCGAGGAGATCGGTCAAAGCACCATTACTTGAAAGCATACTTAAGACCTGCCGCGAGCCGGGTGAAATAACTAAGCTGACCTCTGGATGAACGTGTTTCCCTTTGAGGATTTGACTTACGCGCATTAGATCTTGGTAGGATGAGTTCGTACAACTTCCAATGGCGACTTGTTGAACAGCGGTAGCTGAGTGTTCGCTAACTGGAACCACATTATCAGGGCTATGCGGTTGGGCGACAAGTGGTACCAGTAAGGAAAGATCGATTTCCAATTCTTCATCATAGCGGGCATCATCATCGGCAAAGAGAGGAACATAGTCCTCTGCTCTTCCTTGAGCAGTTAGAAATCTAAGCGTTTGTTCGTCACTGGGAAAGATCGAAGTGGATGCCCCTAATTCAGCGCCCATGTTGGTAATAGTAGCGCGTTCTGGAACTGTCAGGGTTTTTACACCTGGTCCGGCGTACTCAATGATTTTTCCGACACCCCCTTTTACGCTCAGGGTACGGAGAACTTCTAAGATGATATCTTTGGCAGAAACCCAATCTGAGAGTTGACCAGTCAGCCAGATCCGCAGTACTTTGGGGTTGGGGAGATAAAAGGCTCCGCCGCCCATGGCTACGGCAACATCTAATCCTCCGGCACCAATCGCGAGCATTCCCATACCACCGGCCGTAGTGGTATGGCTATCTGAGCCTAGAAGAGTTTTTCCGGGTTTGGCAAAGCGTTCTAGATGAACCTGGTGACAAATACCGTTTCCTGGCCTGGAAAAATACGCACCAAAGCGCGCGGCGGTACTTTGCAGGAAGGCATGGTCATCTGCATTTTCAAACCCAGTTTGTAGAGTATTATGATCTATATAACTTACCGAGCATTCGGTTTGTACTCTAGAAAGGTTCATGGCTTCAAATTGTAGATAGGCCATAGTTCCAGTGGCATCCTGAGTGAGCGTTTGATCGATGCGAAGCGCAATTTCATTTCCCTTTTCTAAATTACCAGAGACAAGGTGTGATGCAAGTATTTTCTGAGTTAGACTTTGACCCATGCTAATTCCTCCTTTGAAGTTGCTATTAACTTTACCAAAAACCAGAGGGAACATCTAGGGCTTTCCCGAAAGTATACAGAATATCTGATGAAAATCAACCTTCACCCAAAGGATTGGCGGTTACAAGGGCTGTAGAAGATGGATTAGGGGTATGCTACTTTTTAATGAACTAATTTAGTTTAAGAGAGTTTACAGAGTTTAGCTTAATAGACAAGTTCCGATATTATTAGGGTTGGGTTTGTCGGAATTTCAGGTTATAATAGTTAGATAGCCGTTGTTGAGTTTATGGCTGGGAGGAAAATTGATGCCAATGTACGAATTCGGGTGTCCAAACTGTAGGGCTGTGACCACGGAATTGTGCCGAATGGGAGAAGCTGGCGAGCAACTTATATGTAGCGAATGTGGAAACATGGGGCTTATGAAACATGTCTCCGGATTTGCAAGTCTTGGAGTTCCAGGGGGATTTGGGAGTGGACGTTGTTCACAAAAGTGTCGTGGAAATTGTGCTGGGTGTCATTGAAAGGGGAACTATCGTTGAACAAGCGATTGAATATTGTCTTAGTTGAGCCGGAAATCCCTCCGAATACGGGGAATGTGGCTCGACTTTGTGCTGCGACCGGAGCTACACTTCATTTGGTAAAACCATTAGGTTTTAGCATTGATGACAAGCAACTAAAACGTGCCGGATTAGACTATTGGCACCTTCTGGATATCATCATTTATGAAAATTATGATGAGTTTGAGGAAAGGAACCCTAAGGGTACTCGTTACTTAGCAACCACAAAAGGTGGACGGGCATATACCGACCTCTCATATGAGGAGGGAGGATACTTGCTCTTTGGAAAAGAAACCAAAGGCTTGAGTCCTGAAATCATTGCTCGTTACCCTGATACGGCCGTTCGCTTGCCGATGCGTGTGGATGCTCGGTCCCTGAATTTATCCAATTCTGTTGCGGTTATTGTTTATGAAGTCTTGCGACAATGGAATTTTCCGGATCTGGTCTAGGGGGGAAATAATCAAATTTTGTTGAAAAAGGGGAAAAGGAAAGATGGTGCCTACAGGTGTTATGACGATTAAAGATGAGCATCAGGTAAAGGCGGTTGAAGAACAATCATGACATATGGGTTAACCTTTCTTCTAGGCTTAATAATTGCCGTATTGGCAACTCCCATTACCATGAAACTAGCGAAAAAATGGGGAGCAATCGCTCAGCCGGGCGGAAGACATGTTCACAGTCGACCAATTCCCCGTCTCGGTGGATTGGCAATCTATGCTGCATTTTGGATCTCGGCCTTAGTGACTCAGGATTGGGATAAAACTATTTGGGGTTTGTTTGTGGGAAGCACTATGATTTTAGTAGTGGGTATTTGGGATGATGTCCGTGAAATTCGTCCCTTGTATAAGCTTTATTGGCAAATCGCAGCGGCGGCGGTGCTGCTCGCTTTTGGATTTTCTATGAATAGTATCTCCCTACCTTTTATCGAGAAATCGATTAATTTTCAGGACCTTGGACTAAGTGCCATTGGCTTGATGTTAATGCTTTTTTGGGTTGTTGGACTGGTAAATACGGTTAATGTCTCGGATGGTTTAGATGGTCTTGCAGCTGGAATCTGTTTTATAGTGGCATTGCTTTTATTTTGGTCTGCGGATAGGATTGTTGATCAACCGACTGCCCATTCCGCTGCCTACTTAATGCTTGCCTTAGCGGGTGCACTGCTTGGTTTTCTATTCTTTAATTTTCCCCCGGCGCGAGTTTTCATGGGGGATTCAGGGAGTATGTTTCTTGGGTATATCATTGGTGGAATTTCTATCATGGGCTTACTCAAAACAGCTACTATTCTAGGACTAGTTTTCCCGCTTCTTGTCTTGGGTATGCCGGTCACAGATTTGACGTTTGCCATTATTCGGAGAAAATTACGTGGGCAATCGATCGCGAAAGCAGACCGAGGACATTTGCATCACCGTTTACTCGACGCTGGGTTTACTCAACGTCAGGCTGTCCTTTCAATGTATGGAATCAGTGCCTGTTTCGGACTGTCTGCTGTGTTAGGAGCCAAGGGACAATGGATTTGGGCGTTTATGGTGCTTTGCATCGTATTTGCCTTATTGATTACCATTCTTATGCGCCAAGCTGCAAGGCTGGCAGTATTTAGTCGACGGCACTCCAAGTAAAATTACAGAAACACTTCTCTTTTGCCCCATGCATATGATGGGATGAAAGGGGGTATAAGTATGCCATTAAATGTATTTGCCTTTTATAATGGTTTAACAGAACAAGCAAAGGGTTATCCTTACCTTAAACGCTTTGGAAAGAGCATTAAAGAATTAGCAATTTTTGAAATTTCAATTCAAAATGATGGAACGCTGCGCGGTCGGCCAAGTCGGAGATTGATTAATGAAGCGCATGCCATGGGAATCAAAGTTTTCTTGGTGGTCAGTAACCTTACCACTCAAGGTCAATTTTCGACAGCTTTAATGAGTAGGCTGATCCGAGACCAGGAATTTGCTACCCTTGTTTGGCGGAACATACGAAATATCTTAGCGGATTATCAATTTGATGGAGTTAATCTTGATTTAGAACGATCCCCTTCTGCTGACCGTACTCTTTATAGCCAATTTATCCAAACGTGGTCGAGGTTGTTTAAAAGTGCAAATTACTTAGTTTCGATAGATGTTCCAGCAAAGGTTGGAAGTGAGTCGCTGGATCCTTGGAAGGGGTCATTCGATTATAAGTCGATTGGGCAGTCTGTCGATGAAGTGATTATCATGACTTATGAAGAACATTGGGGAGGAAGTCCACCTGGATCGGTCGCTTCCCTCCCCTGGGTTACTCAGGTTTTGAACTATGCCATTGCCAATATTCCACGCGAAAAAATCTATATGGGCATCCCTCTCTATGGATATGATTGGCCTGAGCGGGGAACCGGAAAAGTGATTGGTTATCAGCGAGCGATTGATCTCGCGCGGCGACAGGGTGCACCCTTACAATGGGATACAATTCAGCATAGTACTTTTTTCCGTTATGAGACAGGGGGAGTCCGACATACAGTCTATTTTGAAGATCCTCGGAGCCTAAGAGACAAATTAGAGCTCGCTGGGCAAATGGGCATTCGCGGTGTAGCCCTGTGGGAAATGAACCTTAGTTATCCTCGTTTCTGGGAGGTACTTCAAATGTACTTAAAATGACAGTAAAATAAGTAGGAGGTGCTTAGGATTGCGTATCTACTTTCATGGACATGCTTGCTTTGAAATTGTAGGGGAAGCAGGAAGAATTCTTATTGATCCTTTTTTAACGGGTAACCCGAACACAGCCGCAAAACCCGAAGACTTTGATCAACTTGATGCTATATTAGTTACGCATGGACATAATGACCATTTAGGGGACGCGATTGAGCTATCTAAGCAGACTGGAGCCCCGATTATTGCAGTGTATGAGTTAGCAACTTATTGCCAGAGCCATGGTGCTAGGACGCATGCTATGCATATTGGAGGAAAACATCTGTTTTCGTTTGGGTGGGTTAAGTTAACCCAAGCCTTACATGGCTCTGGCATTGAGAGCCCAGATGGAAAGGCGATGACCTATGGTGGACCACCTTGTGGGTTTTTGCTTCAGATTGAAGGAAAATGGCTCTATCACGCGGGAGATACTGGATTATTCGGGGATATGGAACTGATCGGTCGCCGTTATCCGATCGAGGTTGCTATGCTTCCGATTGGGGATAATTTTGTGATGGGTGTGGAAGAAGCAGTTCATGCTTCGCAATTATTGCGTCCTAAAGTGGTTATTCCTATGCATTATAATACGTTCCCCGTTATTGCCCAAGATGTAGGAGAGTTTTTGCATCTCCTTCAACGCAGGGTTCCTGAAAGCCAGGGTAAAGCGCTCAGATCGGGAGAGACCTTTGAAATTTAAAAACAAATGATTAATAACCATCCCGCTTGAATTCAAGCGGGATATTTTTATGCAGAAATGGTCAAACTTAAGATTGAGGAGATTAGTTTATTTCGAATTAGGAGATGACTTTAATGACCAGAAAATTGTGTTCGCTTCGTTGTCTTTATGGAATTGATGGCCGCTGCCGTTTGGAACACCTTATTGGAGAACGTGGTCCGAATTGTCCACATTATGAGGAAGATTTCAATATCATGAGTAGAGGGAGAATCTAACGTGAAACAACATATTAAACCAAGAGTGAAGCGAATAGATCCATTAGAACCGTTGAAAATGGAGATCGCCGCTGAATTAGGTTTGCTTGAACAAATTCACACCAGTGGGTGGCATTCTTTGAGCGCTAAGGAAGCAGGACGAATCGGGGGTCTAATGACTCAGAGACGGCGAAAAGACGGCAAATAGTTAACGTTTTAGGGCATAACATAGTTGAATAATGAATGTTGTGATATAATTATAGTCCGATAGTAATAAGTGGGGAGAGTTATTTAAGTTGACAAAGCATCAACAAATTTTAACCTTTATTGAAGATCTGGCAATTGGCAGTAAAGTTTCTGTGCGTTTTATTGCTAAAGAATTAGATGTCAGTGAAGGAACAGCTTACCGGGCTATTAAAGAGGCAGAGGCCAAAGGATTTGTCCGTTCGATCCCAAAAGTGGGGACGATTCGAATTGAAGGGGTTAAAGAGCGTCTAATTGAAGATCTGACCTTACGAGAAGTTTCACAGATAGCCGAAGGGGTTGTTATCTGTGGCTTTGAACATCTCGATCGCTCTCCAAACAAGTTTCTGATTGCAGCGATGGAACTAGATTCCATGGAACGCTACCTTGAAGAAGGCGCGTTATGCATTGTTGGAAACCGTCACGACGTTCAGATTTTAGTTTTGAACCATAATGCGTCACTGTTAATTACTGGGGGTCTAGAACCAGACGAAGACGTCGTTGCCTTAGCGCGACAAAAGGATTTAGTCTTAATTCAATCCCCCTACGATACTTTTGCAGTCACGACGATGATTAATCGGGCTCTTTATGACCGATTAATCCAAAAAGAACTTATTTTAGTTGAAGATATCATGGTTAAAGATATCAGATATTTGACGGCCAATGCAACAGTTGATGATTGGCGAAAACTGTCACAAAACACGGATCACAGCCGTTTTCCAGTCGTTGATGATGACATGACGTTGATAGGTATTGTATCTGCGTTAGATGTAGCAGGTGCAGATGTTAAAACAAAAATTATTGACGTTATGAATCCCAATCCATTTCTGGTAGGAAGAGATGATCCTGTCACCCATATTTCACGGATCATGGTTTGGGAAGGCTGGGAAATCGCAATTGTAGCAGAGCATGGTAAACTGATTGGGATCGTAAGCTTGCAAGACGTGATTGAGGCTTACCAACAAGTTCAGAAGCAACCTCAGTTTGGGGAAACAGTCGATAACCTTGTATTAAGTGGGTTTCGGTTCGTCGACGATGCAGAGCATCTCACGATCGAAGGGGAAATTACGAATGCGATGGTCAATGACTATGGCTCGGCAAGTTGCGGAGTAATTGTCACGGTGATGAATATGGCTGGCTATATTGGGTTGCGTAAGAAGTATCGACTCGATGCAATCACAGAAAACTTCACACTCTATCAATTTCAACCGATTGCAGTGGGGACAGAAATAAAAGTTACAGCTAAGCTATTATTAGTAGCTAAAAAACATTGCAATATCGAGGTGGAAGTCACCGTTAAAAATGCGATAGTGGCTAAAGGTCTAATGACAGCTAGAATCGGGGACAAGAAGCTTGTCAACTAAACTAAGCTAATTACTTAAATGCAAAGGGGTTGTAACATAACTTGTTTACCAGTTTGTTACAACCTTGTTTTATACTAGTCAGAAAGAATAAGAGTAACAATATTACAGGGATGTGAAGTGGATGGAAGCTGGAGAAAACTTAAGTACGGAAGTCGGATTTGTTCACCTTCATAATCATACTGAATTTAGTTTACTCGACGGGGCAGCTCGAATTAAAAATTTAGTCAAGCGGGCGGTCGAGTTAAAGATGTCGGCTTTGGCTATTACGGATCACGGGGTCATGTATGGGGTTATTGACTTTTACAAGGCATGCCATCAAGCGGGGATCAAACCAATTATTGGCTGCGAAGTTTATGTCGCTCCGAATAAACGATCGGACCGAACGCCTGGAAAAGACGATATTAATTATCACTTGGTTTTACTTGCCGAGAATGAGGAAGGGTATCATAACCTGATTCGACTTGTTTCCATGGCTCATACAGAAGGATTTTACTATAAACCTCGCGTGGATAAGGAAATTCTTCGCGAGCATGCTAAGGGAATCATTGCTCTGAGTGCTTGTTTGGCTGGGGAAGTAGCAGATTACTTAGTGCATGACCAATTGGAGATGGCTGTTCAAAGTGCTCGTGACTATGAGGGGATTTTTGGCAAGGGGAATTTCTTTCTTGAAATTCAGGATCATGGTTTAGAGGACCAGCGTAAGGTTATCGCCGGCATGTGGAAGGTTCATGAACTGACGGGAATCCCAATGATAGCTACCAATGATGTGCATTATGTTCAGCGCGAAGATGCGTTCGTTCAAGATGCATTACTCTGCATCCAAACAGGGAAAACATTAGCAGATACAGCCCGGATGCGTTTTTCCAGTCAGGAATTCTTTCTAAAGTCGGAACGGGAAATGGCCTTGCTATTTGGCGAACACCCAGAATTATTGACAAATACTTCGGAAATCGCCAAACGATGTCAGGTGGATTTTCAGTTTGGGGAAAACCATTTACCCGTCTTTGAGGTTCCAGAAGGATATACTCTGGATGGCTTTTTAGAAGCAGAATGCCGCAAAGCCTTTCCTCGTTTTTATCCCCAAATGACTGAACGAGAACGTGAACGTTTAGACTATGAACTACAAGTCATTTTTCAGACCGGTTTCTCAGGATATTTCTTGATTGTCGCAGATTTTTGCCGTTTTGCCAAAGAAAATGGTGTGGCTGTCGGGCCGGGGAGAGGGTCCGCGGCAGCGAGTATGGTTGCTTATTTACTAGGGATTACGTCGGTGGAGCCACTCCGTCATGATCTGCTTTTTGAACGGTTTTTAAATCCGGATCGTATTTCGATGCCAGATATTGACATAGATTTTGACCCTGAAGGTCGTGAACGAGTAATCCGTTATGTCATGGAAAAATACGGGGTAGATAAGGTATGCCAAATTATTACGTTTGGGACGATGGGGGCTAAAGCCGCGATCCGTGATGGGGGGAGGGTCTTGGGGATTCCCCTATTTCGGGTTGATAAAGTGGCCAAAGCAATTCCTTCGGACTTAGGGATGACGTTAGAGAAGGCCTTAACGGTAGCTCCTGATTTGGCTAGGATGGTCGAAGAGGATGAAGAGCTTAAACGACTTTATACGCTAGCAAAATCTCTTGAAGGGATGACCAGACACGCTTCTACGCATGCCGCAGGGATCGTCATTGCTAAAGAACCGCTCATGAATTATCTTCCGTTGCAGAGAACTTCTGAGGACTTTGTCATGACACAATTTCCAATGAAAGCTGTGGAGGAAATTGGACTTCTCAAAATGGATTTTCTGGGTTTGCGAAACTTAACGATTTTACAAGAAGCTGTGCGACGCATCGAGGAAACTAAGGGGATCAAGCTCGATCTGGAAACCTTGCCGTTGGAGGATCCCCTGACTTATACGCTCTTGGCTTCGGGTAATAGTACGGGGATCTTTCAGTTGGAAAGCGGGGGTATGCGGGCCATCCTTAAGGACCTTAAGCCATCCTGTTTTGAGGATATTATCGCAGTTGTAGCTTTATATCGGCCCGGTCCGATGGAACAAATCCCGGAATGTATCCGCCGCAAAAATGGTGGCAACATTACTTATCTCCATCCTAAGTTAGAACCTATCCTTAAATCTACCTATGGGGTTATTGTTTATCAGGAACAAGTCATGCAAATTGCTCGTGATCTAGGTGGTTACTCACTTGGACGAGCAGATCTTCTCCGTCGAGCGATGGGGAAAAAGAAAAAGGAAATCATGGCAGAGGAACGTCAAAACTTTATTCATGGCTTGCAAGCTGAGGATGGACGTTGGATTATCCCCGGCGCTCTGCGAATCGGTTTGACGCTCAAAGATGCTGAAGAAATCTTCGATTTGATGGCCAAGTTTGCCGAATATGGCTTTAATAAAGGACACGCTACTGCTTATGCTGTAATTTCGTATCATACGGCCTATTTAAAAGCAAACTATCCCTTAGAGTTTATGGCGGCGCTTATAAGCACAGTCATGGGTTCGTCGGATAAGGTGTCGTATTATATTCAGGATGCTCGATTGAGCGGGATCCAAGTACTCCCTCCAGATGTTCAGTACAGCCAAGTTGGGTTTTCCATAGAAGAACAAGCGATTCGTTTTGGATTGGGTGCTATTCGCAATGTGGGCGTTAATGTTGTGGAGAAGATTTTAGAAGCACGAAAAGAAGGGCTTTTTAAATCTCTGGATGATTTCTGTATACGCGTCGATCATAAGGTTTTAAATCGACGGGTTCTGGAAAGTTTAGTCCGTTCTGGATCGTTTAGTTCATTCTGTTCACGGGCCCAGGCAATGGCAGTGTTGGACCAGGTTTTAGATACCGCTACGCGTCGACAAAAAGATCGTCTTTCTGGACAGTTCTCATTATTTGATTTAGATGAAGATATGAGTGAAGGGGTTAGTTTCCCTCAAGTTCCAGATTTCTTAGATCGGGAGATCCTAGATATGGAGAAGGAATACTTAGGACTTTATCTAAGTGGGCATCCTCTTTCCTCGGTTCTACCACAGATTCAGTCTTATATTTCTTCGGATATTCTCACTTGCCTAGAAGGCGAGGAGGAGAAGAAAGTGGCTCTCGGAGGTTTAGTGTCAGGGTTTCGTCAAAATGTGACTAAAAAGGGCGAAATGATGGCTAGTTTTGTGTTAGAAGACTTAACGGGAGGGATCGAGGTTTTAGTTTTCCCACGGGCCTATGCTCAAACTGGCTTATTCCAGAATGATCAAGTGGTGGTTGTAGTCGGCAGATTTAATATCCGAGATGATGAGAAAAAACTTTTTGCCGAAAAAATTACCAGACTTGAAGATTTAGGTCACCCAGAGCCATCAGGCTCATCACCCAGGAACAAACCGAACAACACGTTTGAGGCGCCTCGAACGAATGGAAACGGGAAGATGACTAAAACAGTTGCCAAGCGTCTATACTTAAGATTTAGCAACGAGCAAAATGAACTTATGCCAGAAGTTTTAAGACTGTTAAAACGTTTCCCTGGTAGTCAACCAGTGCGTTTTTACTTTGAAGAAACTCAGAAAGTCCTTGAAGTAGAGCGAGAGTTCTGGGTTAATGATGGAGATGAGCTGATGAACGCACTTCAAGAAGTGATGGATTCACAGAATGTGGTTTGGAAGCTCGCTAAAAATTTTGCCTAAAAAGGTTTATTAACTTGCAGGATTCTTGCCTTTTAAGGCGAAACCCATGACAACATCCTTAAATGAATAGGAGAAATAATGTGCGTATCGCGATTTATCCGGGAACATTTGACCCGGTAACCAATGGTCATCTTGATATATTAGTTCGGGCCAAAGAGCTTTTTGATGAGGTTTTTATCGCTGTTGCCGCTGATAGTAAGAAGACTCCCTTATTTACGCTAGGAGAAAGAATGGAACTTCTCTTAGAATCCACGAAAGACATGCCGAATGTCCATGTTCGAGTTTTTGAAGGCTTGACGGTTGAGTTTGCACGACAATGTGGAGCAGTAGCCATTCTTCGTGGGCTTCGCGCGTTATCTGATTTTGAATATGAATTCCAACTTGCGCTTATGAACAAAAAGATCGCCCCGGATATTGAAACGATTTTTTTGATGACTCAGAGCGAATTCTCCTTTATAAGTTCAAGTGCGATCAAGTGGGCCTCTAGTTTGCATGCTGGAGTCTCGGATTTTGTACCTGTCCATGTAGAAAAGGCTTTAATAGCCAAAAATTCTAGACTACGGACTGACTTGCACGATGAGGATTAAGTGGGTTTGTTGCACAATTAATGGGGCTATGGTATCATAAATCGATTTAATAAGGGGGATTTTCAAATGTGGACTGTGATTTATATTGCTCCCAATAAGTTAATAGCAGAAAAGTATAAAAAAATCCTCACGGATGAAGGGATGCTTGTTCAGCTTCGCCCAATTGGTTCTGCACATCTCGGCGAACATGCTTCAGTGGAAATTCTGGTTCCAGAATCGGAAGCTGAAGAGGCGCATGAAATCATAACTAGCGCTATGGGGAGCTAGTTATGTTTAAGGACATTTTCAGAAAAACAAAGTATGTTACGATAAGATCGACTCCCTTGGAGCAACGAAAATCTTCGGACGTTTCTCCACCCGAAGAACCCATACAAACGAGTAAGAAAGAAGTACCCGATGGTCTATGGGTCAAATGTCCGGGGTGTGGGGAAGTTCTTTTTAATAAAAATCTTGATGAAAATGCGAGGGTGTGTACTTCGTGTGAACATCATTTTCGAATTTCTGGCAGAGATCGTCTAAGGTTATTAGTAGATGAGAACAGTTTTGAAGAATGGGATGCTGGTATGCTCACCCAAGATTGTTTAGAGTTTCCCGGCTATCCAGAAAAACTCCTTGAGGCCCAAGAAAAGTCCGGTATAACAGAAGGGGTCCTTACGGGTCGTGCCAAGATCGAAGGAGTTCCGTTTGTGATTGCCATAAATGAGGCAAGTTTTATGATGGGCAGTATGGGCTCGGTCGTAGGGGAAAAAATTACCCGTGCTATCGAACGTGCGATCGAATTACGCTTGCCGGTCGTTATAGTTTCCACGTCAGGTGGTGCTCGGATGCAGGAGGGAATTCTTTCACTCTATCAAATGGCTAAGACGAGCGCTGCGTTGGGAAAACTGGCTGAAAACCACTTGCTGTATATCTCTGTGCTTACGGATCCTACTTTTGGTGGGGTAACGGCCAGCTATGCTTCGCTGGGGGATATTTTAATTGCCGAACCTAAAGCTTTGATTGGATTTACCGGACCTCGTGTCATAAAACAGACAATGAGGCAGGAGCTTCCGTCAGGAGCACAAACGGCTGAGTTTAATCAAGAACATGGCTTAATTGATCTGATTGTGGGCCGTACTCAAATGCGGTCCGTTCTGGCACGTTTACTGCGGTACCACCATCAGGAAGGGGCTCAGTATGGCGCAACTATTTGAATTTGAAAAACCGATTGCAGAACTAGAACAGAAGATCGCGGAACTTCAGAAGTTTTCCGCTGAAAAGGAAATTGATCTTTCTCAAGAAGTGGCTACTCTTGAAAAAAAAGCAGCGTTTCTGAAAAAAGAAATTTACGGTAATCTGGAACCTTGGCAAACGGTGCACATCGCCAGACATCCGGAACGTCCGAATTTCTATGATTATGCGCCCTTGTTGTTC
>DAIEHY010000037.1 GCA_027353165.1 Desulfosporosinus sp.
ACCTTGTGGTTGTCCCTGATATCCTGGACGGGGACCTTGTGGTTGTCCCTGATATCCTGGACGGGGACCTTGTGGACGTCCTTCTGTTCCTGGACGAGGACCTTGCGGACGTCCTTCTATTCCTGGACGGGGACCTTGTGGCTGTCCTTCTGTTCCTGGACGGGGACCTTGTGGCTGCCCTTCTGTTCCTAAACGGGGTTCTTTCGGCCGTCCTCCTTGAATCGGTTCGGTCGTTTTCGGCCTTGTCTCTTCAGTATTATTGTGTTCAGAATGATCCAAAATTATCTCCTTTCCTTTCAGTTGGTTCCGTAGACGGTCCGCATCGTTTTGATCGACCGTACTTAAATGATTTTTCACATCTGTTCCCATAGCCACGAGTTTTGTCATCACTTCTTTACTACTAAAGTTTAATTCTTTTGCTAATTCATGAACACGAATACTCATTTAACCACCCCCACATATTCGGCTCCCACATTACGCTCCAAGCATCAGCTCCTTGCTAGTAAAATAGCCTTAGCAAACCCTTGATCCAAAATAAGCACTGCTGAACGCGGCGAAAGTCCTATAGAATGCCCTAATTCTAGTTTCGTACCTGTGACAAATACCGGTAATTTTATATCATTAGCCCACTGTGTATACTTTTTCTGTGCTCCGTGAGCATCTTCCGCTATTATGAGAAGGAATCCTTTTCTTTTTTTTACCATGGCCTCAATTTGAGCATCTCCGGTAGCAATTTTACCTGCTCGCCGTGCTATCCCAATAAGTGACTGGATACGTATATTCACGAAGAAATCTTCCCTTCCAAATGAGAAAATACTTCAGGATCAACATCTACTCCAAAGGCCTTTCGAAATCGACGTTCTTTTACGGCAGTCTGAAAGCAGATTAAGTTAGGACAAAGGTATGCTCCACGTCCATTCCTCTTACCTGTAGGATCGAGTTCAACAATCCCTTCCGGAGTTCTGACCACTCGTAAAAGCTCCTTCTTGGGCTTCATCTCCTGACAACCCAAACACATCCTCATCGGAATCTTACGTGTCTTCATACCATCACCTCTTCCCTTTCTTTTTCTTCTCCTTCAGGGGTACTTCATTATCCCCTGTTAAATTTTCACCTTTCAAACTCTGCGCGTCTGATATCGCTGCATCTGTAACTATCTTATCACTGCTGTCGGAAAACTCCAGTTCTTGAGCATATTCAGGATAATTATGGTTATTACCCTCGTTGTTCTCAAGGTCTCCATTAGGCTGCCGGATATCGGTCTCACCGTTTTCTTCATATTCCTGATAGTCTTCTACATTTGCATAATCATCATATTCCGAGTACTCTTCATATTCGCCGAACTCTTCGTAATTTTCATACTCTTCTTGTCCTTGCACAATAATATTATGGGCAACCGCCTGAGATTCACTCTTAATATCGATCTTCCAACCCGTAAGCTTGGCGGCTAGACGAGCATTCTGTCCCTCTTTTCCGATCGCCAAGGAAAGTTGATAATCTGGAACTACAACGATGGCAACTTTCTCGTTAAGCTTTGGATAAACTTCTACAACCTTGGCAGGAGAAAGTGCGTTCGCCACAAATTCTTGAGGATCTGTTGAATAATTGACAATATCAATTTTTTCCCCTTTTAACTCTGTAACAATGGTTTGAACTCGAACTCCCTTTGGCCCAACACAAGCTCCCACGGGATCGACATTCGGGTCACGTGAAAAAACGGCAATCTTTGACCGAGCTCCGGCTTCACGAGAAACCCCTTTTATTTCAACGACCCCATCATGAATTTCCGGCACTTCAAGCTCAAAAAGACGCTTTATTAAACCTGGGTGCGTGCGGGATAACATGATTTGCGGGCCTTTCGTTGTCTTTTTAACTTCAACCACATACGTCTTAATACGGTCAAACGATTGGTAGATTTCACCTGGAATTTGTTCCTGAGCAGGAAGTACAGCTTCTACCTTTCCCAGATCGACGATAACATTCTTTTGTTCGTATCGTTGAACCACACCCGTGACGATATCACCCTCGCGGTTGACGAATTCATCATAAATCATACCCCGTTCAGCCTCTCTAATACGCTGAACAACAACCTGCTTTGCCGTTTGTGCAGCAATCCGCCCAAATTCACGTGGGGTTACTTCGTACTCTACAATATCTTCAAATTCATAATTTGGATCGAGTTTACGAGCATCCTCCAAGCTAACTTGAGTCCGAGCATCCTCCACGATATCTACAACGGTTTTACGGGCATAAACCTTAAATTCGCCGGTTAAACGATCAATAAGAACTCGAACATTTTGCAATGATCCGAAATTCTTCTTGTATGCAGAAATCAGTGCTGCCTCTATTGCCTCAAAAAGAATCTCTGCAGAAATCCCCCGTCCTTTTTCTAATTCGTGAAGGGCCTCGATGAACTCCATATTCATTTTTCCATTTTCCTCCTTATTCTATTGTGCATAACGATCTAGAAATCTAGTAATAAATGAGTTTTCTTGATTAAGTCGCGTGGAATTGCAACGCGCTTATTCTCATATTCTAAAACGATTTCATCGTTGATCAGTCCGACGAGAGTCCCAGAGAATTTCTTAAATCCCTGAAACTGAGTAAGGGTATGTACCATAACTAAACTTCCCTGAAAACGTTTAAAGTCCTCTTCCTTTTTAAGAGAACGTTCCAAACCGGGAGATGAAACTTCTAACATGTAAGCTTGGGGAATAGGATTCTTTGTGTCAAGCATCTCACTCACAGCGTGGCTTACGTCGGTGCAATCGTCCATATCCACGCCACCTTCTTTATCTATATAAAGGCGCAAGTACCAGTGTGCACCTTCCTTTATGTACTCCACATTAACTAATTCAAGCCCCTTTTCCATCACGAGCGGCTCAACGAGTGTTTCGATCTGCTGTTCTATTGATTTATTCATGAGAAATCGCTCCTTCAAAGCCAAAACGTTTACCCTATAGTCTAACGAGGATAACCAAGAGTTATACCTCGCTAGGATTTGGACAAACGAAGGAGCGGGTTAGAACCCACTCCTTTCCAACAAACACTACAAATTTCCTTATATTAATATAGCATATCCCTTGGAACTCTGCAACATATGGCAAACTTTTAGTTAAAAACTCCACTATTTATTTAGGATTCACCTTACTGTCTAAATTTTTGCTAAAATATGTGATTCCAATCTTTCCGAATCAAGGCTTTTCAGGAGGAGGTAACCGTTTTTTCTTACTAAACTTTTTCTTCCGTCAAGATAACCATCTTTATTTGATTTCTTAACCATTCGAATTCTCCGCATTTCCAATTCAACTAGAGTATACAAAAAACTAGAACTGCAAAGCCTGTTCTATCATATTCTTCACCTGTTTTACGACGTCCGCTACTAAGACAAGTTGTGTTTCGTTTGATTTCCGATCTTTAAGTTCAACCTGCCCATTGGCCAGGGTTTTACTTCCTAGGGTTACTCTTATCGGATATCCAACCAAATCGGCATCCTTGAATTTAACCCCAGCACGTTCATCTCGATCGTCAAGTACCACTTCCACGCCTTGGCTCTGGAGTTCCTTGTATAGTTTTTGAGCTGTTTCCACAACTTGAACATCTTTAGCACTCGCCGGAATAATGATACACTGATATGGCGCAATCGGCATGGGCCAAATAATCCCGAAGTCATCATGGTTTTGTTCAATTGCAGCGGCAATAGAACGGGTAACGCCAATACCATAGCAACCCATGACACAACACTTCTCTTCGCCATTTTCATCGAGAAAGGTCGCCCCAAAGGCTTTACTATACTTTGTTCCCAACTTGAAAACTTGACCTACTTCAATTCCCCTAGCTTCCTTAAGTGGTGCTCCACATTTAAGACAAGCTTCTCCAGGCTCTACCATTCTCAAATCAAATACTTGATCTATACGAAAATCGTGACTAGGAACAACATCGACATAATGATAACCCGCCTTATTCGCCCCGCAAACAGCCCTTTTCATAAAAGGGATTTCTTCATCCGCCACGACCATAAGCCCTTCAGGAACCTCAATTGGACCGACCGAACCCGGTCCACACCCTAAAATCTTCTCCACTTGTTCAGGTGCAGCCAGTTGTAGGGAAACGAATCCTCCTAAGGCGTTATTCAATTTGATTTCATTCAAAGTGCGATCTCCACGAATCAACACCAAGAATGTTTTCTCATCTCCTTGATAAAGCAACGATTTCACTAAAGTATTTTGGGGGACCGTTAAATGTTCACAGACTTCGTCGATGGTCTTTACACCCGGGGTAGCAACCAATTTGGGTTGTCCTTCAGGGGAGACATCGTCAATTACTTGGGGACGACACTCCGATTTTTCCATATTGGCAGCATAATCGCACCCAGAACAATAAACAACAGAATTTTCACCAGAATCAGCTAATACCATAAATTCATGGGTCCCACCTGTTCCCCCTATTGCTCCGGCGTCTGCCTCAACGGGCCGATAGGATAGACCACAACGGGAAAAGATCCGACAGTAAGCATCGTACATTTTTTGATAACTTTCTTGCAGGCCAGCCTCATCTCGGTCAAATGAGTAGAGGTCTTTCATGAGGAATTCTCGACCACGCATTAGGCCAAAGCGAGGGCGTCGTTCATCACGATATTTATTTTGTATTTGATAGAGAAGCATCGGAAGTTGCTTGTAAGAACGGACTTCCCCTCGAATAAGGTCTGTAATGATTTCTTCGTGCGTTGGCCCCAGGCAAAATTCACGATTATGGCGATCTTTCAAACGAAAAAGTTCTGCCCCATAGACATCCCAACGTCCGCTCTCTTTCCATAATTCAGCAGGTTGCATAATCGGCATCAGAATTTCTTGCCCACCTTTAGCATCCATTTCCTCACGAACGATAGTTTCAATCTTCCTTAAAACCCTCAATCCTAAGGGCAGAAGAGTATAAAACCCAGATGCTGACTTACGTATTAAGCCGGCCCTAACCATCAATTGATGGCTAATAACTTCAGCTTCAGCTGGAACCTCACGAAGTGTAGGATTTAATAGTTGACTGACGAGCATGATCTACATTCCTTTCTAATACCTTCTTAATGATCTATGACTTGAGTCATTATTTAAGAGTATGATCTCGAACATACTTTTCGATTTCGCAGAGCAAAGCTGCTAATAATTCCTCTTCCGGAAGGCGAGCTATGACCTCTCCTTTTCGAAACAAAAGCCCCATTCCTTTTCCGCCTGCGATCCCATAGTCAGCTTCACGGGCTTCCCCTGGTCCGTTGACCGCACATCCCATAACAGCGACCTTCAAGGGCTTGTCCAGCGGTGGAAGTTGGGCTAAACGCAACTCAACCTTTTCTGCGAGTAAGGCCAGATCGACCTGAGTACGCCCACAGGTCGGGCAGCTAATTAATTCTACGCTACGCTGTCTTAAGTTGAGAACACGCAGAATTTCTAGAGCTACCGGAATTTCACGAACGGGATCTCCGGTGAGCGACACTCGTATCGTATCTCCAATCCCTTCGGCAAGGAGTGTCCCAATCCCGATTGCCGACTTTACGACACCTGAGCTTACCGTCCCTGCTTCTGTTACTCCTAAATGCAGTGGGTAATCAACCACCTCATGCATCTTCCGATAAGCATCAAGCATCAGAGGGACTGAAGAAGCTTTTAGGGAAACTTTTATTTTATCATAGCCTTCTTCTTCAAGTAATCGAATATGTCCTAAGGCACTTTCAACCATTCCTTCGGCAGTGGGGCCATGATATTTTTCGAGTAGTTCTTTTTCTAGGGACCCAGCGTTCACCCCTATCCGGATGGGAATCTGTTGTTCTTTCACAGCGCGAACAACCTCTTGAACTTTCCAGCGTGCCCCAATATTTCCTGGATTAAGCCGCAAGCCATGGATCCCCTGTTCAACCGCCTGAAGAGCAAGTCGGTAATCAAAGTGGATGTCTGCAATCACAGGGAGTGGGCTCTTAGTCGCAATCTCACCTAAAGCCTTGGCTGCGTCCCCATCTAATACAGCAAGACGCACGATTTCACAGCCGGCCTCTGCCAAGGCATGAATCTGAGCCAACGATTTGGAGACATCACGTGTATCCGTATTAGTCATTGATTGTATGACAATCAATGATCCTCCGCCGACCGTGACAGACCCAACTTGGACTGGTTTTGTCATTTTTCTCTGTATCATTTTCTATTGCAGTCCCTCCTGTTTCTCCCTGTCCATCACCCAGCTTTAACAAACAAGCGTAAGACATCTTTATAAGTAACGGCAAGCATTAACATCATCAGTAACACAAAACCTACCAGGTGAATCATGTTTTCCTTTTCTGGGTTAAGGGGTTTTCCCCGCAATCCCTCGATCAGAAGGAAGACAAGCCGACTTCCATCCAAAGCTGGGATGGGGAACAAATTAATCAGTCCCAATTGAATGCTTAAAACTCCTGTCAAACTCAACAAGCTGGCTAACCCTTGATGAGCTCCTTCTCCAATTGCCTGAGCAATCATAACTGGACCTCCTACTTCAGCCGGAATTTTCCCAGTTACCATTTGCGTCAAAGTCACCATTATCAGCTTGGTGAAGTCCACGGAACGTTCAATACCATAATGAGTTGCCTCCAGAATTGAGGCATGTTCATAGATTACCTCTGGTGCGATCCCAATCATCCCATACCCAGTTTGGGCATCTTTTTCCGTTTTGACGGATAGGGTTTGAACTTGCTTTTCATTCTTCCGTTCTATTGTTAAGGTTAATAGTTGGTCAGGTTTTGCGTGGATTGCTTCGGTCAAGCTAGTCCAATCAGGAGTCTTCTTCTGGTCCACAGCAATGATTCTATCTCCGGGTTGGATTCCAGCTGTGGCGGCGGGTTTTCCTTGCAGGAGTGAGCCAATCAGATTACTGCCTCCAGAGCTTGGGATGCCCAGATAGGCAAAAACAGTCACAAACAAAATCACAGCTAAAATAAAATTCATGATAGGTCCAGCCGCAATCACAGCCATCCGTTGCCAAACCGGCTTATTCATAAAACTTCGGACATCTTGGCTCGGGGCTACTATCGATCGACCGTTAGCATCCACTTCGGCATCCATGCCATGAAGTTTTACAAACCCACCTAACGGAATCAGACGCAGACAATAAAACGTTTCTTTCCCTTGATAACCCACTATTTTTGGGCCAAAACCAAAACTGAACTCGAGCACTTTAACCCCGATCCATTTTGCGACAATATAGTGTCCGAATTCATGAATCATAACCATGCTTCCAAAAACAAAAACAATGGCGAGTGTCGTTAACACTTTATCCCCCCCTTTTCGATAATCGATATTCGTGGTTCGTGATACGAGCATCGCAGACAAATAGCGAGATATCGATTATATGATTTCGTATCGCAGTTCGTAATTCAGCTGATACATTGCGAATTTCGAATGTCGGACTACGAAATGAGTTCTTCAGTCCTACGACGCGCCCAAGTGTCTGCATCGAGTATACTTCCCAAATCAAGGCTATCTAAGACATGATGTTCAGCACAAACCTTTTCGACAATCTCTAAAATCCCCAAATAGGTAATTTTCTTCTCTAGAAACGCTGAAACGGCTACTTCATTAGAAGCGTTCATCACTGCCGGAAGGGTACCGCCACGTCGTCCCACCTGGTATGCCAAGGCCAAGGCAGGAAAAGCTTCCCAATCTGGTTCATAAAAGGATAAGGTTTTACCCTTGAGGTCAAGGCGTTCAAACGGGTTCTTCCAACGCGTTGGATAACTTAGTGCATATTGGATCGGTAAACGCATGTCTGGTCTCCCCAATTGCGCAAGAACTGAGCCATCTTGATATTCCACCATGGAATGGATGACACTTTGAGGGTGAATCAGAACCTCAATTTGATCATACTCCTTATTAAATAAATGATGGGCTTCAATTACTTCAAGACCCTTGTTCATCATTGTAGAGGAGTCAATTGTGATTTTTGCACCCATTTCCCAATTGGGATGACTGAGAGCCTTTTCCAGAGTCACCGTTGCTAATTTTTCCTTAGTCCATCCGAAGAAAGGCCCACCTGATGCTGTCAAAATAAGTTTGGTGATCGTATCTAGACTTTCCTCAAGGCACTGGAATATTGCTGAATGTTCACTATCCACCGGCAGGATCGGACATTTCATTCTCTTGGCCGAAGACATCACTAAGTCTCCACCCGCCACCAAAGTTTCTTTGTTAGCCAAAGCAATTGTTTTCCCAGTTTCTATCGCCGCAAGGGTAGGTTCTAAACCAATTCTTCCTGAAAGAGCAGTGACCACAGTATCTACCTGAGGAGCAATAACCGCCTCGATTATCCCAGTCATACCCTGATCTACCTTGATCGGCAAATCCCGCAAACGACCTCGTAATTCTTGAGCCGCGGCCTCATCCATCATTACCACCACCGTAGGACGAAAAAGTCGCGCTTGTCTTTCCATTAATTCAACACTTTTCGACGCCACTAAAGCATGAACCTTAAGGTTCTCTTCGGCGTGATGAACAACCTCTAAAGTTTGACGTCCAATCGAACCAGTTGATCCTAATAAGGTCAGCGTCTTCAACGCTTATCATCTCTTCCTGCTCTTATAAGCTTATTATTCGTTTGCTAATTTGATTCTTTATTTATAGTTTATCCTCCAGGGCTCGAACTTTACTCCCTAGGAGGCCCGAATATTCCAACTCGTCGTAACGCTTCATAGCTAATTACAAACGCAGGGCCGACTATGAGCCCCATACCGCCTAGCAACTGAAGCCCCACGTACATAGAAATGAGTGTTGGAAGTGGGTGAATTCCAATTCCCTTTGACAAAATCTTCGGTTCCAAAAACTGTCGTACTGTCACTGTAACAACCCACATTGCTAGCAGCTTTAACCCTTCTCCGAACGATCCCATAATAAATAGGGCAACGATCCACGGAACGAAGAGTATACCAGTGCCTACAATCGGTACGATGTCTAGAATTCCGGCAAGGACGCCTAAGGTAACAGCATAACGATTACCCATTATCAATAGTCCTGCAATTGTTGACAATGCCGTCACAGAAACTAAAATCGCTTGCGCTCGCAAATACCCAACGACGGCTGCGCCTAAGTCTGCACTGATGGCCTGTGCACTAATGTGCCAACGACGGGGAAATAGATTCGAAATAAACCGCTTCACATCTGGGTAACTGGAGCTTATAAGCAAAGTCGCAACCAAAGAAACTACCATTACAATAAATACACCTGGTAAAGCAGTTAAAAAAGTAAGTAAAAGGGCGCTTCCCGATTTAGCCCATTCTTGAAGTGTTCTCGCTAAGCTTTGTGTCGAGGCAAATAAAGTATCTTGAATTTGCGGATTAACCCTTACAAAGCGTTCAGCTGTATCCACTTGCTTGGTTACGAGATCCACAAGGTATCCGTAATTTGGCAGTTTGATAGCTAACTCAGATAATTCCGTATAAAGTCGGGCAACAATCAAGAAAATAAAAAGGCTCAAGCCTGCGATCGCTAAGATGAGAGTAAGCACTGCAGCATACGGTCGACGAATGCGCACAACACTCATCATCCGTACAAGTAGTGGTTCGAGTAAAAACGCCAGAATAAGCGCAATTAGAAACGGCAAAAGGGCACCCAACATTTTGCCAATGACATCAGCAAAAACGGGCAAGAAGTCTTGGAAAAAGTAAGTAAATACCTTCAAAAGAACAAGGGCACTAGTCAGCAACGCAAGCCTATTGATACTAGTCCATAGAGGATGTTTCTGAATACTCAATGCGTTCACCTCACGTTAGAAGAATTACTCCGTAATATACCAAAGGGAGGGCAAAAATAAGACTGTCAAAACGATCCAGGATTCCCCCATGCCCAGGAATAAGTTTTCCGGAATCTTTAACCCCCGCACTGCGTTTTATGGCAGATTCAAACAAATCACCAATTTGTGCACTGGTTCCAATGACGATAGCCAAAAGAATATACGTCCATATAGGAGCACCACCGACCAATCGCCAAAACCCAACAGCCATCCCAATGCTAAACAATAATCCCCCTAGAGAACCCTCGATTGTTTTTTTCGGACTCACTTTAGGCGCCAGAAGATTACGCCCAAATTGCCTCCCAATCAGGTATGCCCCTGTATCCGTAGACCATACCAAAAATATAGTAAGAAAAGTCCACTCTATTCCTCTTGGAAGCTGACGTAGTAAATAAAGATGAGATAATAAAACCACTGTATAAAAGACAGACAATATATTGAAGTTCGCCTCGTTAAGTGTTGTTCCTGGGTAGGTTAAAGCAAATCTTCCAAATCCAATTAAAAGCCAAAAGAGAAGAATCGGCAACATCCATTTTTCTCCGCCATTAACTAGACTTATCAGCCATATTAGGGCGAATAGTGTTGATAATTTAGTCCATGTACGAATACCTATTTTGTCGCCAATTTGAATAAACTCTCTCAGCGCCAATAAGGTCAGCAATGTGACTAAGAAAAATGTATAGGACCCACCAAAATATACTAACGTCAGTAGAATTGGAGCTCCTATCAAAGCACTCATTGTCCTAATAAACATCTATTAATCCTCAATCTGTATGTATTCCACCGAATCTACGGTCCCGTTTCTGATACACTTTAATAGACTCAAGCAACGTCTTTTTCTCAAAATCAGGCCAAAGTTCCTGAATAATAACAATCTCAGTATAGGCCAATTGCCAGAGTAAGAAGTTACTTAATCGCATTTCACCAGAGGTACGAATTAATAAATCAGGGTCTGGCATCCCACCAGTGAATAGGTGTTGGCAGAAAACATCTTCATCGATGTCTTCAATACCAATTTTCCCACTCAAAACATCCCCACTTACCTGCTTAACAGCCTCAATGATTTCAGATCGACCTCCGTAGTTTAAAGCAAGGTTAAGCACGAGTCCAGTGTTATCTCGAGTTTTCTTTTTTGAGTTTTCTAATTCACGCTGTGCATCTAGCGGAAGATCTTTAATTCTCCCGATAGTCCGAATGACCACATTATTTTGGTGAAGCTCATTGAGTTCTTTTCGCAAATACTCTGTGAGCAACGTCATGAGTACCCCTACTTCGTCTTTAGGCCTATTCCAATTCTCCGTAGAAAATGCATAAACTGTAAGAACCTCAATCCCCAATTCAGAACAGGTTTTAACGACTTTGCGCAAGGCTTCGACGCCTGCCCGATGTCCCATCGATCGGGGAAGCGCACGTTTTTGAGCCCATCGTCCGTTCCCATCCATGATTATGGCTATATGGCGAGGAAGGCGATCCAGCGCAACTTGATCATCTAAGTCCACTTTGTTTTGTTTCCAAGCCTTAAGCCACATCATTGCACCCCATTTTCCATGTTCGATATTATTAATTCGTGGTTCGGTTTTAGACTCCATACTGTGTACTACGCACTAAACGTATACAAGATCGGACCACTTCTCCGCGTTCACGAACCACGACATTGACCCCCTTTTTAGTTAGGGGGTCAATGTCTGTCTTAGCGAAAAGTTTTCGTGTGCTAATAGTACGTCCACACGATCGCCCATTTTTCGAATGCGGACAACTCGGCAATCTCCCCACGATTCCATTTTACCATGAGGGCGTGTTATTTGGAAAGCGTAAGGTTTACCTAGATTTTCTAGTTCAAGCTGAACCTCGTTCCAACTTCGACCAAGCCAAGCTTGTATCATACTTGTGTGATTTCACTTTCTTTAGTTTCCAACACACGTTCAATCTCTCTAATCATCTTATCTGTCATCTTTTGCACATCGTCTTGGGCCCGTTTAACCTCATCTTCAGAGGCTTCGTGATCTTTCTCCAGCTTCTTAAGATGATCATTGACATCTCGGCGCACATTCCGCACCGCAACTCGTGCTTCCTCAGCCTTCTTTTTCACAGTCTTTACTAACTCAGCCCGGCGGTCTGCCGTGAGTTGCGGAATCATAAGACGAATCACGATTCCATCACTGGAGGGATTGAGGCCTAGGTCTGACTTCATAATTGCCTTTTCAATGGCAGGAAGCACAGACTTATCCCAAGCCTGAATCACAAGCATCCTTGCTTCCGGGGCCGAAATATTGGCGAGCTGATTAATCGGAGTAGGAGCTCCATAGTATTCAACCATAACTTTGTCTAAAACACTTGGATTTGCTCGTCCTGCACGAATTGTAGCATACTCTTTACGTAAGGCTTCAATCCCTTTATGCATTCGCTCATCCGCATCGTTTATAATCTCGGAAATCATTGACTATCCCTCCCTACATACGTTCCAATCGCTTCTCCCATGATAACACGATGAATATTGCCATTTTTGGTAAGGTCAAAAACAATGACAGGAATATTATTGTCCATGCACAGTGACGTTGCCGTGGAATCCATAACTCCAAGTCCTCGACTTAAAACATCCAAATAACTTAAGCGTTCAAATTTCTTAGCCTGTGGATTAATAAATGGATCGGAATCATAAACCCCATCGACCCTTTTAGCCATCAAGATGACCTCTGCCTCGATTTCAGCCGCCCTTAAAGCAGCGGTTGTATCCGTCGAAAAGTATGGATTACCTGTACCTGCAGCGAAAATGACGATTCGCCCTTTTTCCATATGCCGAATGGCTCGACGACGAATATAGGGTTCAGCAACTTGTCTCATTTCGATTGCTGATAAAACGCGGGTATCAGAGCCAGCCTTTTCTAAAGCATCTTGCAAAGCAAGCGCATTCATCACGGTTGCCAACATACCCATATAATCGGCAGTTGCACGGTCCATGCCTTGAGCACTACCCGCAATTCCCCGCCATAAGTTTCCACCCCCGACCACTAGGCAAACTTCAACCCCCATACCTCGGATTTCTGCCACCTGCTCTGCAACGGAAACAAGCATATCATGTTGGAGTCCAAAGCCTTGTTTACCGGCAAGTGCTTCCCCACTGATCTTTAGGACAACTCGACTATACCGTGGTTTTTCCATGGGTTAACCTCCATCAATCTAATTCTACGTCTAGAGAAAGAAATCCTCCTACATTCACAAAAAGAGAACACCGGGGTGTTCTCTCGATAGATTGTCTAGGTTGACTTATCGATTTAATTCCTTCATAACCTCTGCCGCAAAATCGTCCTGTCGTTTTTCAATACCTGCGCCTAATTCATAGCGAGTAAAGCGACGAATAACAATGCGTTCGCCAATTTTGGCGATTTTATCCATTACCATATCTCGAACACTCTTATCAGGATCCTTGACAAAAGCTTGTTCCATTAAACATACTTCTTTATAAAACTTTTCGACTCGACCTTCAACCATCTTTTCAATAATTTTCTCTGGCTTGCCTTCATTGAGAGCTTGAGCTTTAAGAATATCTCTCTCATGTTGGAGTACATCAGCTGGAACATCTTCTTTATTGAGATATTGCGGGTTTGCAGCAGCGATATGCAATCCCATATCACGAACTAACGTTTTAAATTCGTCCCCACGAGCCACAAAGTCAGTTTCACAATTGACTTCAATAAGTACTCCGATTCGTCCGCCACCGTGAATATAGGACTCAATCGTTCCTTCGGCCGCAATACGGCCACCTTTTTTTGCGGCGGCTGCTAATCCTTTTTCACGGAGAAAATCGCAGGCCTTTTCGAGATTACAGCTACACTCTGTCAGTGCCTTTTTACAATCCATCATTCCTGCTCCAGTACGTTCCCTAAGCTCTTTAACTAGAGCCGCAGTTACCTCTGCCATAATAAACCCTCCTAATTCGATGCACGAGGCGCGAGGCGCGACGTACGAAAAATATGTGATAATGCCATATATTGTCCTTATAAGTATGCATTTTACGCATGTATAGTATACGATTCAAAACGTGCGAAGTGCGAGATTCGAATTTCGAACCTCGCTCCTCGAGCCTCGCTTATGCTTCGACAACGTCTCCAGTTTCTTCATTCTCATCCTCAGTACTTTGTTGACCCTCAATAATCGCGTCCGCCATTTTTGCAGTGAGCAACTTAACGGCACGGATTGCATCATCATTCGCTGGGATAACAACATCGATCTCATCTGGATCACAGTTTGTATCAACAATTGCTACAATGGGAATTTTTAAACGGCGTGCTTCTGCGACCGCAATTCTCTCTTTACGTGGATCAACGATAAATAACGCATCGGGAAGTTTTTTCATATTCTTGATACCACCCAAGAAGCGTTCTAATTTTTCCATTTCATGGCGAAGTGCAGAAACTTCTTTTTTGGTAAGAACTTCGAAGACACCTTCAGCTTCCATACGTTCCAAAACACGTAAGCGATCCACACGTTTTTGAATCGTTTGAAAGTTTGTCAGCATGCCTCCAAGCCAGCGTTCATTAATAAAATACATGCCACATCGAGCAGCTTCATCTTTGACGGATTCTTGTGCTTGTTTCTTGGTACCAACAAATAGCATGGTACCTCCCTCGGAAGCTAGGTTTCTGACAAAATTGAACGCTTCATCCACTTTTTTAACGGTCTTTTGTAGGTCAATAATGTAGATTCCATTGCGCTCCGTGAAAATATAGCGCGCCATTTTGGGGTTCCAGCGACGTGTTTGATGTCCAAAGTGGACACCTGCCTCCAACAATTGTTTCATAGAAATGACAGCCATGTTAAACCAACTTTCTTTTTTGTTTTTTCCACCACAGGTTCATTTTAAAACACCCCTTGCCTCCCGACAAGGAACCGGCATCTTAATCCCACTGCGTGTGTCATTAAATCGCACTGCCACTAGAGTAGCATATTCCTAAAAACTTTGCAACGAAATATGCATAATTACTGATTCAGTTTACTCAAAACTCAAACTGCATTTCTCGAAAGATTAGAACGTACATCGTACTGCTGAATAAAGCTCTCTAAGTCGCTCATTAATTCGGGGAAGGGGAAATAGTGTTCACTCACGTAAAATAACGCATCGTTCGTACGAATCTGAGCTATTTCCTGCCCTCGTTGATCAAAATAAAAGGCAACTCTTCGAATATCTTGTGGTTCAAGGATGCGTTCTCCGAGCAGTGAGCGAAAAACTATTTGCCCATCATTAATTTGCACACGTTTACTTTTCCCAATAACCCATAGAGCTAAGATTCCCAGCCCTGAAACCACGTAGATTCCTATCAGTACTCTTAGTTCGACTATGGGCAGCTTACTGAAAACATGCAAACTCCCTATTATAAGGGGATAAACAATTAGAAACACGAGTCCTGGTACGACAAGCGGTCTCATTAGGTAAACGTAATCATGTTCATCCATGAAATTACCCTCCTGTTAAAACGATCTACTTTGTGCGTTTGACATGCTTATCCAGTTCGTCAAGTAGATAATCGTTAAGGACTCGAATATACGTG
>DAIEHY010000038.1 GCA_027353165.1 Desulfosporosinus sp.
ATGAAGGATTCCTAGGTATTTAAGAAGACTTTTCCTGTCAAAGACGTATCATACCCTTTTTGCTGATGGATGGCTTGGAGGAATCCCGGAGATTTAAGAATCTCGATGAGCTCTCGCCAGATAGGGGTTTTGGCAGTTTTACCTAAACAGACGAGATCATACCGTTCTTGGAAGAGGGGAACAAAATCAAGACCGAGCCTCAGAGCCGCGGCTTTTACTCCGACGCCAACATCAGCTTGTCCATTGGCTACTCGGCAAGCGACTCCAGAGTGGGTACTTTCTTCATGTTCATAGCCCAGAATACTACCCGGAGAAATCTTAGCCGCTCGAAGGTAAGCATCGAGACGTAGTCGGGTTCCTGAGCCTTTCTGGCGGTTAATAAAATGCAGTCCCTCTAACGTGATATCTTCCCATGTATGTAATTGAAGAGGATTTCCAGAGGCGACGATAAAACCTTGTTCACGTTGAACTAAGTTAACTATACAGACAGATTCTCCAGGTATAACGTGCTTAACAAAGGGAATGTTATACTCGTTTGATACATCATCCCATAGATGTATCCCGGAAATATCCGCTTCCCGACGATAAAGAGAAATGAGTCCATCCATGCTTCCCTTGAAAGAAAGTGAAGACTTTACAGGGATTTGAGCGTGGCTGAGGAACTCAAAAAGTAGTTCGACAATCGGGTCATGACTTCCAATAAAGCGGATTATAGGCAATTCGGAAGAATTGGAAATCATAGCGGGAGGGACAGTGTTGTTGCCCGCAGTCGTTCCGTGTAGGTATTGCTCAAGAACGGACGGATTAATTCTAAGTTGTCGACCTATATGGTGGGCTGGTATCTCACCGCGTTTAACAAGTTCATAAAAAGTATATTTTGATACTTTGAGGATTTTCGCCGCTTCCGCAGCCGTTAGGGTCTGACTCATACAATTTCACCCCCATTCTTCCTACTAAGTACAGTTCTACCTACTAAGTTTAAATTAGTTAGTTTGGCTAGTCAATACAGTTGTATGAAACAATTGGTTTGAATTTGGTTATGTTAGTTAATATTGGGTTAAACACAGCTTCAACAGATTTTTAGAAGTGCCCCTTACTCTAATGAAGCTTTCAGAAGTAGGGGCCTTAAAAATTGGCCAGAAAAATCGATTTTTTCGAAGCGTAACGAAGGAACAGTCAGAAATCTAGAGTTATTAACACTAAATTAACTTAAATAGAGTATAATGTAGTTATATTAGATTTTTTTATTGACAACACCGTACTTTGTGCTAAAATTTAACGTGATGGAAATTTGGGGTAAGCCGTCAAATTGGACGATTTGGCCCAGATTCTTTCCTATTTTTAGTAAAAAGGGGGCAAAGATCACAATTGGCAAATTCTCTTGGACGTCATGTGTTGGCTGAAATTTACGGGTGTAGCTTCGACATTTTGAATGATCGCGAAAAGGTCGAAGCAATGATGGTCAACGCAGCTTTAGAGGCTGGTGCCGAGGTACGTGAGGTAGTTTTTCATAAGTTTAGTCCTCAAGGAGTGAGTGGTGTCGTTGTTATTTCTGAATCTCACTTAGCCATTCACACGTGGCCAGAACTCGGGTATGCAGCCGTCGACGTCTTTACGTGCGGGGACCGTGTCAATCCCTGGGATGCCTGTAACTATTTAACGGATCATTTCGAGGCGGGTCATATGACAGCAACGGAAATCAAGCGGGGAATTGTTGAGGATCCAAAGGAAGCGGTAAATATTTAGGAGGGATATTTATTTTACTCCGGACTAAGTCAAGTACGGAAAAAGAAGAAAGTTTATACTTTCTAAGAGGTACTAGATAGACCTTGTGACTTGAGAAGTTGCAGGGTCTATTGTATTTTTAGTGAGGTTACATATTCTTACGATAATATTGTCATATTATCAGAGTATATTGCATAAACAGGGCAGGAGATTAAATAAGAATCACGAATATATAATAGGTTAATGTCCGATTGGAAGGCAAGGAGCGATAAGATGGTTCCGGTAGATTTCAGCTTTTTTGAAAAACTGAATGCAGTACAAGCACATATGCGTCAAGAAATTAACTTTAAACCAGTTGGATTTGAGGAATTGATTCAACTGGATATGGATGAACTTGATCAAACGGTTCATCCTGCGATTGTCTTAGCAGTAAGTAGAGCCTGTGGTGATCAAGGGCCAGAATCGGAAGCTTTGGCAAGTATCGTTCAATTTATCTTTATGGCTAATAGGGTTCATAAACTTATGAACGATGATCAAGAACTTGCGGAAGAACTTCGACAATTTCCTGTGCTGGTTGGGGATCTGCTCTATGGTAAGTTTTTTCTTGAGCTTTGTCGCGTGAAACTCTTGCAATTTCTGGACCCTCTGGCTCAAGTCATAGGCCTTAAAAGTCAAGGGGGAATTTCGCGCTGGCTTGCTCGTGAAAAGAGACAAGGTAGAGATGAGTTACTTCAAATTATTGAATTAGAGAATGCCTCTTTGACCGCCTTAGCTGCTCGTCTGAGTGCAGAACTGGCGGGTGTCTCTATTCCTGTACAACGCCAGATGGAAGCGTTCGGCTGGGAAATAGGACTTGCTTGGGGAGCGTGGAGGGAACGAATGGAGATAACAGTGGTACAATCCATTCTTCAACGTGCCCATGCAATTTTACAGGAGATTTCGGCGAGTTCCCAGCTTCAATTAAACCCTCTAGTAGAGGTATATCAATATTTGTCAAATCAGCTCAGCACTGAATACAATCCTCAAGTTGCTGGATCCTAACGAACGGAGTAGAGTATGCATAAACTGAAAGTTTTCTTTGAAATGATTAAATTTGAACATACAATTTTTGCCCTTCCCTTTGCCTATCTAGGTGCTTTCTTGGCATCTCATGGCGTTCCGTCAATGATGAAGCTTTTCTGGATTACACTAGCGATGATCGGCGCTAGAACAGCTGCCATGTCTTTAAACCGTCTGATCGACCGACACATAGATGCCCGCAACCCACGGACGTCCCAGAGGGCGCTACCTGCAGGCCAGCTTAGGGTCGCTGAAGTAACCTTGTATACAATACTTTCATTTCTCTTATTGGGCTTCTCAGCTTACAAACTTAATATTTTAGCGTTGTTTCTAATGCCAATTGCTGTTTTTTTTCTGGTCTTATATTCTTATACCAAACGCTTTACTTGGGCATGTCACTTCGTCTTGGGAATTTCCCTAGGCTTAGCTCCGGCGGGGGCTTGGATTGGGGTTACCGGTCACTGGGCCTTGGCACCGGTTTTATTGGGACTGGGGGTTATGACTTGGGTGGCAGGTTTTGATGTCGTATACGCTTGCCAGGATGTAGAATTTGACCGTAGGGAAGGATTGAAATCCATTCCGGCAATCTTTGGATTGAGAAGAGGTTTGGAAATTTCAGCGTTTTTACATACTATCGCCCCAATCTTCTTTATATTGGTTGGAGTCGTCATGTCGATGGGTTGGCTTTATTATGTAGGAGTTGGCATTGCCATTGTCTTACTTTTTCGTCAGCACCGCTTAGTTTCAGCCGATGATTTCTCTAAGATTGGAGTTGCCTTTTTTGACCTTAATGGCTACTTAAGTATTCTGCTTTTTGTTTTTTCAATTATGGATTTGATATTATTGCGTTAAAAAGGAGTCGTTACAATGTCCTCACTGTTTGCCCAAAGTGAACTTATTGATCTAATAGAAAAAGTGGAAAGTGGCGAACGGTTAGATTTAAGCGCTGGAATTCGCCTGATGAATAGTCAAGACATCTTGGCTTTAGGATACATGGCTAATCTAGTGCGCGAACAGAAAAACGGGAATCGAACTTATTTTAGGATCACTCAGCAGATTAAGAATACCAATGTAACCCCGATTTTTCCAGATCAAGCGGATCCTTCGGACCTACAACTTATGGGTGGGCTCAACTCGGAAATCCCTTTTGAGTCTTACGTGGAAATGCTCCATCAAGTTTCTGAAGCGCGCTACTTGGAAATTCAGGAAGCGGCACATCGCTTAGGGATGCACACTTATGCCATAATGTTCTATGGGCATGCTAAGTCGATAGAGGAACTTATCGACTACTTACTCAAACTGCGGGACCTTCAGGACCGAACAGGCGGATTTCGAGCCTTTATGCCGCTATATCACTATCCTAAAGGGACAAAATTGGAAGAAATGATGGGGGTCGAGGATTCCACTGGCTTTGAAGACTTGAAAATGCTTGCAGTTTCACGGATTCTTTTCGATAATGTTGACCATATCCAAGCCTTCGGCAGCGTGCTCGGCCCCAAACTAACCCAGGTATCTATGACGTTTGGCGTGGATTTTCTAGATAGTCACACTATGACGAAGCGAGCCTTGATCCACTTGATTGAGAAGGCTGGGCGAGAACCTGTGGAACAGGATACTTTTGAACGCGTTATTGAATCCGTGTAGGACGGAAAGGATTGAAGTACATGCGAACGGAAACCCAAGCAATCATCGAGAAACGTCTAGCGGGGGAACGGTTATCCGTTGCGGATGGTATCAGGTTATTGCAAAATGCGGATCTTCTTTCATTGGGACAAGGCGCTGATCTAGTACGCAAGCAGATGCATCCAGAAAACATCGTCTCGTTTGTCATTGACCGGAATATTAATTATACTAACGTCTGCTCCTGTCAATGTAAATTTTGTGCATTTTATTGTAAACCGGGAGATCCAGAAGGATATATTTTGTCAAGGGACGTATTACATGCTAAAATTGAAGAAACAATTCAAGTAGGAGGGACTCAACTCTTAATCCAGGGGGGCTTACATCCCGATTTGGATCTTGACTACTTTGAAAAGCTTCTGCGTGATATCAAAGCCCATTTCTCAATTCACATTCACTCGTTTAGCCCCCCAGAAATATGGGACTTAGCGAACAAGTCTGAGCTGGGCATTGAGGAAGTCATCCGTAGACTTCGAGACGCAGGTTTGGACTCAATCCCCGGGGGAGGGGCGGAAATTCTTGATGATCGCGTACGTCACCAAATAAGCCCAAATAAAATTGGGTGGCAAAAATGGATGGACGTAATGACCACTGCTCATAAGCTCGGCATGAAAACAACGGCTACGATGATGTTTGGGCATGTCGAAACCTTTGAGGAACGAATTTTACATATGGTACGTGTTCGTGAGGCACAGGATCAAACAGGTGGTTTTACGGCTTTTATCCCTTGGAGTTTTGCACCCTCGAATACTGAGCTTGGTGGAGAGGGGAGTACTGGGGTTGAGTATTTGAGAACACTTGCGGTCGCACGCTTGATGCTCGATAATGTTCCTAACCTGCAAGCTTCGTGGGTCACCCAAGGAGCTAAAATGGCGCAGGTGGCCTTGAGATTTGGAGCGAACGACTTTGGAAGTACCATGCTCGAGGAAAATGTTGTTCGGGCCGCTGGCGTAAAAACACGTGTTCCGCTCCAAGAAATTATACGTTGTATTGAAGATGCAGGTTATCAGGCTGTTCAACGCAATACACACTACGAACGGTTAAAGGCCTTTAGGAAGGAAGTGTAGGCGGATGCGCAGGCGAAAGCGACAGCTTAATGAGGCCAATTTACCGTTGATGGAGCATTTAAAAGCGCTACGCAAAGTGCTCGTTATATCTGCCTATGCTATTGCGCTAGGTAGCATTATTGGCTGGCTTGTCAGTGATCAAGTTTTTGCTTATTTTGCCCGTCCTGTTACCGTATTGGAAAAAATTACGTTCATTACCACGACTCCTTTAGAACCTATGTTAGTCAAATTAAAAGTCGCGGTCGTTACTGGGGTAGTCTTGGCTCTCCCAATACTTTTATGGCAGATTTGGAGTTTTGTACTTCCTGCCTTGAAGCAAAATGAACGAAAGTACTTATTTATTATTGTACCCAGCTCAGTACTCCTTTTCCTTGGCGGAGCCTCCCTGTGCTTCTTTATCGTAATGCCTTTAGGTATTAAGTTTTTACTTTTTGTCGGGGGTGGTGCCGTTCAATCAACTCCATTTTTGACAAAAACCTCGTATCTTAGCTTTCTTTTAGCCTTTCTTATGACGTTTGGTCTAGTATTTCAACTTCCTATTGTCTTATTAATCTTAATTCGGATAGGGGTGTTAACTCCTCAAATGTTAGCTCAAAAACGGCGCTGGGCTGTATTATCGATGGTTATTCTGGCGGTGGTAGTTTCCCCAACGCCAGATTTGGTGACACAACTTCTCATGGCTGGACCGATGTATCTTCTCTATGAAGTTAGCATCTGGTTGGGGTATCTAATTGTTCGTAGAAGAGATAGAGACCTGGCTGCATAAAAGGGGGAAAAAATATGGGTTTAAGTGAAATACTCTTGATTTTAGTAGTAGTCCTTATTTTATTTGGACCTGAAGATCTTCCGGTTATCGCTCGGTCGATCGGTAAAATAGTTTTTGAAATTCGAAAAGCAACCAATGAATTAACGAAGGAATTTCAGAGTACTATCGATACACCGACGACGATCATGAACAAAGCATTTGAGCAGACGACCTCAACCCCTACTTCTGGGAAGGATGCAAACCAGCCCCAAAGTGAGGAAGATGCTAAGCCGGAAGAGGAATTGTTAACTTACGAGGATGAAGTAGCCAAGGATCCTCTGGCGGAACTGCCATCAGATATGGTATCTTATGAAGAAAAGGGTGCGAGCAGGTGAATCGGTTTTGAAACAACTCTGGCTCTTAAATCAGATAAATTCAGATCTGCAACGAGTAGAAAAAGAACTAACGAAATTCGTGGAGACGGATTACCCGATTCTCCAGGATTCAGCTGTTCATTTATTATCGGCGGGTGGTAAACGATTACGCCCTGCTTTTACGCTTCTTGCCGGAAAGTTCTTCAGTTATTCAATGGATAAGTTGATGCCTGTAGCGATGGCATTAGAACTGATACATATGTCTTCACTAGTTCACGATGATGTCGTCGATGCATCAATGACCAGAAGAGGGCGCCCGACGGTAAAAGCTAAATGGGGGAATATCGTCTCCATTGAAACGGGGGACTATCTGTTTGCAAAGTCATTAGTACTCATTGCAAGGATAGATCACCCTGAGGTTGCCCGTATCCTTGCAGAAATCAGCGTTGAAATGTGTCAAGGAGAAATTCAACAAATTAAGTCATCATTTGATGTTGAACAAAATCTTAAGCAATACTATTACCGCATTAAACGGAAAACTGCTTTGTTGATATCTGCCTGTTGTAAACTAGGGGCAATAGTGTCAGATGCTCCCAGACGTCAAGTTTGGGCGCTGGGTGCTTATGGTCATTCATTAGGCATGGCTTTTCAGATCGTTGATGATGTATTAGATATTACCGCTAAGCCTTCAGAATTTGGGAAGCCTATTGGCGGAGACTTACGCCAGGGAATTATGACGTTACCCATGATTCTGGCCCTCAAACTGTCATCCGAGCCGGCTCAGCTAAAGACTTTACTGGGGAAGATGGATAAGACTGACGATGAAGTTGCTGAAACGATTGGCCTGATAAAGGCTACCGGAGCAATCGATCAGTCCATGCGGCTTGTAGATTTATATGTCAAAAAAGCCAAGAAACATCTTCTGGACCTGCCGACCATTTCGACTCGCAAAGCTTTAGAAGATTTAGCTGAGTTTATTCGGGTCCGCAAGTTCTAGGTTTCTAATCTAATACAATAGAATTTAAGCTCGAAACAACTATCATCAAAAGACCCTGTTAATGTTGAATTAAGGGGTTCTTTTTGTTGGTTTATGATCTTAAAAGCAATCCATAATTTTGGAACTGTCTAATAAATATGGTATAGTTTAGATCAATTAGAAACGATGGACAGCTTAGTTATACTTATAGAAGAAGGTATATCGCAATTCGTTTAGGTTAATATTAACTTGAATAGGCCAGACTGGGAGGTTTTATATCAGATGGAAGAGAACTCCAAGGATTTAAGCGAGAGAATTTGGAGAGCTTTCAGTTCAATGAAGCTTGGACTAGCTCTATTAGGAATAATTGCTCTTGTATCTGGAATTGGAACGATAGTGCCACAGCTTGAACAGGCTCCTGAAAAAGCTAAACAATTGGGGCAAATTTGGCAGTGGATGGGGATAACTCATCTTTATAACACTGTTTGGTTTCGCTTGCTGCTTGGTCTATTATGTATCAATTTAATCGTGTGTAGTATTCAACGGCTTAAAGGTATTTATCTGAGGACGTTCAAGTTGAAACCACCGACAACTTTAGAGCAGGTGCCCCTGAAAATTAGACTTACGCTTAAGGGGGAGTCTGCTCAACTGCGGGAGTCTGTTCAAACGGTTTTGAAACAAAAAGGGTATCGTTTTTCCCTAAGCAATCAATCTGATTGGAGTTTTATTGCTATAAAACGCCGACTCGGGAACTGGGGCTCTTTGATTACTCATCTTTCCTTTGTAGTTTTAGTCATTGGTGCTTTATTAGGCTCCCTCTTCGGCTTCAAGGGATCCTTTATGGAAGGGGCAGGAACAACCTTTCCGATCCAAGAAATCCAGCTCTCTAAAGGTAAGGTCTCCGAGACCTTCGATGTGCGCATAAATTCTGCAGAGGATCGTTTCTTGCCTAATGGTGAACGAGATAATTGGTATACGGACATGAGTATCTTGGAAAACGGACAAGAAGTGTCCAGACAGACATTGTCAGTAAATCATCCGTTTAAGTATCACGGAATTACTTTTTATCAAGCGAATTTTGCCAACGGCGTTAGTTATACAATCGATATGAAGGGCAAAAAAACTTCAGTTGTTTTACGTGATCAAGGACAAAGTTATTTCCAAGCTCCGGGAACTGAACTTTATCTTGTAACCGCGATTAAATCGGGTTCTTCACAGAAAGCGGACGTTCTTTACCAGGTGTACAAAGGGACAGAGGAGAAGCCGATCCAGGCTGGACAACTGACGACAGGGCAAACAATTGATGTGCAAGGAACTTATCAATTAACCTTTAATGGCTTGGCAGGGTTCACCGGGCTACAAGTCAAGAAAGATCCGGGGGTTGCCATTATCTGGTTGGGATGTGTCTTGTTAGTTGTTGGGCTCATACTTGCGTTTTATTGGCAACCCATTGTGATCTCTGGAATTATTCAATCAGAGGACGGAGTTCAAGGTAACCTGACCACGGGTGCGTTATCAGGAAAAATGACCGCTAATAGTCAAGCAGCCTTAGAACGAATGGTAGATTCCGTATCTAAGCTGCTAAAATGATAGAGGAGGATAGTGAATGTTAGAAAACCTTGAAACAGCCATGTTCTATATATTAGTAATGGCAAGCACTTTAGCAATGTTGTTGTACCTCATTTGGTTAGGCACCAAAAAGGAGTTTATTGGGCAGCTTGCAACATATCTAACGATTGTAGCTTTAATCGCCAACATCATGGCCATTATCCTCAGAATGATCACTTCAGGCCATCCGCCACTTTCTAATGGCTTTGAATTTATTTTGACGTTTGTGGGGGGCATCATAGCAGTCTATCTGTTTGCCGAATATCGCTATAAATTAAGAGCTCTAGGCGCGTTTGTTATGCCCATTCCTTTCTTATTATTGATGTTTATTATCATGAAGATGGGGCCTGAGGAACGAATTGCCCAAGCTATTCCTCCAGCCCTAAAGAGTCAATGGCTTACATTTCACGTAGTGACAGCAATGTTTGCCTACGGCGCTTTTGCCGTATCCTTCGGGCTAGGAGCTATGTATCTCATCAAACTGAGTAAAGAAGGTACTCAGAAGAATTCAAATCAACAGGGAATCGTTTCACGATTTCCGCCCTTAGACAGACTTGATGAGCTAGCCTATAAAGTTGTGGGATTTGCTTTTCCTCTTTTAACGCTTTGCATTATTACGGGGGCAATCTGGGCAAATTATGCTTGGGGGACTTACTGGTCATGGGACCCTAAAGAGACTTGGTCTTTAATTACCTGGATCATTTATGCAGGATACCTACATGCTCGGTTGATGTATGGTTGGAAAGGAAAAAGGGCGGCTTGGTTGGCAATCTTTGGTTTTGCAGCAGTTTTATTTACATTTTTTGGTGTCAACTACTTATTAGCGGGCCTTCATTCATATGCTTCGTAAAGAATGAAGTCCTTTTGGGGAATGTTCCTTTGAATAATCTTATTTAACGAAAATGTATAGGTTTTGGGCGAGGAAATTGTTATAATAGAACGAATTGGAATAGGGAGAAAAGTGGAGAAGGTGACTATAGCTTATGTCTCAGTATTATCCAATATTTATGGATTTAATGGCTCTGCCAGTTTTGGTCGTCGGTGGAGGGAACGTAGCTTTTCGTAAAGTTCAAACCCTTATGCATCATGGAGCTATGGTGAAGATTGTCTCCCCGCGTCTCATACCTGAACTCAGGGAACTAGTTGATGGAAAAACATGTTTTTGGGTAGAAAAGGACTATTCTACTGAAGATATTCAAGATGCTAGGCTTGTTTTTTCATGCACGGAAATAGAGGAAGTCAATGCTCAAGTGTCCCGTGATGCCAAAGCTTCCTATCGGCCGGTAAATGTTGTTGATGACCCAGATAAGTGTAGTTTCATTGTGCCTTCGATCATGGAACGAGGGGACCTTAAAGTTGCAGTATCTACAGGGGGAAGCAGCCCTATCGTTGCCAGGCAAGTTCGCGCTGAATTAGAAGCAATGTACGGAAATGAGATGGCAGACTATCTTACCTTGCTTAAAAATTGGCGGTCTAAGGCTAAGAGTGACTTGCCACCTGAGAAGAGAAGTATTTTCTGGGATCGCGCTACGGACGGAGAAGTGAGGAATCTCATTAAAGCCCAGCGCTTAACCGAGGCGAAAGGAGTGGTTGAAACGTGTTTCCTGTCGCTATTGGATTAAATCACCGCAGCGCGCCCGTAGAAATTCGGGAAAAGATGAGTTTTCATCCTTCTCAAATGAAAGATGCCCTAAAAAAACTCAAAAGCTATCCGGGGCTAGAGGGTGTTCTAATACTCAGCACCTGTAACCGCACTGAAATTTATGCTGCTACTACAGAGGTTGAAGTAGGGATTGTTTCTATTAAAAAGTTTTTGGCTAGTCAACATGGCATTGAGGAGAAGGTGTTTCACCAGTATTTATATGTCCACACCTTATATGATGCTGTGCGGCACTTATTTCGGGTTACTTCCGGATTGGATTCAATGGTTCGGGGAGAGACTCAAATTCTTGGACAGGTTGCAAGTGCCTATGAACAGGCGAATGAAGCGGCCGTCACTAACAAAGCAATTAATGTTTTCTTTCAGACGGCTTTAGCTGTGGGTAAACGGACACGAACTGAAACGTTAATTGACCAACACCCGGTATCGATTAGCTATACTGCAGTAGAACTTGCTAAACAACAATTTGGAGAACTCGAAGGCAAAGGGATTTTGATCATGGGAGCTGGAGAGATGAGTACACTGACTGCAAAGAACCTTGTTGCAGCCGGGGCTTCAACTGTTTTAGTCTCCAATAGATCTTATGAAAAAGCCGTTAACCTTGCCCAAGAAATATCAGGTCGTGCCGTGCGTTTTGATGATATGAATCAGTATCTGGAAGAAGTAGATATCGTAATTTCCGCAACGGCTTCTAAACATTTTGTTTTGTTACCCGAACGTATTAAGGAAATCATGACTAAACGACAGGAAAGACCTATGCTGCTGATTGATATTGCGGTCCCGCGTGATATCCATCCGGAAGTAGGAGACATCCCCTTCGTTACATTATTTGACATAGATGATCTCCGAGGTGTTATTGATCGCCATCATCAAGAACGAGAAATAGCGGCTCTTAACGCGGAAAAGATTATTGATGAGGAAATGGTAAACTTTCTTAAATGGCATAATTCATTATTTGTAGTTCCGACAATTGTTGCATTACAGCAAAAAGGACAGAAAATCAAAGAATTGCAACTTGAGCGTGCCTTTGAACGCCTTGGCGGTTTAACCCCAAAACAGGAGAAAGTTGTTCGATCTATGGCTAATTCCATCGTTAACCATCTCTTACACGTGCCTATCACAAATCTTAAAGAGTATGCTTCGACGAGCCAAGGTCATCTTTATACGGAAATCTTACAAAATCTTTTTGATTTGGATGTCGAGAATGAAGAAAAACGATCCCATAAAAATATGAATCAACATCCTGGACACGTGCACCAGGGGAGGGCAGAAGCAGAATGAAGACCATTAGGATCGGAACTCGGGACAGTCAATTGGCAATGTGGCAAGCCGAGTGGGTAAAAAGTAAATTAGAGATGTTTTATCCTGAGGGTAAATTTGAACTTGTTTCTATGAAAACCAAAGGAGATAAGATCTTGGATGTTCCCCTTTCCAAAATCGGGGATAAAGGATTATTTACTAAGGAATTAGAACAGGGACTGTTGAATGACGATCTTGAAATGGCAGTTCATAGTCTTAAGGATATGCCAACCGTGTTACCCCAGGGCTTAATCATTAGCACTTTTTGCGAACGGGAAGAACCGAGGGATGTCTTTTTAAGCAAGAACGGGGTCTTGCTTGAGGAATTGCCTAACGGCGCAATTATTGGGACGAGTAGTCTGCGACGAAAGGCCCAACTCAAACACTATCGTCCGGAGCTTAATTTTATGGATCTGCGTGGGAATCTTCAAACTCGCTGGAAAAAGCTGCAAGAGTCAGAGATGGATGGGATTGTACTTGCTGCGGCAGGGGTGAAACGGTTAGGGTGGGAAGAACGAATCACCCAAATTATCCCTGAAGATATGATGCTTTCGGCAGTCGGCCAGGGGTCAGTTGCTATCGAAATCGTGGAGACACGCTCTGACATTCAGAAGTTACTCTCTCCTCTTAATGATATTGCCACGGAACAAGCAGTTCGCGCGGAACGTGCTTTAATGCGCAAACTTGAAGGCGGATGTCAGGTTCCGATTGGAGCCTTAGCACGGGTAATCAATGGACAGATTATTCTTCGAGGGATGGTAGCAAGCTTAGATGGGAAACGGTTGATTAAGGCTGAAGCCCAAGGGCTTGATCCGGAAACAGTAGGCAATGAGGTCGCCAATCGTTTGATAGCCCTAGGGGCCACTGAGATATTGGCTGAAATACGATAGGGAACTTGATTGAATGGGAGTGTTCGCTTTGAATAAGGGATATGTATTTTTAGTCGGTGCAGGTCCGGGAGATCCGAAGTTAATAACTCTTAAGGGGTCGGAGTGTATCGCTAAAGCAGATGTATTAGTCTATGATCGTTTAGCTTCGCGGCGCCTCTTAGCGTTAGCTCGCCCGGATTGTGAACTTATTTATGTCGGGAAATCTCCGGACCGGCATACCTTGAGACAAGAAGAAATAAACCAGGTCCTCGTCGATAAGGGACTTGAAGGGAAAATAGTGACTCGCCTTAAAGGGGGAGATCCTTTTGTTTTTGGCAGGGGAGGCGAAGAAGCCGAAGCGTTACTCAAAGCAGGTATAGAATTTGAAGTAGTACCGGGGATTACTTCCGCGATTGCTGTCCCAGCCTATGCTGGTATCCCCGTGACGCATCGAGATTTAACAACCTCCTTTGCCGTCATTACTGGACATGAAGATCCAACCAAAAACGAAACAACTATTCATTGGGACCACCTTGCACTTTCACATGGAACCCTTGTTTTTCTGATGGGAATGCAGAATCTCCCCATGATTGCTCAAAAACTGATGGAAAATGGCAAAAAGCCTACCACTCCCGTTGGAATTATCCAATGGGGTACTCGTCCGGAGCAACGGACGCTCGTGGGGCAACTGGATACTATTGCAACAGAGGTTATCAAGCAGGGGTTTACGAATCCCTCAATCATTATAGTCGGAGAAGTCGTCAGATTGCGAGAAAAACTCCAGTGGTTCGAAAAAAAGCCTCTGTTTGGACAACGGATTATTGTGACTCGAGCACGCCATCAAGCGAGCGAGTTATCTCAGGCGATTGAAGCCTTGGGAGGAGAAGCATGGGAATTTCCGACGATTGAAATTGCCCCTCCCTCGGATNGCTCGTTTTTGATTAATGCTTTAAATCATCTTAAAGAGTTTCAATGGCTCATCTTTACCAGTGTTAACGGGGTTGAAGCATTCTTTGCCGAGCTTAAGCGGCAAGAACGGGATGTTCGGGATCTGATTGGCATTGAGATAGTCGCCATAGGCCCTGCGACAAAAATTGCTATCGAACAAAGGGGATTACGAGTAGCCTATGTGCCTGAAGAATTCCGGGCGGAGAAAGTTGTTGAAGGTTTATCGAACCGTATATCTGCGGGGCATAAGGTTTTGCTCGCAAGGGCGGAAGAAGCAAGAGACGTTTTGCCAGTATCTCTTAAGGCCATGGGTGCGGAGGTCTGGGATGTC
>DAIEHY010000039.1 GCA_027353165.1 Desulfosporosinus sp.
GCGGTCTCTCCGCATCCTGGGCAAGCACCATTGAACTCTAATAACGGTTGCGCAAACTGACTACCTTTTACAGTTGTGACATCAAAGAGTTTGCTCTTATTTTTTAAGGTTACAGCGAATTCCCAGTTCTTGGCTTGTTGTTCCATTTGTTCAGCTGCCGGTTTCATAATCAGTGCTTTACCTTTAGCTGGGCAAACTTCAGCACAGTTTCCACAACCAGTGCAATCTAGCGTACTCACTTGAACACGGAATTGCAGGCCTGCTGCTTCTTTACCAATTGCTTTTTTACCAATAAAGGTTTCTGGAGCGTTTTTCGCTTCTTCCTCGTTGATTAAGAACGGACGAATCGCTGCATGCGGACAAACATAAGAACATTGGTTACATTGGATACAATTATCTATCTGCCATTCTGGAACGATAACAGCAATACCACGTTTTTCAAAACTAGCAGTTCCCACTGGGAAAGTTCCATCTTCACGACCTGAGAACGCACTTACCGGTAGGCTATCTCCCTCTAACGCATTCATCGGGCGAAGAATGTTCTTAATGAAATCCGGTTCTTCGACAGCCGCAGCAGCCTGTGTTTGCGCATTGTCCATATTTCCCCAAGCATCAGGTACTTCTACCTTGACAAGGGAAGATACGCCGAGATCAATCGCTGCAATATTCATATCTACAATGTTTTGACCTTTTTTACCATAGGTCTTTACAACCGATGCTTTTAAATAATCAACAGCCTCTTGGACAGGAATCACGTTGGCAAGCTTAAAGAAAGCTGCTTGCATAATCATGTTAATACGGGAACCTAGCCCGATTTTACGAGCAATTGATACCGCATCAATGATATAGAAGTTGGCTTTGGTTTTAGCAAGCGCTTGTTTCATGGAAGCAGGAAGTTTTTCATTCAATTCTTCCGCAGTCCACTGGCAATTCAAGACAAAATTGCCACCTTGCTTAAGGCCTTTTAAAAGGTCATATTGGTTGACATAGGTTTGGTTATGGCATGCAATGTAGTTCGTGCCTGTCACGTAATAAGGAGATTTAATTTGCTTTTTCCCAAAGCGAAGATGGGATACCGTAATTCCACCGGATTTTTTACTGTCATATTGGAAATAAGCTTGGGCATACAGTTTTGTGTGATCCCCAATAATCTTAATGGCTTGTTTATTAGCACCGACTGTACCGTCAGCACCGAGGCCCCAAAATTTACAGGAAATTGTCCCTTCTGGAGCAGTGTCAATAATTTCATCTTCAGGCAAGGATTTATAAGTTACATCGTCCACAATACCAATGGTAAAGCCATTTTTGGGACTTTCAGACTTAAGGTTTTTATAAACAGCTAGGACTTGAGAAGGCGTCGTGTCTTTCGAGCCTAAACCATAACGACCGCCGACGATCACGGGTTTTATATCGCTGGAGTAGAAAATATCCTTCACATCAAGATAAAGTGGTTCTCCGTTAGCACCGGGTTCTTTGGTACGTTCAAGAACTGCAATTTTCTTAACAGTTTTAGGCAATACTTTAAAGAAGTAATCGCTCGAGAACGGACGATATAAGTGAACCTTAATGACCCCAACTTTTTCCCCTTTGGCAACGAGATAATCGATGGTTTCTTCAATCGTGTCACAAATCGATCCCATGGCCACAATGACATACTCTGCATCGTCTGCACCATAATATTGGAACGGATGATATTCACGGCCAGTAAGTTTTTTATATTCTTGCATATAATGTTCGACCATGTCAGGTATAACATCATAAAACCGATTGGAAGCTTCTCGGCCTTGGAAATAGACATCCGGATTTTGGGCCGTTCCACGAAGAACTGGATGTTCAGGATTCAAAGAGCCATCGCGGAAAGCTTGGACAGCCTCCATATCTAAAAGCTGAGCGATTTCTTCATATTCTGGAACTTCAATTTTTTGAATTTCATGAGAGGTTCGGAATCCATCAAAAAAATGGAGGAAAGGAATTCTTGATTTAACTGTCGCAAGGTGGGAAATAAAGCCTAGGTCTAAAGCTTCTTGCACATTATGAGAGGAAAGCTGAGCAAAACCCGTGGCGCGTACGGACATAACGTCCTGATGGTCGCCAAAGATTGACAAAGCATGAGTTGCCAAGGCGCGGGCACTGACATGGAATACGCACGGTAAAAGTTCACCAGCAATTTTATACATGTTAGGAATCATTAACAGTAAGCCTTGTGAAGCTGTATAAGTAGTCGTTAAAGCTCCCGCCTGTAGGGAACCATGCACTGCGCCAGCAGCCCCAGCCTCAGATTGCATCTCGACAACTTTAACTGTTTGCCCAAAAACGTTTTTCCTACCATGAGCAGCCCATTCGTCAACTAATTCTGCCATTGTTGAAGAGGGTGTGATGGGAAAGATAGTGGCAACTTCTGTAAACGCATATGAGGCGTGAGCCGCCGCTTCGTTACCATCCATAGTTTTCATTTTGGCCATTAATTTTCTCCTCCTAATCATGTGATTAATTTAATTTTTCGGACGCCTTATTGTGTAAGTTAACTATTTATAGCAACTCCAAATTTTAGTTTCCAGACAAGTTTCAAGGAAATAAAGTTTGGAAAAAATGAAAGAATTTTTGTATAATTGCCATAAAAATAGACTGAGGGAACTTATTTAGGTCAAGCCCAAATAGTTCCCTTTCGACAACCTTAGTATACCCTCTAATTGTTATACCCGTCAACAATTAAATTTATGGGTAAGTGTAATCCTTAAGCTCCAAAATTTTTTGAATTTTCAGATTACAATGCCATTGGGGTTTAAACTTCTTGGTGACTCATATAAAGGATAGTTTATTTTATTTAACTATAATTGTCGGCGACCTTCTAGAGCCCTAGCAATCGTCACCTCATCCGTATATTCTAAGTCGCCACCTACAGGTAGCCCATGGGCAATTCGAGATACAATAATTCCCATTGGTTTTAGCAAACGTGCTAAATAAAGGGCTGTTGCCTCCCCCTCAACGGATGGATTCATAGCCATAACCACTTCTCTCACTCCATCTAAGCGTCGTAAGAGCTGTTTAATGGTTAACTGCTCTGGGCCAATTCCGTCCATAGGAGAAAGGACCCCATGCAACACATGATAAAGTCCTTTAAATTCCTTCGTTTTTTCCAGCGAAACTACATCTCTGGGATGTTCAACGACACAAAGTGATGTTTGATCTCTTTGTGGATTATCACAGAGCGCACAGGGCTCTTGATCTGTAAAATTAGAACAAATAGAGCACTTTTTAATATCTCGATTTGCTACAACAATAGCCCGTGCTAAATCCTCTGAAACTTGGGGCTGTTGTAGTAAGTAAAAGGCAAGGCGTCCCGCTGTTTTGGGGCCAATCCCCGGCAAACGGGCTAAGCTACTGATAAGCTCTGCCAAAGGCTGTGGATATTGTAAGAAATCCATAGATCACCTAGAACAATCCGGGGATCTTTAAACCGCCGGTTAGTTTACCCATCTCTTGACTAGCCATATCCTGAGCTTTTCTTAGCCCTTCATTTAATGCCGCTTTAATAAGATCTTCCAGCATTTCCACGTCCTCAGGGTCAACAGCCTCAGGCTTAATTTTTATATCGACTAATTCCATTTTTCCACTGACCACAACTTGAACCATACCACCGCCTGAAGAGGCATCCACCGTCTTAGTAAGAAGTTCTTCTTGAACCTTCGCCATATCCTCTTGCATCTTTTGAGCTTGCTTCAACATCTGACTCATATTACCACCCATACCGCCGCCACCCATTCCTTTAAAACCTGCCAATTTTAACACATCCAATCTTTGTTATTCCTAAGCTTTATGCGTTGATCAGTTTTATCCACTTCCAAGACTTCCAATGGTCATCGACGACCCAATGTCGCTAAAGTCAAGACTCGAAGTTCATTCCCTCACCACGACAAGATCTGATCCGAACATGTCTTTAGTTTTGTTTATCAAAGCTTGTTCCTGACTTTTCAAGTCTTGGTTTTCTGTTGTCTCCTTAATTTGAAATTCGTTTTCCATGAGATTCTGTAGGGTCAAGGAAGTTCCAAATAAGCCCTTTAAAACATCTTCGATGGTTTGCCGATTTTCCACTTGATTAACTTTATCTCTATGAAAGGAACAACCTTCACGAAAGAGGATCGTCAGGATTTCACCATTAAGTTGAACTGGTTTTCCTTCCATTAAAAAGGCCTGAGTGGATTTTTTAAGTTTTTTGACCTGGTCTAAAACTTCGGCCCAGCGCCCTTGAATTCCCTCAATAGAAAAGCTTTGTTCAGATTTTTGAGCATTTTTCCCGGAATCCACAGTTTTTACTTCTATATTAGGAGTCTTTTGCGCTGGAGGTGGATCCCTCGGAATTGACCGATTCAATTTCGAACTGACTGGTGAGGGCCCTACAGGTATTCCCCCCAGGACAGAACTTTGAAGCTGGTGCTCGATTAAAGATAACCTTTTTAATATCTCATCCTGCCCATCAATTGAGGAAGGTTGACTATCGTGAATGGTCTGTATAATTAAAAGTTCTGCGGCTAACCGTGCATTTGACGCATATTTAAGTTGCCCCTCGCCTTGTAACAACACGGAGATCCAGCGCAACAAGCGCGGAATTCCGATTTCTACACTTTGTTTGACCAAACGGTCTTGAATATGAAGTGCTACCATAGGGGGGTTCCCCGTTGACGCCGTCAGCAACATTTGGCGCAGATAATCAAGCAACTCTCGGATGATCTGACGAGGGTCTCGCCCTTGCTGAATTCCTTCGGATAAAAGATTTAAACTTTTTCCATAGTCAGAGGAAAGACAAACTTCCACTAACTCAGCACTATATGTCTCGCCTACCATGCCCAATACCAAATAAACTTCTTCTACACCGATTGGATCTTCCTGAAGCAGACATTGGTCTAAAATACTCAGAGCGTCGCGAAGCCCTCCCTCTGACTTCTGAGCAATAACCAAAAGGGCACTCGGTTCAACCTGCCTCCCTAAAGAGGAACACACTTCAAGTAAACGTTTTTGGATATTTTCAACTGAGATTCGATGAAATTCAAAACGTTGTACCCTTGAAAGGATTGTTAAAGGAATTTTTTGAACCTCTGTCGTAGCCAAAATAAAGATAACTTGTTGTGGAGGCTCTTCCAGGGTCTTTAGTAGAGCATTAAATGCCTCCGGAGTTAACATATGTACTTCATCGATAATATAAACCTTATGTTTTCCTTGGGTTGAGCTTAACTTGATATTTTCACGTAAATCACGAATCTCACCGATACCTCGATTTGATGCGGCATCGATCTCAAAAACCTCCATGGCTGAACCATGGTCTATACTTGTACAAGAAGCGCAATGATTACAAGGCTCTACTCCTTGTAACTGTTCACAATTTAATGCCTTCGCTAAAATTTTGGCAGCTGTGGTTTTCCCAGTACCTCTTGGCCCACTAAATAAATAGGCATGTGCTATCTTCTCTTGTTTAAGCGCATTTACTAAAGTCTTCGTAATATGGTCTTGTCCTACGATGTCTTTGAACATTCTAGGGCGCCATTCACGATAAAGTGCCAAATAAGCCATACTATCACCCTCTTATTCAGAGTGGGGAATATGTTAAAAAAAGATGGTACATTAACCACCTTTATCTTTCATAAATAGCCGTACACCCTAGATCGAGCCATCGCCTCCGAACGTTACCTTGATCGATAAACTCAATTCAGGCAACCTTACGGCACACAAAACATTCTCCTTAGTGCTGCTTCCGTCAAGATCTGACACGGTTCGAAGCGTTCTGTTGCGTAAGACCCAAATATCATAGCCACCTACCAAAGACTGCTTCACAGGCGTGGACCTTTCGCGGGAATTCCACCTTGCTAGAGCGGGCTGCAAGTTACAGGGAACCGCTACCTCCCCGTCTAGTACGGCTAAATCAATTATAGCAAAATAAAAAGCCGAAGTCGAATACTTTGGCTCGGATCCTCTAAAAATGGCGGAGAGAGAGGGATTTGAACCCTCGACACCGGTTGCCCAATGTACCCGCTTTCCAGGCGGGCGCCTTCGACCACTCAGCCACCTCTCCGAGTTCGATAAACTTTCCATCTGTATAATAGATTTTATGAGTTTAGTGAACAAGAGAGATTATATCGCAAAGGAACAGGCACGTCAATGGTAAATGTAATGTAAATATATGTAATTCGGGTAATTATGTTTTTTTAGTTGAATATTTTTACCTTAAATATCGTAGAGTACTCTATGTATCGCTTTATTAAAGTACCATTATCAATATTTCTGGAGGATTAAATGGAAATTAAACCACTCAAGGAATTAAAATTATATGGATTTAATAACTTAACAAAAACTTTAAGTTTTAATATGTATGATATTTGTTATGCGAAATCGCCCGAGCACCGCCAAGCCTATATTGATTACATAGATGAAGAATACAATTCTGATCGTCTCGCCGGAATCCTTTCAGATGTTGCGAACATCATCGGGGCAAATATCCTGAATGTTGCTAAACAAGACTATAATCCTCAAGGGGCTAGCGTCACAATGCTTGTTTCTGAAGAGCAAGATGCGCCATTACCTGCAAATGTCGTGGCTCATTTAGATAAAAGCCATATCACAGTTCACACATATCCAGAAAGCCATCCCAATAAAGGAATAAGTACATTCAGGGCTGACATTGATGTTTCTACCTGTGGTAAAATATCTCCGCTGGCAGCCCTCAACTATCTAGTGACTAATTTTTATTCTGATATAGCGATTATCGACTATCGCGTCCTGGGATTTACTCGAGACCTCGATGGTAAAAAATTTTTTATAGATCATAAAATAAGTTCTATCCAAAACTATCTGGACAAGGAAAAAAAAGAGCTCTATCAGATGATTGACGTCAACGTCTATCAAGAAAACATTTTTCATACAAAGATGATCTTAAAGGACTTTGATCTTAATAATTATCTTTTTGGCACTGCCAAAAAGGAACTTCTCCCCAGTGAAAAGAAAAAAATCAAACAACGCTTAACTAAAGAAATGGCCGAAATATTCCATGGCAAGAATATACCGAGAGCTTAGTGCTAGTGCTTAAAGTATGTCAAAGCGCCAAATTTATATAACTATAAGCGTTTGAACATTTCCCAAAAGAAAAAGCGAATTTTTGGTTTACTAAAAGTGTCCTGTTTATAGGTCTGTCCTTTCGAATCAACAGAATTTTTATTTTTAAGCGGGATCCCTAATTTTCCATCCACTGGAACAGCTGTTGACTGTTCAATATCTATAAAACAGAGCGGTGGGAAAAGCACACACCACCAGTTTGAGCCCTTGCCCTCCCCAATCACGATACGTAAAGCCTCATAGTCACCTGCTGGAAGTACTAAGGATCCATAGGACTTAGTAGGAAAGGAAAAATGGCCATATTCTGTATGTACCGAGTAATCCTTTCCCCAATTCGTAACCACTAAGCGCCCTATATTTTCCATTTCCGGACTGAGCTGCTTAAGGATAGTTCGTGATTCATCTAATGACTTAGAAACGGCTAATTGAGGAGAAACTTCTTTCAAAATGGCATCGCGAACCGCTCGTTTTAACTCTTGATCCTGTTCGCTATCTGAATTGGCAAGGACATGAAAGCGGATCAGTTGATTCGGCCTTGGATCTAGTGCTATTTCATCCGTTGCTTCATATAGTTTATTGGCTTCTATTGCACTAGCATTAGCACTACTTTCCTTAAACGGTCCCCAAAGAGCCGCGTTTCCCCATATCGTAAGGCTACTTAACATAATAAGAAGTATAAATCTCAGTACTTTCATGACTCTAGTCCCCTCACCCTCTTCAACTCCTTGTAGAAGTGGTCAAATTATTATATTAATAGCAGTTTGCCCAAGAATGTGAAGATTTAAGCAAAGTATTTACTTTTTTATTCCCGTATTTTTAAGAGAATGCGACTCCTCCATAGCTCGTTCGTACTAAAAAAGCAGAAGGGCCTCGCTTTAATGGCAAAGACCCTTAACCAAATTATTGAGCTTTAATATATAAGAGCACGTAATAGTCTACCTAACACCACTATAGATCGCTTATTACCTAACTAGGATCTTTCGACCATAATCAAGCAGGTCACCACCCAAAATGATGATTCGTTCGACCTTGCAGGATATCTACCCAGCTACATACAACCTTTCGGCTGTATATAACCGACTTTCTTACACATGCATACATCTAAAGACATATGGTTGAGTAAGAAAAAACTCAACACCCTGCAAAATCTTAGCTCGACCCTTTACGATAAGTTGGAACCTTAAGACAATCGAAAATAGACTGCGCTAAAGCTTTTCCCCACCATAAAAAATCTTCCCTCCGACAATATACAAGCGTTTGACCACCTGTATATCATCTTTGGCCGACCCATATACACCCCGTGAAGAGCCTATATAAATCTTGGCTCAACCATTACGTACCCTTATGGTCTTATTATCAACCTTGACACTTGATAATATACTGGTAAAATTTAGTCAAGTAACGCATTCTATTGTGAAAAGATTATTGTTGGTGAAGCTGCGTCTATTCGTGGTATACTTAATAAAACTATTGCTTTACTCCCCCCTGTTAACGATAGCAATTTTGCTTTCAAAGAACGATTATTTCAATGCGAAAGGAGTGACATGCGATGGGAGACAAGAGTCCTAAGAAAGAGACAAAAAAGCCCAAGCAACCTAAAAAACCAAAATAAACATTTAAAGGGTCTTCACGTTTTGCCGTGAAGACCCTTCTTTTCATCAAACTCTATGCGCTAAATCTCTTTAACATTTTAATGGTTTGAACATGCATGCCTTCATGATACATCCCAAATGTCAAAAATTCTCCAATTGTTTTTAACGTTAAGCCAGAGGGCATGTTATATGGCTTTGCAACACTTTCTGCTAACCTGTTTTCGTAAACTAAAAAAGACTCAGCGTTCAAGACGCAAAGTCCATAAATTCTAAGTCCAATATTAATGGCGGAGGAGGTGGGATTCGCTCCGCTCCACCTGCGGTTCCGCTTTCACGCCGGGGCGGGAAAATGCTCCATAGGTCGCATTTTCTGATCCGCCCGTTCGAATCCCACCCTAGTTTATTCGTATAATTGGCGGAGGAGGTGGGATTCGAACCCACGGACGGCTTACACCGTCAAACGATTTCGAGTCGCTCTCGTTATGACCACTTCGATACTCCTCCGTATATAATTATGATGAAATCAACCATTTTTGATTGAAGTTCACCGTAATCGTTTAAAAAATGATTTTAAGATATTCGAACAATCCTCTTCTAAAATCCCTGCTACAACATCAACTTTATGATTCCAGAGCGTAGTATTCAAGACATTCATGACAGAACCTGTTGCTCCACCTTTTAAATCTGCAGCCCCATAAACAAGTTGCTTTAAGCGGGCCTGTACGATGGCTCCTGCACACATTGGACAAGGCTCTAGGGTTACATACAACGTGGCGTCTGACAGACGCCATGAACCTAACTTCTCAGCCGCACGTTGGATCACTAAGACTTCAGCATGCGCAGTAGGATCCTGCCTCAGTTCTTTTTCGTTAAACGCCGAGGCAATTATTTGGCTGTCCTTAACGATAATGGCTCCAATCGGAACTTCCCCTAGTTCTAAAGCCTTCTCTGCTTGAACCAGAGCAAGACGCATCCAATCTTGATGAAGCATAGTTACCTCAATTTTTTGGTGACCCTGGGAGGAATCGAACCTCCGCAAGACAGGGTTTAGGAAACCCCCGCTCTATCCCCTGAGCTACAAGGCCATTAGTTTTGTTAAAAGAGTAAAAAGTTCGATATACGTACTTCGAATATCGAACCTGTTTACACAATAATTGGTGCGTTCGGAGGGATTCGAACCCCCGACATTCAGATTCGAAGTCTGACGCTCTATCCAGCTGAACTACGAACGCAAAAATAACAAATTATGGCGGAGGGGGTGGGATTCGCTCCGCTCCACCTGCGGTTCCGCTTTCACGCCGGGGCGGGAAAATGCTTCCATAGGTCGCATTTTCTAATCCGCCCGTTCGAATCCCACCCTAATTTTGTCATATAATTGGCGGAGGGGGTGGGATTCGAACCCACGGACCCCTTGCGAAGTCACCGGTTTTCAAGACCGGGTCCTTAAACCACTCGAACACCCCTCCAATAAAAACAACCGAACAAAAGCATAACATAAATGTTCCAGAATTTCAACTAACATCATTTAGTATTTTTTACTATTATCATAGAAATTCTTTGACCAAAGGAACCTTACCCGATATATTCTACACCCATATACGGTTGAAGCGCTTTTGGAATGCGTACTCTGCCGTCTTGTTCCTGGTAATTCTCTATGATCGCGGCTACAGTACGTCCAATTGCTAATCCACTGCCATTTAGCGTGTGGAGATACTCTGGTTTTTCCTTAGGACCTCTCCTAAAACGAAGGTTTGCTCGACGAGCTTGAAAATCTTCAAAATTACTACAAGAAGAAATTTCCCTATAGGTATTAAAGCTAGGCAGCCATACTTCTAAATCATAGGTTTTGGCAGAGGTAAACCCAAGATCCCCAGTCGATAACGCCATAACTCGGTAGGGAAGCTCTAATATTTGAAGAATGCTTTCCGCATCTCTTGTAAGCATTTCCAGCTCCTCATAGGACTTCTCTGGAAGACAAAATTTTACGAGTTCTACTTTATTAAATTGGTGTTGACGAATAAGCCCTCGTGTATCCCGGCCAGCCGAACCCGCTTCCGAACGAAAACAAGCGCTATAGGCACAGTGACGAATTGGGAGTTGGCTACCATCTAAAATTTCCTCACGATAAAGATTGGTGACGGGCACCTCAGCTGTAGGAATCAAGAAGTAATCAGTTCCCACGATTTTGAAGGCATCATCCTCAAACTTTGGAAGTTGACCAGTCCCCGTCATAGAAGCACGATTAACTATGTAGGGTGGAAGTATTTCAGTATAGCCATTTGTGGTGTGGCGATCAAGCATCAGAGATATAAGAGAACGTTCTAGCTTGGCACCTAACCCTTTATAAAAGGTAAAGCGTGCCCCAGTGACTTTACCAGCTCTGGTAAAATCTAAAACATCCAGCTTTTCTCCAATTTCATAGTGTGCCTTTGGCTCAAAGTCATAAACACGAGGGGTACCCCATGTGCGAACTTGAACATTGGCAGTTTCATCTGAACCAATCGGAACGCTGGAATGGGGGATGTTAGGAATTTCATAAAGAACCTTTTCCATTGCTTGCACTATATCTGATGATGTTTGTTCCAAATCCTTGATTGTTTGACCAACTTCACGCATTTCTAATACGAGGCTTTCGGCGTCTTTCCCACCTTTTTTGAGACGTCCAACTTCTTCCGAGACAGAATTACGCCGAGCTTTTAAAGTTTCAATTTCAAAGAGGAGTTTTCGTCGCTCCTCTTCTTGAATTAGAAATTGGTCAAGACTAATGACGGCATGCCTCTTTTGCAATGCTTCTTTAACCACGTTCGGATTATTACGAACAAACTTAAGATCCAACATACTAAAAACCTCCCATGTCAATAAAGAGAACACATAATTACTTAGGCCCAATGTTCATTGATCATGTCCAAGAAGTATTGATGGACTCTTAGATCCTGGGTAAGTTCAGGATGGAATGCACTAGCTAATAGATTTCCTTGCCGTGCAAAGACTATCTTGCCCTCGAACTCCGACAATATTCCGACATTCGGTGCGACCTCACGAAGGTAAGGCGCCCTGATAAAGACTGCACGTACTAAGTGCGGCCCCATGGCAGGCACTAAAAGATCTGTTTCAAAGCTTGCCACTTGTCTACCAAAAGCATTGCGCTCTACAACGGTATCCATAAGATTCAATCGATACTGATCACTGTCAATGATCGTTTTACTGAGTAAAATCATGCCCGCACAGGTCCCAAAAATAGGTAGATCCTTCATGCCCAAGTCTTTGATTCTTTCACCCATCTCATCGATCATTAGTAGTTTACCGATCGTCGTACTTTCTCCACCAGGAATGATCAAGCCATGGATTCCTTTAAGATCACTTGATTTACGCACTTCTACAACGTCACAACCCAAGTTTTCTAAGACCTGACGGTGCTCGCGGAAAGCACCTTGCAGTGCCAAAACGCCAACACGCTTTTTCATTTTACCAACCCCGTTCTTGCATACGCTGGGATTCGGTCAGAGTTGAAATTTCAATACCGGACATGGGTTGTCCCAAATCCTTCGATATTTGAGCTAGTATTTTAGGATCATTATAGTGAGTTGTTGCCAAGACAATAGCTTTAGCACGAGCTATTGGATCTCCCGATTTGAAAATACCTGAGCCGACGAAAATCCCGTCTACCCCGAGTTGCATCATCAAGGCGGCATCCGCTGGTGTAGCGATACCTCCAGCAGCAAAATTTACGACGGGTAATTTTCCATGCTCTGCAACATATAGAACTAGATCATAGGGGGCACCCATATTTTTTGCAGCTGTCATAAGTTCTTCTTTAGGCATTAAAGTTAAAGCTCTAATCTCGCTCATCACTGTACGCATATGCCGTACGGCTTCAACGACATTTCCTGTTCCTGGTTCTCCTTTTGTACGAATCATCGCAGCCCCTTCACCGATGCGACGCAGCGCTTCCCCAAGATTGCGACAACCACATACAAAGGGCACTTTAAAGTCATGTTTATTTATATGATAAGTATCATCCGCAGGTGTTAATACTTCAGATTCATCTATGTAATCAGCACCTAAAGCTTCTAAAATCCGAGCTTCTACAAAATGTCCGATCCGTGCTTTTGCCATGACAGGAATCGATACTACCGCCATAATGCCTTCTATGATTGAAGGATCTGCCATTCGGGCAACCCCACCCTCAGCCCGTATATCCGATGGAACACGCTCCAGTGCCATGACAGCACATGCTCCAGCCTCTTCTGCGATTTTTGCCTGTTCAGGGGTTGTGACATCCATAATGACGCCACCTTTGAGCATTTCTGCAAGGCCTGTCTTTACTTTTAATGAACCAATATCAGTCATTATAGTTCCTCCTCAAAATTTTAGTCGGGAAATGTGATTGTAAATAAGATTCCAGCCATGGTAACATCTAGCGCGAAATTTGTCAATTTAGTCTTAGTCCTCAGTATCCTCTTCAGTATCATCTCCAACATCATTCTCTTCTATTTCCACTTCATCTTTCATAAGGACTTTAGCAATTGCGACCACACTACTAGTACCTGTTCGCATGGCCATTACTCCTTGTGCAGAACGACCCTGAGTGGATATGCTGGAAACTTGAAGCCGGAGCATGATTCCATTATTCGTGATCACCATAAGTTCGTCTTCCTCTTGAACAACCTTGATTCCAACCAATTTACCGGTCTTGGCATTTAATTTCATAACGATAATCCCTTTGCCACCACGCCCTTGAATTCGGAATTCCTTAAGATTCGTGCGTTTAGCAAAGCCGTTTTCACTCATGGTTAAGAGCTCACCCTCATCGCCAATCACATCCATACCGACGACTGAGTCATTTTCTTCGAGCCTTATTCCTTTCACGCCGCGCGCTGTACGTCCCATATAACGCACATCCGATTCAGGAAATCGAATAGCAATTCCATTTTTTGTAGCCAATAAAATATCATCTAACCCTTGAGTTAACTTAACCCCGATCAGTTCATCCCCTTCGTCCAGGGTTAAAGCAATTAAACCATCCCGTCGAGATGAATCATATTCTTGCAAAGCGGTCTTTTTCATAATGCCCTTTTTAGTCGCTGTTATCAAGAAAAAGTCGGGATCAAAATCCTTGATCGCCATAACCGCTGTAATCATTTCATGCTGACTCAAATTTAAGAGATTAATAACTGCAGTCCCCTTGGCAGTACGACTAGCTTCTGGAATTTCATGGGCTTTAAGCCTAAACACTTTACCTTGCGACGTGAAGACAAGAATATTGTGATGGGTCGTGGTGGTAAAGAGATGCTCTACAAAGTCTCTTTCTTTGGTCGCCATACCATGAACACCCTTACCTCCACGATGCTGGCTCTTATAAGTATTTAAGGGCAACCTCTTAATATATCCATAATGGGTCACAGTGATGACTACGTCTTCCACATCAATGAGATCTTCTATATCCATTTTACTTACATCCACAGTAATGAGTGTTCGACGTGCATCTCCAAATTTATGATCAATATCTTTTAATTCTTCTTTAATAATGTTAATAACCATTTGATCTGATGCTAAAATGGCTCTCAAATAGGAGATAGTATTCATGAGTTCATTATACTGGTTTTCTAATTTTTCACGT
>DAIEHY010000003.1 GCA_027353165.1 Desulfosporosinus sp.
GTTTTGCTTCTTCATGACTTCAGATTCGACTTCGATAGAAGGAGGATCTATATCCCTTAGCCGGGAAGGTACTTGAATGAAATTCATTTTGGTATTTTCTTGAGTGGATAAATAGTTATCGATAATTTTCTTAAGACGTAAGTGAATCTGCATGTAACGTAGCATGCGATGATCAACATTATAACGCTTGCAGAATTCACTGATACGAAGCCCTGATTCATGGCGATTTCTAGCATGTTCAACGTATTCATTGTATATTTTTTTGTTCCCGTTACATGAAAACATTATTCTGTACTTCATGTTTGAAAACTTCTTGTATGGAATGCCTTTCGATTCACAATACTGCCCGACTCTAATTCCAGACTTATTTTGCGCAAGTATTTCGTTGTACCAATACATTACCTCTTCTTTCTTACTTTGAATCATTACAACCGTACCTTCCTCAAAAAGCTTTCACCTTGGCTAATCAGCTCACCAATCGTGTCAGCTTGTAAATCATAACTATCATTGTGGGTCATCATTTTGCCACGCAACTTGCCGTCATCCTGCTTAGGGTAGAGTGTTATCGCCACAGTCGGGTACTTCTGTGTCCAGTAATCCTTGATTTCGTCTAACTCTGTCTGTGCCATCCTTGTGCTCCTCTATTAACCGACTAAGTTCTGCTGAAATAACTTCACACGCCTTAATATAGCCCTGGTCGGACTCCCATCCCATGGCATCAAGACGCATCTTGAAACCTGAGACGTGAACACGTAACCAGTTCAATAATTCATCAGAAGAGGAAGTTTTGGGATTGCCAAGCCCGCAACACGGGCAAATCATTTCGAGAACAACCTCTTCTCGGCAATGCTGGCAATGGTAGTAGCTGTCTACGCTCACATTTGTCCTCCATTTGATAATGTGAATTAAACCACGGTTTAACTATGTAGTCAAATTTAAATGCTATTTAAAGACATATTGCAGCAGTAGCTGCGTAATGTTTGCCACTGCTATTCCAACCATAAATCCTTGGCTTCTGCCGTGTCGCTTGGTCTCAATTATGATTCGGTCGATGACTTGCATCATGTCGGACTTTCCAGCCAAGATTGCGGCTCTTGGGGCGGTTAATTTGACTGGGAATTGGATGATTTCAGTCATTATTCACCACAAATCATAGTTTTCAAATCTTCCTTACCACGTCCAAGCCAATGCTGATTAGGTGTGTTATCGACCCACATTCTGTCCTTCCACATCAAATACCACCATCCAATCTGAGAACAGATGAAATCCTTCTGCTCTGGCGTGAATGTGGCGAACATCTTTTGCTCCATTTCATACCGTGCCCGATACTCAGGGGCTACTTCTTCGAGAAGTGTTTGACTGAGCTTCATGTCAGCAACCAAATTAAGCTCTTCGTCATTGCGCTTGCCTTCTACGATTGTCTTGGCTTCTTCTATTATGCTTGTCATCATTCATCCCCAAACATTTCAGTTATCACACGTTCAAATTGCTCTTTACGCCTTTGCGTCAATTCCAATTCATCAATGGCATCAAGCAACGCATCAAACTTAATTGGATACTCAGATGACAATTCCTGAATCTTCTGCTCTCTGTCAGCTAGGACACTCTCAAGCTTGCAGACCTCCAGTTCAGCCTTCTTACGCATTTCACGAGCACGCAATGGAGCTTTAGCTTCATTAATCTTCTCCTTGCATAAAGCCAGTACATCCTTATATTTCATTAAATTCATTTTCAATCTCCTTGGTGATTAATTGTCTAAGCTACTTAGCCCGACTCCTTAGTAATAAAAGCTTTTTATCCTTCTTGGATTTATTCGTATCTGAAGTAACAGTATTATCGTTGCTTTTTATACCGCTTACTTCAGTAAATTGCATCTGCGCTCCTAAAATCATGCGTTCACGCTCCATCCGATAATTGTACTCATTGATCTGCTGAGCATGGTGACAAGAGTGCGAGCAACATCTAAAACAAAATGTTGACAGACTCATGCTATAAGAGCCCTAAACTTAAACTCTGGCGCTGACGCATGAGTTTCAGGGTTCATTCTGTCGTAATGCCATAGTGCAATCCTTGGTCTCATGCCACACTGGTCTAAATACTTGCTGCTGCGCTGGGTTAGCGTCTTAATGTCACTCTCAAGTGCCGTCTGGGCTTCTTTGCTCAATTCTGTCAGTGGCGCAATGTAGCGGTCATTCTCAGTGTATGTTGGCCTTGAGTCGCATAGCATCTTGCCTAACATTTGCACTCGGTCGTAAATTCGTCTCCATTCCTTTATCGAAAATTGCATGATTATCCTTAATCAGATTTTAGTTCACTCATCAATGAGGCTACCAGCATTGTAACTGAAATATAATTTGAGTTAAATTAGGGTTGAATTAATAAGGGGTGATTGATGAATGATTTTACGAGAGAAGAGCTGCAAATGCTTTACAACATGATATTGCATGTTCGTAATGACTACCCAGCAATCAGAAAAGATAATGATGCTTGTTGCTTGAAACACAAACTCCAATCCATGATTGACAGCTATTGCGACCACGCATGGGCATTCCATGTCAATGTCGATGGAAATTATGTGGCTTGTCAGAAATGTAATAGAAATCTAACTAATTCGCATGAATAGTGTAAGTACACTTGTACTAATGGCGGCTTCCAGGGCGCACCTTTAACACGGCTAGGATTCCCTGACCGTCTGGAAGCCATGGGAAGTCTACCATGCTGTAGCTACAACATAAAACTTGCCGTTGGAATCTTGATGAGGCTCCCAATAGACACGCCTATTGCCACAGTCGCATCTTCTTGATTCACCATCCCACCCAGCGCATTCATTATCGGAAATATCATCACAGTTTTTGCCATCAAAATCTTCTTGATACCCATGGTCTGCTAAGGCGTTATCTATTGCTTCTTGCTCGCTATCGTAATTCATAATTTTCCCATAAATATATATGCCATGTAGCGTAAACCATTTTCGTGTCGCCAGGAATATGGTCTGGGAATTCAGTACTTTCCATTATGGAAATAACCACTCTGTCAAGCTTGTCAAACCTTGTCGGACTCCTTGACAGAAATTCGTGTACAGATTGTGTAGAAAAAATATTGTTAGGCAAAGACAGATTTATAAGAATTTCTGCGGGAAATTATTGGGGTGAACACTATCCTTATTCTGTATGTGCGCGAGTTTAATTCGTATGGGAATTTTCTAGGATTGCTAGAAATATTTAGGGGGAAATGAACCTGAGATAATTTTGCACAAATAATTTTGACAAAATTGTGGGATATTTTTGGGCAGTGTATTTTGGGAATTGGCTGATTGCGGGAGAGGTGAGGCTCCAGCACTCGCAGCGGGGTGCCTCTGTTGCGGGGCATACCCCCCTCGAAGGCTCAAGCAGTACCCCTCTGGCATGGCTGGCGACAACGACGAGTCCAGTTGTGAGCAATGACTACGCGTCATCATCAACCATGTGCGCATCATATCAACCTAGGTTTAATATGTCAACTATTATTTATTTAATTTATTCATGTTGCAAACGTATACCAATACAGACACGCTCGCGACACTATTAATCAGCCCCATATTGCTATGTATTAAATACGTTATATTATCTTTATTGACACATGATAGAAAGGTAATGTACAGTGCGCTTCTTTTGCAACAAGAGGACAATCATAATGAGCGAGAACATTGGATATATAAGAGTATCAAGCGAAGGGCAGAACACCGACCGGCAGCTTGACGGCATAGTATTGGATAAGCGATATATTGATAAGGTATCAGGCGCAAGCAAGGACAGGCCGCAGTTAACCGCTTGCCTTGATTACATACGCGAGGGCGATACATTACATATACATAGTATAGATAGGTTAGCTAGAAGCTTGCGCGACCTGCAAGAGATTGTAGACAGCTTAGTGACCCGTGGCGTAACCGTAACATTCCACACTGAGCGCTTAACGTTCACCAGCGAAGAAAATCCCGTTAGTACCATGATGTTACAAATGTTAGGCATGATAGCCCAGTTCGAGCGCACGCTTACACGCAAACGCCAGCGCGAAGGCATAGACATGGCAAAAGCGAAAGGTAAGCACTTAGGCAGGCCATCAATTGACTACACCAGAAGGGATGAAGCTTGTACCCTACTAGACCAAGGCAATAACATTAGCCAGATCAGCAGGGCAATGGGATTGAGTAGAGCCAGTATATACAAACTAATTTCCGGCCACACCAAAACTGTACAATACTAGACCTTCGAATACTCATTAATATAAACGTGGCATACTGCGCCTAGTAGTCACGTTTATATTTATCCTCTAATTCCTTCAACTTCTCTTTCAATTCTTTCGTATCATCACTACCAGTAGTCTCAATCACTTGTTTTTCAACCCATCCATGACTAGCCCCTTGAGTCTTCAAATACAATGCTTGTGACTTTTCATTGCCTTCTAAGGCTTGCTGATAAACAGTCTTACCAATGCGCTGAATGGCGATACTTTTCGCGGTATTAAGTTCGCGCTGATAATGCTTGGTAAGCGTTTCGTCATCAATGCCAATAACTTCAGCAATTAAATATTTTGGCGTTCCAGTGATAACCAAGTCGGTTACACGTTGTCTTAATTCATCCGTAACTTTATGGGTATTGTCATATAGTGCCATGATTGATATTCCTTATCGTTATGAAGCGCGTTTGCGCTTATAAAGTGCTTTCTTGCCGTCAATCTTAACATCAACCTCTTTGACTGGCTCAACCGCTTCAACCGTAGTGGCTGGCACGCTATCCGCAACCGCATTAATCACCTCTTTCACTGCAACATCTTGCACAACTTCAACAGGTTTCGGTTTCTCACTCGCAAGAATCGTACCCTTACCATTGCAAGTATTGCATTGCCCTATCATTCCGCCAAGTTTCGGCACTTTCTTTGCGCCCCGACAAGCTGGGCAACGTATTGAATCAGTCATAACAATATCATCCTTGAGTAATTATTAACCTGATAATAGCAGCATATCATCATAATTGAAATAAATGTTGTAAAGGTGCAAATAATTGCTTGACAGTTAAACCTAGGTTGAATATAATGACGGCTTATTAACCAAGCGAGGACAATCATTGATGAAAGAGCGCGATATGAAGAGTGCCTTGGATAACGACAAAGTGCGCGTAAAAGGTAAAAAATTTGACGTGAAATTAGTTATACCTTTAATGGATGACGAAATAAGGGAGTCTTTGCATAGCCGGAAAGATTGGGAATCAGAACAGCAATTTTTAGATCAATATTGCATAGAACATCAATTAAAATTTCTTGAAGAATTTATTATAAATTAATTTCAAAGAAAGAACCTGATAAGAATTAATTTTAACCAAGTGAGGACAATCACAATGAGCAGAAGTAGCGAACAACAATTACTTAAGAACCTTGAGGACACAATCAAGGAACGCATTACATGGAACATTCAAAACGGCCACTATTCAGACCTTGACCGTGACCAAATACTGGAAGACTTGCAAGACTCAAGCCATGAAATGATCGATGGTGAACTGCCGATTTATTATCACGATATGGCCAAATTACTCGCTGAAAATACACGATTCGCGGATGTTGACGATTCCGGCATGCTTCCTGAAAACCCGACAGTTTGGGATATCATCACTGCGTCAGTTTACGAGTGGCTATCAGGTGAATTCTTTGAGTTAGCTTGTGACGCAGTTGACGAGTTAATGCCAGAATTGAGGTTACCCGCATGAATACAGTTCACGCCTTTTTATACAAAGGCAACGAAATAATAATACTTTTTGACCAAAATGAAGAATTATATGCCGTTGATATTCGAATTGATGATTATGACGGTCACATGATTCAAGGCTATTGCGAACTAGGCAGCGAATCTGAAGCAATAAGCGTAGGAAAGGCATTCGTTGATGGCTTAAGGCACGTTGAAGAACCAGAAATACAAAATAGGTGAAGCTATGAAAACACTGATAACAAGTGCACTCACCGCATGGGTGACAGTGATCGCACACAATCAAATTCTTGAATCAGATACAGAACATTATCGATTTAGAAAGGATTCGATTGATGCCGTGTGCGCTATACATGAATTTTATAAGCAATTTGAAGGGGCATAATATGAGCGATTTTAAAGAGGCAAAGCCAATTAGAAAATTAATAGTAGGTGACTGCATAAGCGTTTCAGGCTATGCGGATGACGCAGCAGAAATTGAGGAAATACGCCCTATTTCAACTTGTATCATGGTCACATTATCAAACGGTGACGCAAAATTATTTAACCCAAAAGACTTTGACAAACTTATTCGCTGTTACAAAATTTAACATTAACTAACGGGGGACAATCCAAATGACACTAGACCAAGCAATACAAGACATGCTTAAAAACTCAATTGATAGCGATATCGAATCGCTTGAATGGCTCGCACGCAATGAACGTGCCGACACAATAGAACGCTATCAATCCACCTACGGATGGACAATAGCAGACTGCAATGAATTCTTAGATAATGCCGTGCTGGCATATGAGTTACTTGTGAAGGATAAAGCAGCATGAAAGAGGAATCAAAGATAATAAAACAGATTCGACTACAGTTAGCGCATTGTATGGCGTGCTATGGTGATGAACCAGAACGCCTCATGTACAAGCTTGAAACCTTAGTGTTGGAATGGTACGACAAAGGCAAGCAAGCAGGTTATGAAGCATGGCGAAAGTCAAATCATGATTACATTCAGCAATTTTTAAACATGACGGTTGATGATGATAGCGATTCAACGAAAAGCGTCAAGGCTACAATCGCGCAATTCCTGTCAAACGTGAAGCATCAATTTAACCTGATCGCGAATGAGCAAGTGGGAATGTTAAGCCGTGAAGATATTGTGCAATCTCAAATTGACCAACTGCGAATTTGTATCGTGGATTTACAAAGAATTTTAAACCTAAAGGAAGAAAGACAATGAGCAATCAAAGGCGCACGATTATAGGGGCTTGCGACTACACCATCGCAGCAATACAGAATCTCAAAAGGGATTTACAGAATATTGACGCGACAAATCCAGAATTAAATTGGGCGATAGGCGGAATCGTGGCAACGCTATCAAGCAATCTCTTGATGATATGCGATCAGGTGTTCCAAGAATCGGGTGCAGACGGAAAACCAGACGCGAAACAGGATTTAACGGAAATCAAGGAGCGATTCGCGCAATTTGTCGACAGAATGGTGAATCATGAATGAGTTTAACAAACGATATCTTGATATACTACGCAGACAAGTTGACGAAGAAATACACTTCCTTGTGAATAATGGACATGATAACGGCGTTATCTATCAGCCATGTATGTTCTGCATTGAGAGACCAAATTCAAGCTATGTTTGCCGTAGATTAACCGATTTAAGGCGGTTTCTATCAAGCATAGTAAGCCATGGGTCAAGCAAGTTACGACAACAGCATGAACGCAAGCGTATAGGCTTTGAAGCTGAAATATTCCCAACGCAACAAGATGGGGTCGTCAATTATGGCGAGAAAATGCCATTGCTTTCCATCAAGCTATAATCAATTCCCCTTAAAACCTCCATACGCGCGTTTTAAGGGGTATGTAATTTTACCCCTAGTCAACGTATTGCTTTTCTGAGAAGTCTTTACCACGGCCAGAAAAAAGGGCTTGCTCGATATTTTTAGTTGGCTTTGATGGCTGCCTGAACCATCCTTCGGGAACTTCTGCAAATGTACCTTCATTAAAAGCTAAAATTAGTTCAAAAATTCCACCAAATCGATTTTTGCGACACTTGATTACAAATTGATTCCTATAGCAGGGGTCATCTTGATACTGGTCTGGTCTATCAACGCCTAGCCATAATGCAGAACTACGATGAGAACCACTGGAATCGGCAGCGTCATGAGGCCATGGGCAACGGTCATCAATGGAACGAGCAGCATTGGCGCGGTTAATCTGAGATAAACAAATCACCACACAGTTTAACTCAATTGCCAGTTTAGACAGCTTGGTTACGGTATCAGATTGCTTTAAGTCATTACGTTCAAAGCGACCACGATTTTCAACCAATCCCAGATAGTCAACGACAATCACGGATATCGGTTTTTCCATTGCTTTCAATCGCGCGGTAGTAAGGATAAAATCAATGTCATCCGCATTTCGACAAGTAGCCAAATCGTAAATCCTCACAGGAACAGACGCGAGTTTAGGGACAGCAGCTAATTTCTCTTGTTCGGTTAAGTCATCAAATTGCTTTCCAGCGCAGATTCCCATATGACGTTGCCAAATATGTCTGGCTTCCATTTCAATCGAAAAGAACAGCGAATGGGTGTCTGGTTGATTACGCGCAATCGCGTCCATAAGGAATATCGCAAAGCCAGTTTTACCGACACCAGCTCCAGCAGCAATTGTGATAAGGCTCTTTGCTCTAATTCCACCGCCAAGTAATTCATTCAGCTGATCGCATGTGGTAGGAAGAATAACGTCATCGGGAAGCAGTCCTTCAAAGTAGGCTTCTGTTAATTCCATTGCAGAAATCCCATCCTTGGAAGCTCTGAAGGACAGATTGTTAATCAGGTTGATATGCTCCAAAAGGCTTTCTTGCGCTGATTCAGGATTGGCAATAGCTGAAACTTCTCTCTGGGCTTCAGCCATTAAACTCATTTGCTTGCGTAATACTTTAAGCGCAATTAAGCGGTCAACATAAGAAAGAAAGTTAGCTGTGCCAGTGAAAATTTCAGAATATTCTTGACGTACCCAGTTGTAGGCTTCGAACAAATCATTGTCATCTTTCTTAATCAGCATCAGCACGTCAACAATCGTGAACATTTCCCCCTTCTGGAAACATTCTCGAATAATCCCAAAAAGCTGTCCGTACAAGTAATCGTAAAAGCAATCAGCGGTTAGCTTAAGCATGGCTTGCTGAACTTTCACCTCGTTAGGGTCTCCAAGGTGCATCAGGCTCATCAAAATTAAACGCTCTAATTCAGGCGACTGGTTAGGATGTGTCATGAGTATTGATTCTCTAAAAATTTAACAAGGGTATCCCATCGGCAAAAGGTTTCCATTCCGTTTTTCTTCTTACGCCCAGCTGCGGTCGTGTACTCACTGAGTGAGAAGTTAGGCGCATAATCTCTCATAGCAATCATGTAACGCCTGAAAGCTGGAATGTCCAAAGGCGAACCATTGGGGTCAGCTTCAGGCCATCGCTTGATAAGCGTCTGTAAAGTTTTCTGTAAACTTGTCGATATAAGCCTAGGATGAGGCTGTGGGTTGTTCGGAAATGTCTCACGATAGACGTCAATCATTTCCCGCATAAATTCCGTTGGCTTAGATTTGCTGCTGCTGCTGCGTGCGCTAGTAGTAATAGTATTATTACTACCTAATGAGTTAGGTTTTATTGGTATAGGTCTGCCCGTTTGGGCAGGGGGTCTGCCCGTTTGGGCAGGGGTGTCTAATTCTGTATCACCATTGTCGGAATCGACAAATGAGTCTGGGTATAGCTTTCTGGCCTCTCTTTCAAAATATTTCCATCCTTTTTCCGTAAGCGTGTACCAATTCGTGTTATCGTATTTCTTCTTGTTAAAATGCCCGACAATGAGCAAGCCGCCTTTAATAGCACGCGCAGTAATAGTGCGTATTTGCTTAGATGAGAATCCAGGTAATCTTTTGGCATATTCAGGATATGAATTGAATGACCAGTATTGGCCTTCGTGAAAATTGCGATGTTCAGGATTGTCTTTTGAAGCGTTGTAACCAAGCCATGATACGATGTGCCTTAAAAAATATTCCACTTCAAGGTCAAAATCTATCCAAAGTTGTTCGCTAAAATTGACGTACATGGTATAATTGCTCCGTAATAGTTCGCAGTGATGCAGTACCGCAGTTCATAACGTGATTCGGTCGCCAAACTTTCACACGTTATTCCAGTTGTAGGGCAGGAAGCCCGATTTAAACTTCTATTGTTTCAAGTAATCTCTCCGCTATAGCTAATCTGATTGCTAATTCTTCTTCGCTGATGGTGGGAAAATCCCGAATTATGCGTGCGCGAATGACTTCCAGTATATTCATGAGCGACATCCTTTGTCTCGGCAATGTGAAAATTTCTGAAATTAATGCTTGATTCTGTGGATCGGTGATGTAAAATTGTGAGCATGTGGCTGAGCTATCCTCCATTAAGTTCGGTTACGCAGAGAGTAATTAAGCTGCAATCTTAATTACTCTTGCCTTTAGCAGTAATGCTTCAGGGGGGGTCTTGTTGACTTCCCTTAGAATGGTTTTAATCTACTCTGAAACCTGTTCTAATTCAATAGATAAACTGTGTCTAATGTCAGCTAATGTAGTAACATTAAACAGCTCGCCATCTTCAAATACAGTTTCCAAGTGACTTTCTTCTTCTGCTGATTCAGTTACATCATCAACAAGATAATATCGACCAGTTTCCATATCCATTTCTACCTGAAGCAATCCGCGAGCAGACTTCTTCTTATTGCCATCACTCGCCGTGATAGGGTCTTTATAAATTGCGTGACGCTTTCCATTAATTACAGCACTGGTTGCCTTCATCGCAAACCCAAAGGTATCGCGTGTGACATACTGGTATGTGTAGCTCCCAACACCGAAAACAATGTTACTCGAAGCGAATCCCTTCTCTTCCATAATTTGCAAGATTAAAGATGCGCGGTCAACTGTAATGGCATCACCATAGATGAGTCCTACCTTGGGGTTCAGCTCCTTATAACCTGCTGAATTGATTCGTCCTCCGAAAGTGTCCCAGAGTAATTGCAATGCTCCTTTATAGGCTGGAGTGTCACGCACCGCACACATATCGCCACATATGATATCAACAGGATTACCAGAGTCAGGACGAATAACCACCTTCCCTTCTCGGTTAACAATTTCGCTATACAAGCTCGGAATATAGACACTTAATGTTCTCCATAAGTCATATGAATCTGACACGATTGATACTATGCCAGTGGGATATACTTCAGTAATTAACCTCTTGATGGTCTCGTACTCACCGTCAGAACCACCGCAACACATCACACTATGCTCAGTCGCTGGAACGCTGCTACCGACAATACTGGCGGTAGCACTTGCATCATAGTGTTGATTTAATAGGTCAATTGCGCTAACACAATCCGTTCCTTTAAAGCTTGTAAGGTGAGCTGCTCCTGATAGTGTTGCGTCATTCCATCCAGACATGCCACGGAAACTAAAGTCATGCGCCTGATAGTCTACGAATGATTCATCTGCGCCTGTCAGTTTCGCGTACTTCATAAGCAATCGTTTATATTCAAATGCTATGGTCGCTGAAGTCATAGCTTTCCAGAGACTCGCTGAAATAATAGTTTCAAGATAATTCGTAAGCCAATAGAAATCAGGATGAGTGTTAACGATGGTCAGAACAGGTACGCCAATCGGAACACGAAACCCTTCGTTGATAGCCTTAATGCGAATCGGCAAGTAACCAAGGTCATGTAGAGCCTCCAAGTGCGAGCAATCAAAGTCTTCAATGCCTAATGCTGTTTGAACTAAATCCTTGTATTCATCGATAACATTTCGCTTGTCACGCTGGAAGAACAGCCATTTCCACTGCTCCGACAAATAATCTTTGATGAACGATTGTATGCCAAATACGACAACTTGGTTATCAAAATCTGACAATAAACTATGATTTTGCTTAACATATCGTGGCGTGAAATTAGAATAGATTTCAGTTGTTCCTTCAGGATATTGTCTCCGATGGTCTACCTTGTAAAAATCTATGGCAAATAGGGGATTATGATACATTCGGAAACTCCTGAAGTATGGTTAAATTTTCATCTGATTTATACAAAGAATGATGCAAAACATGATGGCAATAAATGTGCTTGTAATGCTGAAGTAATTCACTCAAGCCTTTGCTGAATATGCCATGGGTCACATAGAGATAAAGGTTTTCTGCCCCTTGAGCCTTGAGCGTATCAGCAGCCATTAGAAAGGTTGCTCCACCATCACAGATATCATCTACGACCATGACATCATAACCATTCACTGTTCGGTTATCGTGATTGAAATACATACTGGTAATTCGACCATTGGAAGGATTTCGATTCTTTTCCAAATACACTGGGGTTTGGAGTTCAAAATGGTTCGCAAGTTTCGATACTCGGTCTGTTGCTCCTTTGTCTGGGGCGCATAACACGAGGTTGGACAAGTCAAACTGATTGAGAAGGCCATGCCGAGCAAAGATATCATGCGCCTCCCAATGCCATACCCAATTACCTAGCAATAATTCATCAGTGAGTTCTGGGTTGTGAGCGTCCCAAATCCTGATGCCACTCACATCTAAACTGTCCAGAAATTTACAAATGAACTTTAAACTGAACGCTTCACCTTTTGCGCAGACTCTATCTTGACGCGCGTAAGGAAGATATAGCACGTCTAAATCAATATCATAAATGCCAGCATTTACTAGAGCATTAACTGTAAGACCTAACAGAATTATGTGATCGGATTGAGAAGGATTCCATGTGAGCGTCACACGTTCTTCTTGAATGACTTCTGGTAACTTGACTTGAATCTCACCACCAGAGAAATGAAAATAATTAATCGGTTGACCGTTCAGTAGCAGCATCTTCAATATTCCCTATATCAGATTTCATTTGCAAGAAAGCAAAAAGAGTCCCAGCACGGAACCCTCTTCGATAATCTTTATTCTCTTCGGTAGCAAGTTCATCATGAAATGCCATGCTCGCGTCATTAATATTCCTTTGAAGGAATTTCTGCGTTTCGGTCAATGATTTCATCGTTCTTCCTTAATACTTTAAGTAAGTGATAAGCCAGACGGTCAATGACAGCCAGCCACATCATCAAAATAATCGTGATTAAGACTATATCTGCCCACAATGGCATCGTGTTATTCGATATCGCCCATGGAAGTATCGCGCCTTGCATGAAGATAAAGCACGCCACAAATGAAATCACCTTGAATATCACCATCCTCATTTCTTGCTCCCTACGTTGATGAATGGCATAGCTCCACCAGCGTTGGTGGTCGGTAATTGCCCGTCCCATTTCAATATCGCTTGGTATTGAACAAATTCTGGAGTAATGCTTTCAGCCAGTAACTTATTCGCTTTCGCTTGAGATTCAGCATTGAGTGTAATCTGTTTAGCATTGGCTTCAGCTTCAATAAGACGCCGTTCTGCTGCTGCTTTTGCGTCAACGATAGTCTTCTGAGCTTCCGCTCGACTTGTCGCAACTTCATTTTCAACTCGCATTGCATTCTGAGAAGCTTGAATCTTCGTATTAATCGACTCCACGACATTTGCTGGTAATTGGAATGAACCAACGAGATAAATCTTATCCACTTCGATTCCATTATCGGCTGCTTCCTTCTTCACAATTTCATTAACCTTGGAGATAAACCTCTCCTTGCCCGAACCATAAATCGCTTCAACAGTCATGGTGCTGGCAACTTCATTCATCGCATCACGCACTTGATTGTGAAGGAATGTATTAGTGATTTCTTCTATGCCTAAACGATACTTCTGAAACACTTTAACTACGTTGTCTGGCGCAATATTGTAAGTGATTCCCGCAGAAGTGGTAATTGATAGCCCTTCTGATGTTTGCATTGCAATAGCTTGCTCGCCAGTCCATGAATAGTTCTGCAAGAATGTAGGAAACAGATACATTTCTCGATTCCATCCCATGTAATAGCGACCTACTCCAGCCGATTGCTCCGATACGCCTTTATCACTGCCATATAAATTAACAATTACGCCACGATAACCCGCGGGAACTCGTGTCAGATTACATCCTATGTAAAGGGCTGCAACCAGCGTGAACCCACAGGCGACTCCTGCTTGAATCTTATGCTTTAGTTTCATTACACTTCCTTATGTCATTAAAATTATTTCGTCTTAGGCTTCTTGGGATGCCTCACTAGATAAGGGTCTTCATCATCGGGCAATAATTCGCCCTCGGTCACGGTGGCAATTTTAAACTGTTGCTTCCAAGGAATATAACCCTGCTTCTTCCACTTCGTCATATTCTGTGATGCGATATCGATTGCTTTGCAAGCTTGATGTAGATTACCAAACCATGCAACTACTTCTTCAATAGTCACGGTTATCTCCAAATAGATTTTCATAACATTATAATCTAAACCCTGTTTGAATTCCATAGATTGATTTAAACCTGAGTTGCATACATAATGTATCTTTCCAAGGAGGAAAATTATGCTAACGGATGAGCAACGTGCCAAACGGCATGAAGGAATTGGTGCTTCTGATACACCAATCATTATGGGCTATTCAACCTATAAGACACCCTATCAGTTATACCTAGAGAAGACTGGAGCAATTGAGTCTGATGATGAAATGACAGAGCAGCAATATTGGGGGAATGCCCTTGAGCCGCTAATCATTAAACGATTCGCAGAAGAAAACGATGTCAAAGTCTCGTTCCCTGATACTGTATATCATCCTGATTATCCTTTCATATTTGCCAATTTGGACGGCTGGATTGAGTCTGAGAATGCGGTTATCGAGGCCAAGTCTGCCAACAGCTTCCAGCGTAAAGAATGGGACATGGCACTTACAGATGGTATTCCTCTCGTCTACCTCATTCAAGTTGCTAAGCAATGCCTGATTACAAATGCGACCAGAGGCTATTGCGCTGTGCTTATTGGCGGCATGGAGTACAAGCAATTCACCTATGAGCGTGACGCAGCACTTGAGGCTCTTATACTTCAGGCAGATATCGACTTTTGGGATTGTGTCCAGAATAAACGTGAACCTGCTTTAAGTTCAACATCCGATTGTAGATTGAAGTTTCCTACGCCTCATCCTGATAAGGTCGTTAATTCGAATTTCAGAACTGGCAATGCGCTTGCGGAATTGATGAACGTCAAAGGTGCAATCAAGAATCTGACAGACCAAGAAGATAAATTTAAGATGGAGCTTATGTCTCATATGGGTGATGCGGAATATCTTATAGGGCAAGATGGTGAATTGTTGGCCACATGGAAGGCTACTAAAAAGGGTACACGAGTTTTTAACATTAAGTGAGGGATCACATGACTACTACAGAACTAGCGCAGGTTCCAGAGAAATCGCGGCAACTTGATCACATGAAACCAACACGCTTGGAAGACAGTTTATACTCTAAGGATTTAGCACCACATTATATGCAATTAGCCAGTAAGCTCGCATCGAGTGACCTTATACCGAAATCATTCAGAGGCAAGCCGCAAGATTTATTCATCTGCTGGGCTATGGGCTATCAGGTGGGTCTTACGCCAGAGCAATCACAGCAATGTATCGCAGTCATCAACGGCAAACCTGCCATGTGGGGTGATGATATGTTAGCCCTATGTATGGCGCATAAAGACTTTGATGACATCATTGAAACACCTATCGTGAAGAATGACTCCATCATCGGGTACACCTGCATTGTTAAGCGCAAAGGTAAGGCTGACAAGGAGAGCATATTCACCATGGACATGGCCAAGAAAGCCGGACTTCTAGCTAAGGGTGGCGTATGGAATCAATACCCTGAGCGTATGTTGAAGCTTCGGGCAAGAGGATTCTGTCTGCGTGATGCCTTCCCTGATGCGTTAAAAGGCATTAAGCCAAGAGAAGAGGTTGAGGACTATATCGATGCTGACTACACCGTATCAAATCAAAAGGGTTCACGTACAGAATTATTGAAGCAAGACATTTTAACCAAGCAAGGAGTGAGCAATGTGGACGTGGTTTATGGAGCCGTGGCTACAGATGAGCATAAAGTCGCTGGCGAGACGAATGACGAGAACGAAGAACGAGGACAAGAGGATGAAGTTAGCGTCACGCCAGCTTCGTTGCATCTTAAAGTTAGAGAGCTTATCGCGGACAAAGACTTCAATGATGAACGATTAGCCAAGGCTCTTGCCTTTTACGAAGTCGGAAGTATCGAAGAACTGTCCGTTGAAGCGGCAGAGAATTTTATTGAAAAACTACTGAAACTATAAGGATATATCATGGTAAACCAAGGAACCGTACTCGGACGTGTAGGCAAGATTGATACTAAGACAACCAGCTCAGGGGTCAAAATTAGTAATGTCAGCATGGTCACTTCGAAAAAGTTTGTGAAAAACGGTGAGAAGCACGAAAAGGTAACATGGCACAATGTGACGATGTTTAATAAACTTGCAGAAATTGCTGAGAAATATGTTAGCGTGGGTGATTTGCTGTACATCCAGGGCGAGATGGACAACCAGAAGTACACTGATGGGAATGGTCAGGAGCGCACAAAGTACTTCATCATAGCGCACGACCTTAAATTGATGCCAAAATCTAAGGAACATAAGCCTGAGCCTAAGAAAGAAAGCACATATGAAGAAGCGTTCGAAGATAGCGAGCTACCCTTCTAAAGTGCCAGATAATCCTTCATGGTGCTGATAACTTCTTCGGCACCATAGCATATCTCTGCTCTGTAACCGACATCCCTCATTCGCTGTAAGAATGCCTTCTGCTCAGCACTAGGTCGCCCTGTCTTAGATTTCACTTCAATGAATAGCCCATGGAAGCCACCACAAGGCCATGCCATGAAGAGATCGCTTGCGCCCTTGAGTACGCCCATGCGCTTCATAATGTAGCCAACATAGTAGCTTGCCTTGCGTTCGTTACCGATATGTAGCGTATGTAATGCTATCTGAGGATGCTGCGCTCTTAGCCAATCCATGGCTGCTATTTGTTCGTTAGATTCTGTGTGGCGTTTGACTACCACGCTGCTCGATTCATCCATCCCTTTCTACACCATTCCATGGCAGGATTCGCTGCAATAATTTCTATGTACCTATGTTTGGCACACTCCCTTAACTCTTGTCGCAACTTATTCCCGTCCGTGGAATTAGCTGCGGCAAAAGTTTGTCCTCCTATTAAACCGTCAACTTTAATGGGCTGCTCTCTCAAGCGATTGATGGCAATCTGAAGCAGCTTATGAGCCGCCATGCCACCCATGTTGACAGCCATGTCGAACACTTTCTCTACTACTACGAGTTCATTGAATGCTGCGTACTTGTATTTATCCCACCAATATCTGCGATAAATTTCTACAGCGCCGTCTTTATGCAATCCGATAACATCTTCATCATTGATTACGCCATCACCGTTCAGGTCTAAACCCATGTTCTTGAGATAGCGCAAGGATATGCCCCATTGTGTCGTGCCGCCTGGGTCGCCTTTGTCTCTGGACAAACCACCTTCATGCTCTAAGATTGATTTAATACACGCTTGAAACATCTCTTCATGATTCATCAGCACACTCCATGTTCATAGTGAGAGCCACCGAATAGGCGTACTCCTATATAGAATTTAGATGCGGTAAATGGGGTGACGTTTTCGGAAATTAAAGCTGAATAAAGTACTTCATCAGCATACTTACGAGTAATGTGAGCATTACAGCGATATAAGTAATCATGCAGTATTGCTGGTGCCACGAACCCTGAATACTGAGGCGCAAAAATTGGCCAAAGCAAGCGCGGGACACTCGCCAAATCTGTCTCAAAATCTTTCGGTATGATGTATTTCTTGTCATCGATTGTAACCCTCATGGCTTTACAAGTCTTATATTCGTAACCTTCAAATGGAATAATACAGGCTTCATCGATGAATTTTATTGGATGAAATTTGGCACACCCGACCATATAAGCCAGTGTGAGATAGATGATAAATATGAACAACAATCCGTGACGTATTATTTTCATGCTAATCCTTATTAGGGATATCTGTGGGAAAAGGTGTGGAGTAATTACAGGTAATTCACGTAAAAAAACCACAGATATCAGTTTCAGTATAGCATCGATTTTGAACAATGAAAGGATAGCTAAATTATGAGCTGGTTATTCGGAATTCTTATAGTCGGAAATCGGATTTTCTAGCGTACCCCTATGTCGTCACTACGAGGTTGAACGCATTAATCGGTCAATCGAGACTTCGGATATAAGCTGTAAAAGTAATCGGAATTCAAGGTCAGTAATGACACCCTAGATGGTGGGTGTTATCTGGCAGGATTCGAACCTGCTACACCAAGCTCCAAATGCTTGTGCTCTACCAATTGAGCTACAGTTATAGCAAGGTTACAGCCTTGCACTGGCAACGCAACAGTACTGCTGCTTAGGATTAAGGCTCCTAGCGGCCTTCCTCATACCATTTAGCTATCGAACTCGGTGTTACGCTTTGCTGTAGGCTTCCATAACCATTGGGTCAACAGATAGTACTGTAGTCCAGTTGGCTTGCTGGATAAGTGCGTCTACTAAGCGTAATTGTTTGGCAACGTAATCAAATTCAGCCGTAACCTGTGATGCTTCAAGCTTAGGGTAATTGACATTGATGTCTTCCAAGCCTTCGGTAACTTTCACACGTTGACCGCGAACTTCGTAAAATGCGTGGTTATCTTTGAAATGACGTAAGATGTTTAGCTTCTCTGCTAATTCTTTACGTCTGAGCAATGCTTCCGCTAACTTAATATCCATCTCACTTCCTTAGTTTAGTATAGAAATGGCTCGCAAGCCTTAATTTGGAGGACAATCCATTTTGAAGGTGCGTGCGAGCCATTAAGAGCGGTTATTCTACCACAGGTTCTTGAGGAGGTTCAACCTGGGGTGTATTCTCTACTGGCGCACCCTCTTGAACGCGTTGAATCCAATGCAACGTCTCAGCTTTATGTCCATGAAGGGCATTCAGTTGAGATGTTATATTAAGGATCGCAGTTTCAATCTCTTGCGCACGAGCTAACAATTGTTCTAAGTTCATAGCACTTCCTTATGTTAATTAAGCAGCAGCTCTAAGAGCTTGCCAAGTAATTGTTGTCGCAGCACCTGGATCACCAGATAACAAAACAACAACTTGATCAGTTCCGGGTGTAACTTTTTGTACGCTTACCGCATTGGTTGATTCTTGAACTTGAGCGAATGCCAAGTCTGTTGCAACTACGCCTGCCGCAGTAATTGTAATTGTTGCAGAACCACCACCATCAGCAGCTTTACCAGCATACTTTACAATGTAGGCAGGTGTAATACCAGCAGCCAATTTGGTTAATGTTACGTTAGCGTCTAATATCTTAGAAGTCGTAATAGCATTCGCAGAAATCGTCAAAGCACCAGAAGCTATAATTGTTGCATCCCCTGACATTGCAACAGATGTCGCTACGTTGCCAGCAGAACCTACAAGCAAGTTTCCTGATGTAAGAGTAGCCAACTTACTGAATGCAATTGCAGCAGCAGCATTAATGTCGGCATTGACGATTACACCAGCAGTAATAGCAGTCACACCAGTATTGCTGATTGTAACGTCCCCAGACATAGCCACGTCAGTCGCAATGTTGCTTGCGTTACCAACGAAGATATGACCATTTGTAAGACCAATACCAGTGTTAGAACCAGCATCTAAAGACCAGTCCGAACCAACATGCTGAATTTCATACCAACCAACTTGGGCTACAGATGTTGGTGTTTCCTTCGTTGTTACCGCAGCTATACATGGCAAATTGAATTGCGAACCTTCAGCAACCGCTTTGTTCAAATATCCAGCAGCAGTCACTGTAGCAATCGGATCATTCGTTTGAATATATGCAACACTTGGTAAAACACTTACCAACCCTGCCTGACTTGTAGTTACGCTTAAAATAGACATTTAATCGCCTCATCCTTAAGTTTTTGATTCAAATATCTATACGGGGGTATAGATATTTATGGCCACACAATACCCGGCAAAATAGCTACCAGTTCAGATATTGTAGGGACTGGGTCTGTGGGTTGCAATGAATCTATGATTGGAGTAATTCTCGTCCAAGATGAATCTCGCCATGCACTAAAAACTGCAGCTTCGCTCTTCCATTGCGCTACTGTGCTGTGCATATAACTCACACACGATTCTGTTGAACTATATTTGCGCTGCTGTGCAATAGAGTCCATAAAAAAACCAATTTCAATGGCTAGCTGGTAAAGTTCTTTGTCTCTATCTGTCATTATTTTCCTTATATCACTGATAAAACTCATAAACTGTAATTAAACCTGAGCCGCCAGCCCCCCCTGCGATTGTTCCTGCGCCTGCTGTTCCAGCTGCACCAACTGCATACGCATATGTTGCTGACGGGCTTGTAATTATATAATCAATATATGCCCCAGCTCCTCCGCCCGCACTCGATGCTCCTGAACTTGCGCCACCTCCACCTCCGCCACCGCCGGTATTCGTGCCTCCAGAACCTCCAGGGTTTGAAGCACCTCCACCATACCCCGCGCCGCCGAAAGCACTTGAGCCGCCCACGCCACCAGTGCCATTGCCGATCTGCATACTAGCACCACCTGCGCCACCAGGTAATGCGATGCCGCTACCCACTGTAGCTGATGCTGTACCACCAGCACCACCTATATTTGAACCCACAACGCCGCCAGTACCGCCGTTAGCCACTAAATTTGTTACGCCAAAGGTTGTATTACCTCCTGATCCGCCATTTGTTGGCGTTCCTGCAACACCTGCTCCTCCTCCTCCACCGCCAACCATAACGACCCGTATATACAAAGGCGCTGGGCTTGTTGGGGTTGTATAAGTTCCTGAACCAGATGTGAATTTTTGAATGCTAGGAGAAGTTGAACTTGCTGTAATACTTTTAAATGAAGGCAAAGCACCAGCACCATTCGAAGTTAAAACTTGTCCTGAAGTTCCAACGCTCGCAATACTTTGAAGTGCGCCTGTACTCGTTGTTCCACCACACAACACAGCATAAGGCGTTGCACTTGCTAATCCCGTACCACCATTAGACACCGTTAAAGCTGATGTTAAGCTCAATCCTGCAAACGTTGGTGAGCTAGCTGGTGCTATGTTTTGCGGAAGGCTTAATGTGATGTTGCCTGTTGACGAAGAAGCTATTACTTGATTAGCTGTTCCTGTTATTGATTGAACTCCAATAGTGTTGCTCGTATATTGCAAATCCCAAGAAGCCGCTGAAGTTCCTGCCACTCCGTTGTAGGTCAGAACTGTTTGGGTCAAGGGTTGCATTGTTACAATGGCATTAGATCCAGAAGATACAACAAATAAAGCATTGGATGAATCATTTATCAATCTGTATGTTTGACCAACCGACAAAGTTGCGACACTTGGCATTTCAACAGTTTGAAAAGTACTGCCAGAGAAGACAAATTGCTGCGGGCTGCCAACAGTTAATATCGTTGTACCTCCAGCATTAGTTACAAGCTGAGTTTCTGACAAAAAGCTATTAGCAGATAGATTTTTATTTGTATCCCATCCAGCAAATGCAGACGCTGTGGGCGAAGTTGTTACCGAAGTAACGCCTGTCCCCCCATTGGCTACTGGCAGGCTTCCAGTCACGCCTGTTGGCAACGGCAATCCTGTGCAATTGGTTAATACGCCAGAGGTCGGCGTTCCAAGTGCTGAAGTAACAAGAGTTACATTAGTTAGCGTTGCACTTGAGATTGTTCCGCCAGAAATGGACACGGCATTGGCATTTTGTGTCGCGATTGTCCCGAGTCCTAAATTATTTCTGGCATCTAAATTATTACTTGCTCCCGTGCCTCCATTGGTAATCGGCACAATGTAGCCCGGGGGTAACTCTGCTGTATAGCTAAATCTCGTATTAAGTCCGTCACGCAAGCCAACAATAATATCACCTACCAACAGGCTTCCACCATTTTGAAAGGTACTAAATTTCTGATCTGATACTAACGCCATAATCACCGTCCTTGGGATGCTAATACGCTATAATTAGTTAGCTGGAAGAGCGTAAAACTTAACTAGTATATCCGTTCCTGCGGTTGGTGCTAAAAAGTGCATTATGTCTCCACTTTTTACTTCAACGCCATAGTATTCACTTCCAACAATTAAATCCGATGTAGTAGATGCAAAAGTGTTTCCTGCTGGAGCCGCTGCGGTCGCGTTCAAAGCAAACCATACAGATAAGTTTGCTTCAACTTGAATTACTGCAAGCCATTTGGTGACGGCATTCAATGCTTGCCCTATGGCTGCATTGCTAGGTACTGTAAGCACAGTATCAGTTGTAACAGCCAATGAAGCACTAAATTTTTGATCACAGAATTGCAATCCAAATCCGTTGTACCCAGCTACGTCCTTTTGTAATTTATATTGAGTTGCCATCATTTATCCTTAAATTATTTAAACTAATCCTAGCCGAGCATCTGCAACATAATGATAATTAATAAATGCCTGTGGATTTGTAGTACTTACTGCCGCTGCCCCAAGCAAATATGTTGAATTTGCAGGAACATAATACACATTTTTACTTCCAATTGCAGTTTGAGTCCAATTCGCTAAATCTAAGTCACCACTATTTCGTAAAACATTTTCCGTATAGACTAATCCCGAAACAGCCGTTCCAACTCCCGTGCTTGGTGAAAATAAATTTACAGCAGGAGTCGTTATTTTAGAATTTTTAAAAGAAATATTAAATCCGCTAGCATATAAACCAACCTGAGTGGTAACAATAGCTGCATTTTGTGCGCTTATTAGTGAATTCTGTCCATCAACCGCACCGGCAGCCGAAGAATTTGAATAACTTTTTTCATAATAAAATTCACATTCTTTTAAAACTTGATCTAATGTCTGAGGGGCTGGAATGGTTGGAATTTTTCCTGGCACAATTGAAATTGATGCAATTGAAATTTTTTCGCCGGCGGGTATAGAGGAACTCCCGACAACGATAGCAAATGAGACGCCAGTTAAGTATGCTGTTGGTTCTATATAATTTGAAAAACCATTCATCTGATATATATTAGTCAACGTTGTAAATGTTGCTTTCTGTAAGGGTAGTTTTGTGATTTCAGTCCATCCTGCCGCAACGGTAGGATAACCAGTGGCATCTAATCCAGTAACTAATGAATCGTTTGATGTCATTCCAGTTCCGATAGGGTTCACGCTCCACCACAAGGACACCGTAAATGTTTTAGGCGTTGTTGTAGATCCTGCAAACATGACGCTAACCCCTTCCAAAGCCATTTGATTTAAAATTAATTGAGCTTGAGTTCCACTCAAATATTGAATTACAGCCGCTTGCGTTGTTGTAGTCGCAGTTAAATTCATGTAAAGACTTGTTGATTCCCTCGAAACGGCAATACTATTGTCTGCTGTTTGAAAAACAATTGTTTGATCCCAAGCGTAATACGATTTGTTTGCGCCTATAGCTTGAGTGCCAACTGAATCGCCAAAAATTTGAGCCGGATTTAAAGGGAAATCCCATGCCACTAAATAACTTGGTATCGGTTTAAATTGCAACAGGGGATTATAATAATGAAATGTATAATCTACTTGCCTATCGTAAGATGTTTGGTCATAAAGAATATTGTCAACATTAACATCATTAGTAAAAGAAACCATCACGCTGCTAATATCTATCTCGGTCGTGAGAGGTATATCAAAATAAATATCTATATAGGCATTTGGGAAAAAATCGGCACTATTAGAAATAGGAATTAGTGCGCTTCCAGGATAAGCTGCATAATTGCCGTCCCCAGGTAATGTCGCTGAAACCAACAATTCATCAACAACTGCACCATTTGATTGACTATAATACATATTCAATACAGTTGAAGTGCCGCCATAAGTTTTAGCAATAAATGTCGCTGTTAAATAACCAGACCCCCACAAGTTTGGTGAACCGTATAGTCGTTGACGTAATTTTAAACTTGTTAATCCAGTGGATTTAATATTTAACAGTGTCCCAGGGTTAGTAATTCGATTTAAACTTCCTGTTGGCGTGATTATTGTTAATGTCAATGACCCTACCCCTGGACTTGTTAAAACGACATCCCAGCCTGGCGCGATTGTGATGACTTCATCTGCGACTGCATTAAATGTAAAAGTTATTGGAGATGTGAACAACACTTCAGCAAATTGAGGATTTGTTAATTCATTCTCCAATACGCTTGTAACTATATTATTGCCAGCGCTCACGACATATGGCACCGCTTCGCGCGTAAATTGTTCAACGCCTTCTGCGCTTGTGACTCGCAAATAATATAATTCAACATTGCCTGATGCGTCATATGGATAGAAATATGGAATAACAGGATTTCCAAGCGAATCTTCAAACGTACCAATTGCACTTAATGTTAGTGGGTTTGGTAACTGCGTATATGTGTAATCTGGAGATGCGCCTGTAATCTGATACACAGGCTTTAATACACCTCGCTGATCATCTATTTCAAAATAGACTAATCCGCCTGTTAAAGGAGCACCTGTATCCTTATCCAACAGCACATCTTCAATCGAAAACGCGGGAATGTAATGTGAATCAATGGCCATAGCACGTCCTTATGCTTGATTTCTATCCAATGTACCCCTATAATGCTTTCTTATTATACAGGAGGACACCATGACAATAATTTTAGGCTTAATAATCCTATGGTACGCAGATGACATTATCGATTGGTTATTTCGATAATTGTCACATGTGAACCAAATTTGCCCCTTTAACCTTCACGAAGAATCGCATTAACTCTTTCAGGCGACCGCCTTTATCCTGAATGAATTTCTCATGATCATCCAATTCCTTCTGAAGACGCTTATGTTCCGCGCTATTCTTCTCGACTTCCTGCATCCTGCTGCGAAGTTTAGGAATTGCATCTTCGTGAAATTTAATTTGCTTCTTCAGCTTATCAGATTCTTCGATAGCATCTCTACGAATCTTCTGCTCCTTAGCAGCATCTTTCATCGATTTGACTAAATCATCATACTCTTTTTTCACCTGACTTGCTTTGACTTCACCTTCTTTTACGCCTTGTAGAGCTTCCTTGAGCGCATTAACATGTTCTTCAACTTCAGGCAAAGCCTCGATGTATTTCTTTGTCAAACTAGTAGGCTTCAAAAGCTTATTGACATTGCTTTCACCAGCATACGCCGCAAGCACGTGTTTCTTCAATTCAGGATCCGACTCAACCAAGGCATGTAAGAAATCATTCCCTGGATGTTCCTTAACAATCTCAATCATGGCGCGTGTAGGCAATTCACCTTTCAAAGCAGCTTTACCAACAGGATTGCGTTTAGATAAATCCTTCCATGTCTTCCAGCCTTTATTGGCTTGCTTAATCATGGATTGAACTTCTTTGCCTCCAACTGATTCAAGACGCTTCTCTAATGTTGCAGCATGAGATTCAAGTCTGTCACCCAAATTGTTGAGCCGCTTAAATTCGATGTCATTGACCCCAGAGTACTGCTTCTTGCGAGTATCTTCAGCCATCTTCTCCAGCGTTCGTTGTAAGTCAAATATGTCGCTTGCATTTACTTTCTCACCTTTAAGCGATTCCAATTGGGCTTCCAAAGCCTTCTGCTCAGCAGTACCAGAGCCGTAACCTGGAGCTAATTCATCAGCGTCCTTGAGCGCAGTTAAGTCCTTAGTTACAGCTTTAATCTCAGCACCATTGTCTGCTTGAATCTTTTGATCAACATAATGAGCGCGAGCTGACTTGTATAAGGAATCAGCAGAATCATGAACCTCTTCAATGGCTTTCTTAACTTTAGCACCACCTTTCAATCGTGGATTATCTAAAGTGCCTAAAGCATATTCGGCATCTGTCTTAGCCTTTTCAAGCGCAGCCTTCTTCTGGTCAATGATAGCCTTAGTATCAGGCTCAGGAGGGATTTCACCAACCTTTTGCTCAGGTATTTCAGTCAATGGCTTCAGTTCTTGCAATTTACCCTGCTTCACATTAATCGCTTCTTCCTGACCAATAGGCGTTTGTTCAGCTAACTTCTTACCGTGAATGGCGGAATAGTCTCGTCTGAGAGATTCTTTCAATGCTTTAAGTTGGTCTTCGCTCATAGACGTGTTCTTAGCAGCTTCGTCCACACGTTCTTCTAATACACGCTGGAATAGCTTTTCCTTGCTGGGAGCAGACGTAACCTTCTTGACCTTACTGATACCGCTTCCAAGTAACTTTCCACCACCATACAATGCAGGAATTGCGCGAAGCAATTCATCACTCTTCTTGGTAGGTTCGAGTCCCAAAAACTTTTCAACACCAGTGTCTGCAGGAATATGCGTAAACGGCAACTCGTTGTACTTCTTCAGCCACTCCGGAATTAGCTCCTTCCGACCAAGTTCAGCAATGGCTTCATGCGGCAAATTAAGAGTATTTTTTGCGATACCGCCTAATCCTGCCAGTACTTGTTGAGCAATGTGTGGAGGGTAGCTCAGTCGATGATTCACTAATTCAGACCCAATCTCTTTCAGGTTCCCTGGAGTTCTTCGGGCAAATCCTACGCCCGACCTCAACGTATGACCAAGCAGTCGAAGCACGTCTCCAGCAAGACCTTTAAATCCTGTAGACTCTTTCGGCTCTTGTCCCTTGGTTAATTCAAGCTCCATGGGCTTCGTACCTTCTTCATCCTCGGTATAGGTTCCTTGCTGAATGCTAATGGCTTTCTTCTTCTGGTATTCATCCGCAAACTGACCACCTGCTTCTAAGGCATGGGGCAATTGATCGTATGGGATAGCATGAGCTTGACCTGTAGATGGATCGATTACATTAATGGATTGCATTATTTACCTCCAGCCACAGGATATGCTCCAAAATCAAATCCGCCAGTAGATGAGCCTTTCTTCAAGTGTTTCTTCAGCATACTGTTATTGACCAAAGATTTCACGCGCACTTTACCAGCTTCTTTAATCCAGTCGGTCATGTATTGTTGAGCCTTGTTATAGGTTTCAGAATCTACCAAGCTCTCGAAGACATTTAGCTTGCCAAGTGACTTGTGTTCCAGTTCACGCAGGGCTTCAATACCGATGTTACCGCCAGCAATCTTCAATCGAAGTGAGTTCAACTCAGGCAGTAACGCGCGGGCAGCTAATGCTCTTCCTTGTTGATCAGGATTAGAACCTTCCATGGCGTCTGCAATTTGCTCGAACGAATATCCTAGAATCTTATTCTGATACTTACCCAAACCCTCATTGATGTGCTTATCGAGTGTATCGATTTCATCCATGTAGGCATTCGCTTGCTGTGCCATCTTGATGTTCTGTTCGCCAGCAGCATAATCTGGTTCTACTTGAGAGATATCAATACCATTTTCCTCAGCATATGAAGAGGGACTTTTGCCCGATTGACGTAGGTAAGCCACGGCCTGTACAGGATCAACGCCCATGCCCTTCATAAGAGCCACAGATTGCTTCTTGTCATTCACAGGAAGCTTGTCAAATGCGTTACCTGCGACCACATCCTTGCTGCGATTGATAATGGTGTTTTCATGCTCCATCTTCGTGCCATGAATCTCTTCATAAGCTTTACGGATATCTTCTTGAGTAGCATCAGGATGAGATACGATATAATTGGCTAGTTCACCATTGGCTTTCACATTGCCGCCAAGTTTAGTCTGCAATGCTTTCTGAATCTGAGCCTGCTTCAATTGCTTCTCAAGATTGTATTTCTCTTCATAATGCTCAAGAGCCTTGGATTGCAACGCATTTGCCAAACTCTTCTGCTGGTCATTAAGCGCATATTCTTTAGGCTTATGCTGAACTTCCAAATCTTTGAGCTTATTAGCAAGAACTCGCGCAGACTGTTCTTCCCGCATTTTAGCTGGCTCTTGTGACATCTTATAGCCCTTCAGGACATCCTCGAAGATGGTCTTCGCTGGTGAATCAAGTAAGGGAGCCTTGGAGAAATCTGTGAATTGAATCGCCATATTATTTTCCTCCGAAAACGCTCGCGCCAGCCGTAGCTCCAGGCACACCACCAAAGTAGCCGCCTATGCCAGCACCTAATGCTTTTCCGAACATACTCCACAGGTCATTCTTATTCTGATTCTTTTGCTGCTGATTCTGGAATGCGAGGCCACCTTGCTGATTCAATGCGCTACCAAGTGCGTCAACAAGATTGCCAGACGCATCATAGCCTCGTGTCGCAACACCTTCTTCACCTTTAAGTCCAGTATCGTATCGACCAAGTACATTCTGTAGGAATTGTTGCATGTCGCCAGATAATAGCTTCTGAACTGCTTCACCTTGATTCAGTTGGTCTAATGGAGTCCCTGCGACTCCACCAGCGGCAGCCGTATTACCTAATTCCTTCGTAAGCTGTTCCTTCTGGAACTGATACCCTTCTGATGGCTTATAGCCTTCCATAAGCTTATTAATAAAGCCTGTAGGGTCTTCCATCATGCTTTCATAGGCGGATTTGGTTTTACTTGAAGCATCCAACCCAGCATTCACATAGGGATCATATCCTTGATGTGCTACACCAGGAATCTGATTGAGATATTGATTAGCAGCGTTCATTGGAGAATTGCTATCGCCATGACCACCACCAAATAATTTATTTAGCCAGCCCATATTCATCTCCTCCCTATGGATATGCTGCGGTCGTTATCTTTCGTAACGCACCATTAATCTTAACAACGACCTCATAGTACAAAGTAATATCATCATGAACATACCATATACTGCCGTTAGGCATAACATCAGATCCAGTAAATGCCTGAATCTGAGCCAGTTGCGTTTGTGTTACCGTGGGCAATGTCCAGCCATTGTCACTGAGGCCATTGCGCAATATATTATTCAATTCATCATTGTACATCTGCATTTGGGGCGTAAGATAGCCATCTTTATCAACATATTGTACTGCCTGAAACGTTGGGATAATCATTGATATACCTCGATCATGCCATTCGCAATTACAACCGCACCAAATCCCCAGAATCTCATTTGAATAGTGAACTGATTTGCTTCACCAAGCTTGTTAAACCTAGGTTGATTCTTGTATTGGCCAGTAGGATGCATGTAGTAAATACTGGCATTCCCGTAGGTTTCTCCGCCATTCTTGGAACATGTAACGTCAATCCGTGGACGGTATATCTGACAACTTCCACCTTCGACAAGCAAAGGTAAGTCATCTTCTGAGTACATGATTTTTCCGCTGCTTTCACCTAGGATGTAGCCATCGCATTCAAACTGGTAATCTACGTTCTGCTCAACACCGTTCTCGATAGTGAAGCTAAATTGATTCACGATAAATCTGTCGCTACCTGGCAGTCTATAAGTATCACATTTCCTGATGCGTGGAATCTCATACACATTCTGAACATCCGTAGAAATGTACGTTAAATCTGTACTAATGCGCATTAGGCTGCCCTGATTCAACGAAACGAAGTAGATTTCATTGTTAAAGTATGCCATTTGACGCGCTGGATGATAATTGAAGTCCCAATCTGTGATATCAAAGAACTTTTGAGTGGTGAAGTCATACATGATTGAGAAGTTATCTTCCGTATCAAAGAAAGTCAGAATATAGAAAACATGACCATCTTGCCGATAGAACATTGCGGTAGACTTATCTGGATGTTGAACTCTGCTTAAAAGGTAATCGATACCGTCAGTCGATAACCTCTCAGCGCGTCCGCCTGTCATTACCATAATGGCAGGCGAGGATTTCTCATTTATCCCTAGCCACGCGATCATGTCATCAGAAGCCGCGATCGTTGAAACTGAAGCAACGCCATAGTCGATATTAATAGATGACTGGCGTTGATAAACCTGTAATCCAGCAACGTTAGTCCAAATTTCAGCTACAGTTGAACCAAGCACCAATAGGTTATTCCCATGGCTTGGTATTCTGATACATGCTCTCGCAAAGTCTGGCTTAGTTTGTAGCGTCAGTGTTTGAACCCAACTTAACTTCAATGGGTCTGCCAGTGTCGTAGGATTAAACCCGCTTTTGTAAACAAACCATTGAGAGCCTGATGTCGTATTGTCACCATTACCGAAAATGAAATATGTATTCTGATATGTGACATAATTAGGCGTGAATGTCGTTCCGCCTCCAGTATTGTCCCAAACAATCGCGCCTATGGTACCAGTAGTATAATTGTAGATGTAAGCTGTAGAAGTTCCATCAACGATAGCAATCTGCGAGCTAAGATTCTCGTCCATAAAGACTTCGCCAACACTGCTTCCGATGCTTGCTAAAAATGTAAATCCAAGGTTGCCATCAATGCGATATACATTAGAACCTAAAACAGCGATTAGAAAGTTACCTCGTGTAGAATGAAACAACCCACGACCTTCTGTCGTTGTCGTCAATATTTCTACTGCTTGCTCATATCCTGCAAAGTTAATCAGCCAATCATCAGAGATAAAAAGATTATAAGTTCTTTCATCGCTAATAATAGGATGACGACCGAAAATGCTCGAACCAACGATGCGTACAGGAATTTGTGTTCCACCAGGGGTCATCACCATATTAGTTCACCCAACCATGTCCAATATTTACTTGAGCGTAGTTGATACCACCGCGTCTTTGTAAACTGGATAATTTGACCAATCTTAAGTCCATCGGGCCGGATTTTTTACTAATTGAGTCTTCATAGTTCGCTAATGCTTTAGCTACGCCAGGTGGAACAGTGTAGTTGTACTCAGCACATAGACGAGCAGCTAAATCGAACTTCAAGTAGTTAATGTAAAACCTGTCCAGCGTCAGAGATAAGTCCTGATTAATAGCTACTTGCTGAAGCCTGAACTGCCCCCAAATCGTCAGTGGGAAATTCTGATTCGGCTTGAAATAGATATATAAGTTCGCCCCACCGAAGCATCGCTCCATGTGCCAGCTACCAGGCAATGACTGAATATTGTCAGCACGAGAAGAGCCAAAGTACTCGCGTCTTGCGCGGTTCTCAGTTTGATACCGTACTGTGTCTATATAAAATACGAATGTATCAATCTCAATCAAATCCTGGATAAAGTACTTTTCTTGTCCAATGACCGCATTAAAGTTGTACTCTTCGTAATATGGGATAAGACCATTTTCGATAGTCTTATCCGCAATTAGGTCATTTAGGAACTGTAAGCCATCGTTCGCCTGTTGGCCTCCAACTGTCTCAAAGCCGCGTGAAACAATACCCGATTCATAATAGGCATTGGTAATGAGCTGTAATGTCGTGTAGGCCATAGCTAACTCCTTATGCTGCGATACTTACTGCCAATTGGTCTAAATAAGCCTGAACAGAAATTGCTACAGCCGAACCAGTGACTTTATAGTCAATAGCATCAGTTGCAGGGGCGTCTGTTGGGCAAACTAGATTTCCAGTCACAGCGGCTCCAGTACCAGCCAATGTTGCGTAGCCTAGTGTTGAAGTAGATGTTCCAGGAGCTAAGACCAATTTGTCGTTGGTGCCAGTTGGAGTGAACACGCAATAGAAGTTAACCATTGTTGGCGTAGCAGCAGGTAAACTTGCACTACAATCAACCGCAGCGTAAGTAGCAGATGAACCGCTTGTTACATCTGTAGCGATTGGTGCGTCATACCACATCCAACGGTCTAAACCACAGCCATCTTGACGGAAAGGCAAAATTTGAGCTGAACCGTTAGTTTTGACATAACCTATGCGGAAAAACATGTCATATCCAGCAGGAAGCAATGGAGAAGACAAATCAGCAGAAATCAAAGCCGATCCAGGATTGTTGCCATAACTATCTCCAATAGCATAAACAGCATAAAACGTGTCGTTTGCCATTGCGCCAGTGTCAAGCCCAGCCGCACCAGTAGCAGCAGTATTGATTGTTACAGCTCCAGTACCAGCATCAACAGGAAGAACCCCTGTCTGAGTAGCAGCTACGTTTAACGGTAAACCGACACTAATGTCATTAACGTTTGTAGAGTTACTGCATCGACCAGCACTGACAGTCATAGTTGTAGCACTTGCATATGCCAATTTCAGACCATTGATATAGTACTGACGGGCATTAGTGATTGGTGTTGAAATAGCCATTTTAATATCCTTATAGTGTTAGGAGGGCTTTCACCCTCCAGAGTCAATTACAGTGGGAAAATTACAGACATTGCATATTCAGGAACGCACTTCTTGCCCCAAATAGCATCGTGAATCATTCCGCGTTGGTTTTGACCAAACAAAGAACCGTAATACATACGCAAAGACACACCAGTATCAGGGTCTACTTCATTACCTGTAGGGAATGGCACTTCTTCTGGAAGCATCGGCATACCCAAGAACAGAGGATTACCAGCAGTAATCATTCCCGCTCTGTGAGATGGCAACGCAGTAACTTGCATTCCAGCAGCAATCTCGAAGTTCAAGTTGCGAGTGTTACCAGCAGAAGCCTTCAATGGAGGATAAACATCAACTGTGACGTTACCAGCACTAGAAGCCGCATCAGCAGTAGCTCGGAATTGAACAGGGTTGCTTGATACCTTGTGACCGATGAATGTCAAATAGCGAAGGTTTGGTTGACCAGAAACACCGTCAGAGAATTGGAACTTGTCGAATTCTTTAACAGCGTCAGCATCCGTACCAGCACCAGAGAACACGATTTGAATAACCGCATCGTTAGCGTCCTTGACTACAGACACAACTGTGAGGACAGTACCGTCTTCACCGATTGTTCCAGCAGTGTGAACTGGAAGTAAGTTAGATACATAGAAGGCAGCTCTGTCGAAATCACCAACATCCCAACTGTTAGCTGCTTCATCGTTACGTCTTGGAGCGAACTGATTCAATCCAGTGTTAACGATTGCAGATTGAGCAATATCACTCAAATAGAACTTAGTGTTGTCCTTCGCAGCACCGTAGTTACGATACATAGCAAGAGCAGCAGCCAATTGGCCATAAGAATTGATTGGTGTTATACCATCACCGTAGAAACGGTATGGAGATTCAACGCACACTGTCGCAATATCAGCTTCAATTTCAGAAGACATTTCCATGACAGCGGCTTTACCGAACTGCTTCATGTAATCCTCTACGTTGAAAATGAATTGTTGCGCTGTGAACGCATAGGAAACGTTAATCGCTTTATCAACGGTTAAGTTTTCAACACGTTGGTCAGCAGACTGGAATGTGGCCACTAGGCTTGAAGCAGTCGTGAAACGTGGTGGTAAATCGAAAGTCACTGTGTCGCCTAAGTTCGCAGTCAGCTTCTCGAAGTTCTTGAATTTCGTGTTAGCTGTGGCTACGAAGCAGTTCAAGTTCTGAAGGTAAGCCAGGTTCGACATCTGGTAGGTTTGCACTTGTTGCAAAATGTTATTTGGAACGGCCATGTCTTCTTCTCCAATGAAAATCCATATTCATCAGGAACAGACATGACCGTTTAAGGTTGGACTTCAGCCTTTTAAGTAGGAGGCTGATTTGAAGTCCCGTACATTCTTCGTACCACTGTCTGTTCCCACGGGCGAAGGCTTCAGACGGTTTAAGGGATCTTGCGGTTCTTGCAAATTACGTTTTGCCTCGTCATTCCGTTTAATTGACTCGGAAAGCTTTGACAATTCGTTCTTGGCCATGCTGGGTGATTTCTCAACCAATACTGCCAGGTCAGCCAACTTACCTGGATTCTTCCGCAGCTCATAAATTATGGCTGGGGTGTTATCCAATTGATTGGCTAAAAACACTAACTGTGGAAACTCAGCAGGGTTAAAATCGGCTGTAACTGCCTCAAAGTCTTCGAACATGTCTTTACCTTGAGCCATTTTGCCGAAATACTGCTGTGCTACCTGATTAACTTCTTGCTCGATTTGCTCTTGATGCCGCTTGGCTTCTTCTTCTTGCTGCTTCTGCTGTAACAGTTGCATCACCTGTTGCTGAATCTGTTGCGGGTCGACTCCTTGTTGCTGCCCTTGTTGGGGTGGCTGTGGGGAACCAGTCTGCGCAGTATTCTGCAACCCTTGTTGCGCCTGTTGAGCCTGAAGCTGCTCAATCTGTTGCCGTGCTGCGTCTAGTTGCTCTTGCATTTTCTGCTCTCCTTTGCGTTTCGCCTTTTTAATCAGCTCATTCACTTGGGAAGCAGGAAGCATTTTCTCAGGTGGTGGAGTTTCAGCGTCTTGCGACACTTCTTCAGCACCCACATTAGTATCTTGCAATAAATCTTCTGCAATATCCTTTGCATCCATTGAAACCTCACTGTTTCCGGTGTGACCGTGATCACCTGCCGTCCGTGGCAGTCCGACTATTTTGTCCGCATAGCTGCGTAAATGGCCTAGCGTCCTTTTAGTCTCAGGCTAGTCTGAGATACTACATGTAGTGTTAGTCCATCCTAGACAACACTACATCTTGTGTAATGAACTTAGTATAGCAACAATTCTTGCAAATGGAATAGATGTTAACCAACGGTTTAAATCTCACCTCAGACAATCCTTTTTAACCATTTTTTTAACCAATTTCTTATCCTGCTTAATATCGTCATGTTTCGCCTTCTTGGGCTTCTGGCGCATAGCACCTTTAGGCTTGTCTCTCATTTCTTCTTCCCCAAAATTCTGTCAGCCTTGGCATCAATCTTAGCCTTGGCTGAAGGTGATAATTTACCCTTATGCTCCATCTCTGAAGCGCGTGACTTAGCATTGCGGGCGTGACTCTTATTATTTACGGGATATTTCCTTTCAGCCGGAAGTGCAAAGTCAGACTTCGGTAATTTATTCCGTGCTTTGCTTGTTAATTTTGCCATTATGCAAACTCCCAATCCTCAGCCATTAAATCGCCCATAGATGCAAGCCAAACTCCAATACTTCCATCTTGGTATTTCATATCTATATGAGGCCGGTAGGTTATCTCTGTACCTTCATCAAACATACCAAGCAATGGTGGTCTATTAACTTTGAAATTAGAACCATTAACCAAGAATACATATTGATCTTTACCATTCCATCCTGAGCGTTTTACAAGAGCACCGTTCTTTATTTCAACTAATGCTTCACTAAAATTCATTTTTTTCTCCGATTAGGTTTACCTGCTTCCATTTCGCGCTTAACATTCTCACTAAAGCCCTTTCGAGTCTTAGCCTTCTTCCCCTTTACTAGTGGCATTTTTTATCTCCTTCTCACGTAATTCGTGTTCTCTGTCTTTATGCTCAACTTCATGATGATGCTTACTGACATCCACGGCCATACTGACCGCAGTTCTAGCATTCTCTGCGTCCAGCTTTTCTTGGCGTAATGCTTGGTCAACGCTTGCGCCCTGAATGTCCGCCATCACCTTTAGGAAATCGATATCTGCTTGCTTATTCTTCACAGCGTCATCGGTTGAAATCTTAGTTAAATCGACTTGCGCTTGGCGTTCACTTGCTTCGCGCTTCTGCTGAACCTTCATGATTTCAGCCTGAGCTTGCAGCATCATCACCTGTTTAGGATCGATTTGCTGCTGAGCCTGTTGCATTGCCATCTGTTGCGCTTGAGCTTGCTGTTGAGCAACTTCTTCCATGTATTGACCAGCAGCCTGACGCAATCCTTCGATGCCACGAATATCGATATTGTCGAGCAGAATGCCAAGACCTTTGGTGTTAATGAAATTAGCGAACGATTCAGATGTTTGCATGAGCTGAATGATGGTCTCAAGGCTAATCTGCTTCTGTACGGCAAAGTTCACACCAGCCTCAACCTTGACATCAAGACTCATGGAATCGTAATTCATGTACGGATTTCCAGGCTTATTAATCGTCTGATATGAACGCTTGCCGTCAGGTTCAACAATAGGAATGCTACGTGGGGTTACATAGTACTTAGGAATCAGGTCAAGCAATTGCTGACAGACACGATTCCAGCCTTTCATGAACCCTACAGTGTAGGGCATCGCAGCAGCGTTAGAGTGCATTGCGCCTTGCATAATCGCTACACCTGACAATTCATTATTCTGAATGCCCAATGCTGCGTCATAGCTTCCAAGAATGCCTTGAATCAGATTGTCCGACATTTGGAATGTCTCGCTGATTTGAGGCGGAATTGGTGTTCGGACTACTTCGCGCGGAGGCGGTAATTGAACATCTGGATTACCTTCATAGAATGCGTTGTAAAGCAGAGTTCCAGGCTTCTGAACGTCAATGTAGGCATCAATGTAATCTTCAGGAATGGATTCCACGCTTGCTATGAATTTGTGTTCGACCGTATTTTCAAGTTCATTGGCAAGTGACTGACCAGCGTAGTTCTTCAATCTCTGAGCATCGCGCACGTTATAAATATATGGGCGCGTCATTTGCTCAGCCGTGGAATCGTTATTGTCTCTTAGAATTGCGCTGTTACCATCAAAGAAAATCAGCGGCAGCATCGAGAAGCTTGTCTCAACTGGCGTATCAATCAGTTCAGCACCTGAGAAGGTATAGCGTGTAATCTTTTCAATCATTGTTTCACGCATTTTACCAATTGGAATTGGCGGCTGCTCGATATAACCCGCTTGGTTCCACATCTCTAACAATTGCTCGTAATGTTTCACGGAAACCACACGACCATTCGAAAGCTTAGTAATCTTCTCTTTCTTGTAATCTTTCTTGTCATACTGACACATTAATACAATGTCACGCTTAGCGGAACGGTATGACCAATTGAAGCCTGAAAAACTACGGGCGTATTTTAATCCTTTAACTGCGTCAGAGCCGTATTCCTTCTCGACTTCTTCGCGCTCCTTGGGGAATAACTGAAAACAGTAGCCACCATCACCCTTATGCGATTTACGAGCCAAAGGGTCGAAGCCACATAAGGTTGGGTCAAATACTCGATTCGCACATATTTTCTGATCCATGGACATAGAAGATATGTAATCTGTATAGACTTCGACAACAGAAAAGCCGCCCACCAAAAGGTCAGTATATACGTCATAGCTAAATCCATCATTGTCGGAATCGTTCAAGATAGCGCGAAAATGTGCTTCAAGAAGGCTTAGTAATTGTGGGTCAATGTCATCAAAACCATCTTGTGCGCGAACCACGAACCCTGGTTCCATTCTGGAGAACTCACCACGCAATCGACTGATGTAGGCTTCCATCATATTGAACTCAATCTGAGGACGACCAAGCGTTGTTAATACCGCTATATCATCTTCTGTCAGCGTAGACTTATATACAAACCGCATGAACTGATGAAATCTCTCATAGTTCGGGCGGAAATAGGTATAAGCCTGTTCAACAGACTGCTTAATCTTATCGAGTTGCGTTGTATGCTTCCTAGCAATGACAGCCATGGTCAAATCCTTTTCTCGTAGGCTTTCTTCTTAAGCGCAGCGATTCTGTGATATTTACTGCTGGCCTCTTGGGTAGTACTTCTAAACAATGCGTCCTTGTGTGTATGTATGTATAGCAATTTATCAATAAGAGCGATTCTTACGGCGTCTGAACAAGTATCTGCAATATCATCATGCGCATGACTATCGTTATTGGTAATCTTCTTCATGTGATTCACGCACATTTCCGTATGTGTGCCATGTGCGGGAAGCGATACTTGCTTACTGGCTATGTAAGGCTGAATATCGATGAAGCGTTGCGACTTGGAACCGGATTTACGCGTTCTCTCGATTTCGCGCACCTTTAGCCCTCTCATGCCCTTCAGTATCGAAATAAGCGTCACGCCTGTAGATTTCTTCTCAATAAAAGCGGTTAATGGGGGCTGCTTGTGCCGTGCGCAATCCTGCCAAAAGTCTAAGAACTCAGTCTCAAGTCGCTTCGGTTCAACACGCATTTCACGACAGGCAATCCAATGCAGCCCCATTACCCCAGTCTGTCGCCCTAGGGTTTCAATATTGTATAGTCCCCAGAAGGAGAACACAGTCGCGTCATTGCGCGGGTCTTCTGTCTCTGCGGTATCGGCAGTGATGAATGTAATCGCATATTCTGGCTCTTCGGCCAATAACGGGAAATCTTCCGGCAAGAAGAGTCCACCACCTGCGGGCTGCGGGTCTTGCTGATGCTGCGCTGCAAATACATATCTGTCTTTTTCTTGCCTTATTTTCAACATGTCCAGTGGGAAGGCTTCGGGATAAAGTGCATTTCCTGCGTCATCGATTGACTTCAGTATGACTCTATCCCATTCATAGCCATCCTCACCTGCAAGGAAGTAAGCAGGTAAGTCTTGTTCGTGTAACCGTTGTCCAATGAACACTATTGGTACGTTGATACCCCGTGGTCGCTGTTGGATGGTTTCACGGAAATTTGTAATTACGCTTTCACGGATAATATCGGAGTGAACTTCGTCAGGCTTGTGGGAGTCATCGATAACGACTGCCCCACTGAATCGTTCAAGTCCAGGAAGACCCGCATTTCGCCCTGTGATAGCACCTGCTGAACCGAAAGCAGCGACAACTCCTCCTGCTTCTGTAGTAAAAGCATCTTTTGCTTGGGAATCGTCTCTAAGATGTACATCAAACAATGCCTTGTATTGGGGAAGCATCATTAAACGCTTCACGGTTTCAGTGTGGGTTGCTGCTAGGGTCTTAGCGTATGAGATGTACAGAAAGTTACAGTCACCCCATTTTGCATAGCACCACGCAATCCAAAAACTGACGATAACAGACTTGCCATGGCCAGGCGGCACGTTAATCAATAGGCGTAGAGATTCGAGGCGCGTACATTTAGTTAATGCGCGACAGATGGTAATAAAGTGACTTTCCCTGCCTACAGGACGCGAGATAATAAAATCCCGACCTGTCAGCAGAGGGAAGAACGATTGTATGAAGAGCAGCAGACTACCCTTCAACTTGGCCGCAATTTCTGCGTTCTCAAGTTTTAGCTGTTGAGCTTTGTCCATGTAGGGGCAATCCTTTGCCAGATTCGCATCATGCGAGCCTAAATGAAGATATCAATGTTACATTAGCACAAAATTCGATAAAAACACTATATATTGTGTCTAGTTTATCTAAAAATCACTAAATATAGCGATAGAATCAGGCAAAGTTTCCATCCACGGCAAGTATTCTTGAAATTGTATCGGTAATTTTACATTCCGAATATCACGCGCAAGTCTAAATAATGGCGCAATTTGATATGGCTTCCATCCTGCTAATCCGCAACCGATTTGTGTGACCATGTACGTGTTTTCAGGAGTGTAGTCGGCGTAATTAAGAAAATCCGCCACGAACTTGTTGATTTGAACCAGGTCAAGACTTCTCGCGGGAGATTGCTTCGTGGGAATAGCGTATGAATTACCTTGTAGACCAACACCCTGACCAAGAATTGCACCATGCTTCTGAAGCGCACATAGGGCTGCGCCTTTCTTGTGAATTCCCAACAGGTTACTGCCAAATACGAATATATCAGCCATTATTGCTCCTAATTGGTGGAGAAGCTAGGATTCGAACCTAGACGGACTAGCCGACCGCAGGGTTACAGCCTGGTGCCCTTCCTAATAGGCGTCTTCTCCGAAGGTGGTTGCGGGAGAAGGAGTTGAACCTTCGACATGAGGAGTATGAACCATCTGTTCTACCACTGAACTACCCCGCGATTATCATTGGCTCTGGTGGCTGGATTCGAACCAACATTGTACAGATTAACAGTCTGCTGCCTTACCTATAGGCTACACCAGAATAACTTAAATCCGCTCAGGATGCTTAATATCCTTCGCCATCTTATACACCGCTTCTAACAACATATAATGCCTGAAAATAGCGGCAAATGGCCGATAATACGGATGTGTTACAACTGTACCAATATGCGGAAACATTGTCACATAAATTGGCGCAGTTAATGGCGCATTCTGTATATGTTCCCAGCTATCATGCCACCACATGTTCGTTGTCGCGTCAAATGCTTGCCACTTTCCGCCTATGTAAGCCTCATTGAACACATGACCTGGGTTCATCATGAAGCGATTCTTAATTCCTGCCTTCGTTAATAGCATGTGTAGCATATTAGCATGGTCAGTACAGCAACCAATTCGTGAAGCAATCATCTGCGGAATGTGCTTGCTGATGTCCTCTTCAGGATTAAATATTCCGCCAGGATGGTCTTCATTCTTGAAAACGCAACCTACTTGCGAAACCTTCACAGGATTGCCATAACCCCACATGTGCGCAGTGACGTTCATCATGTAGAGCGTCAATAGCAAATCTGGGTCGCTTACATGCCATTCACGATTAATCTCATCTTGATAGATATCAAATTGCATTCTAACCGCTTCATACAAGGCATCTTCTGTAAGGATAGGACTACGAGTAAGAAATTCTCGGTCAAACCATTCGCTCTTGTGGTTCACCGATAAATCTTGAATCTTAATGGTCTGAATGCGCGTAAAATCTACAATAGGCAGCGGAACCGCAGCAGCTAATTCGTGCCGAAATGCGTACCCTCCTGAAATCCCTATCATACTCACTGCCAGACACAGAATTCCTGGAATCAATAATTTTCTCATGATGTCCCTATCAACATTGTGCTACGCCTAGGAGTCGAACCTAGAACTTCCGCTTACAAGGCGCCTGCGCTGCCAATTGCGCCAGTATAGCATTTAATCAGTATATTCAAATCAGGTTGAAGCGTCTACTTCTTAAACGGAACTATATTACCTGAAACAACTTTAATACGCGGATGATCGTCCGCCATCATGATGACCAGCTTAGTTAGGCTGTCTAAGTGTTCGCCTTGCGCCTTAATAACTTTCGTGAATTGCCATATTACAATCCAATTAAAGATTGCAGCCAAAGATAGAGATATGTGTATTAGCTTAGGTAACATCTTTCAATCCTTTATCTGCGATTCTTTGATTTATAATCAACTGATGAATGCTCAAAACCAGTACGTCCATTGAACGTTCTAAAGAACGATAAATGTAAAGCATTCCTATGACGCTAATACCCATCATGAATAGACTTATGCTCAATAGAATTACCATTGTAGTCATGCGCTATGCTCCAATAACACCGGCTGACGTTCAACCTCTTGTGGATCAAACCCTGAAAGCAATATTTCCAGCTCATTTGCTGTAATCTTCTCGACAGCCTTCAGCATCTTCTTTATTTTAAATCGGCATTTGTCCAAACGCTTGTAGTACAGCACGAAACCATTCCTATCCCAGAATAAGCACTTAATCTTGTCGAGGTTCTTGTTGTAGAACACGTAAATTGAGCCATCGTGAAGATGCGCATGAACTTCATGCTGGATAAAGTTAGATAGACCATCAATCGACATCCTGAAATCAATTGGCTGACTGGCGATAAAGATTTGCTTGTTCTCGTAGGGAATTAACATTATAAGTCCTTCAATAGTTCAATAATTCGTATTAGCTTGTCCGCCCCGACTTCAGGCGCGACCACTACCTTAACTCCAGCAGAGATAATTAACTCTACAT
>DAIEHY010000040.1 GCA_027353165.1 Desulfosporosinus sp.
TTTGACTTTAAAGCCCTTCCCACATAAACGTGGTGAAGGGCTTTAATAATTTCTAAGGCGAATTATTGAAAAGGAGTGCAGTTGTAGTAATTGTAGACGGGGTCTTTTGAAAATAGCTCTTGAAGAATTCTAAAATTAGGGTATAATACTATTAGTATATTATAAAAATGTTATTTACTAAGGAGCGGATGTGGAACGAGTTTAAGCTATGTCAAGAATTAAAAAAGATTGCAAACTACCTCGAATTGGTAAAGATGAGTGAGGACGGACAAGACTATTTTAAAGATCGAAGGGTGAATGTTGTATGAATACAAAAAAGGATGGAAATAGGATCATCATGTTGCTCGGTTTAGCGGGCTTTATCGTTATGGCGGATAACTGGGTAGTGTCTCCCATACTTCCGGCCATTGCTCAAAATTTGACGATTGATATTTCAAGGGCAGGACTTTTAATTACGGCCTACATGATTCCCTTTGGGATTTTTCAAATCATCTTTGGACCCTTGGCAGATCGCTATGGCAAAAAGCAGGTTATTACCTTTGCGATGATCATGTTCACCATAGCGACGGGGCTTTGTGCGTTAGGTTCGAGCCTAACGAGCCTGGCAATATTCAGAGCGCTTACGGGTGTGTTTGCCGCATCGGTTATGCCAATTTCCTTAGCCTTGATCGGAGATATGTTCCCGATTCAGGAAAGACAGGGTGCCATAGGAACGTTTATGGGCATTTCGTTTCTGGGGCAAGGACTCAGCATGGCCATTGGTGGCACAATTGCTTACTTCCTCAATTGGAGAGGAGTCTTTGGCGTCTATGCGATACTTGCCGTAGTTCCAACGTTATTGATCCTCAAAAATTATAAGTTTCTCCCCTCAGAAAAGAACCCTGACAGCAAAGTATTCGCGCCGTATGCTAAGCTGTTGGGAACGAGCAGGAGTTTGTTTACGTATATCATCGTTTTACTGGAAGGTATTTTTATCATCGGAAGTTTTTCTTACGCAGGAGCTTACATTGCTAAAACGTATGGTTTCAACTATTTATATATTGGTTTAATTATGACGGCCTTCGGAATCATGTCAGTCATTGGCGGGAGAATGAGTGGTAAGTTAGCGGCTAAAATGGGCGCGCGCAAAGTCTTGAGCTTGGGACTTGTGTCAGCAGCCGTGGGGGATATCATTATCTATCTGTATGGGGATGTATTGGGGATGTTAATCTTAGGGATTGCCTTGTTGGGACTAGGCTTCATCTTTACTCATTCCACGCTACTCACCAGAGCTACAGAGTTTGCCCAGAAGGCTAGAGGTGCAGCAATGTCGCTGGTAGCATTCTTTTTCATGGGTGGGGGCGGCGTTGGTACGGCCATTGGCGGCAGGGTAATTTCAGCTGTGGGGCTCAATAACCTATTCTTGATTAATGGTATTGCCCTTATCATTACACTGCTTTTGAGCTTTGTCATGATACGGGACCATGTCGTGGAACCCGATGAATCCAAGGAAGAGATCGGTAATTTGTAAAGTAGAATAAGGAACACCACTTAAAGAAGTGGGAGTCTCGGAATTGATGAAAATTTAGGTCCAACGTAATTACGACGTTGGACCGTTTTCATATTGGAATCAGTGTTGACAATGTTACAAAGGAGTATTATGTTTATATTATAAAATTGTAATAATACTTATTGATACAAATGGTTGGGAAATAATAAAAATTTGAGAAAGAATGTGGATTATGGTGTCTCAGATTCAAACTCGCATCATCAAATCGTTGTCGTATGATCCGTGGGTGAACTTGGCTATTGAAGAATATTTATTAGAACAAATAACCGAGGATGAGGTAATACTTTATTTATGGCAGAATGATACCACGGTGGTCATCGGCAGAAATCAGAATGCCTGGAAAGAATGTCGGCATCGGGATTTGGAACGAGAGGGAGGAAAACTAGCTCGGCGTTTATCAGGAGGGGGGGCGGTATTCCATGATTTGGGCAATTTAAACTTTACCTTCATTATGAATAAAAAACATTATGATTTATCGAAACAGCTAACCGTCATTTTGCAGGCGGTAACAAAACTTGGGATAAACGCTGAGTTTTCTGGGCGTAATGATTTAGTGATTGAGGAAAAGAAGTTTTCCGGTAACGCTTATTTTTTTAATAAAGATAATGCTTTGCACCATGGCACTATCCTGATCAATAGCGACCTAACCAAGCTTAGTCGTTACTTGCAGGTATCTCGTGAAAAGATCATTTCCAAGGGAATCGATTCCGTTCAGTCCAGAGTGGTCAATCTAACGGAGGTTTGTAAAGACGTTACGCTGGCTAGTGTAATCAAAGGTATGGAAGAGAGCTTTTTTGAGATTTACGGGGGCGACGCTAAAAAAATGGCAGTGGACTGCGATAACCTCAAACTCGAGTCCCTAGTTCAGAAATATTCCTCTTGGGAATGGCGGTTTGGAAAAACACCAAAATTTGACGTTTCTATTAGCCGTCGTTTTGGTTGGGGAGAGGTGGAATTCGGGTTTTGCTTCAAAGATGGGCAGATAGATGCTGTGCAAGTTTTTTCTGATGCCCTTGAAGAGGGACTAATCAGAGATATCGGGAAAGGCCTTGAAGGATGCTCTTTTAGGAAAGACAGGATGATTGAGCGTTTATTAACAGTGGATAGACAAACTGAAAATCAAGCGATGATTATTAAAGATGTTGTTCAATGGTTTAGTGAAACAGAGTTCTAGTGATTCAAAAAAACCTCCTGCGATAGATTATTCTTCCTATTCTATCGCAGGGGGCTCTTTAATTTGAGAGGGTGTGTAATTATGAAGACATGTCGTAACTGTGGTTTGGGTATTGAGGATAACAACGACCTTGTAAGCTGTTTTAAGTACAAGACGTTGAGCAATTCAGAAGAGGAGAAAAGTAACTGCCTATATTTCATCGAAAAAATAATTGAGGATGGTGAACCGTTGCCTCCTATACAACACCTTATTTTGATAGAGCAAGAATTAGGTAAGCGAAAAATGAAAATTAGTATCAACAATGGTCTGCGGATGTGATTATGTGAGCGTATCTCTTAGTAGTCAACAAGATTCTGGTTTATCCGCTCGAATAAATGCACTGACAATCGACCCTTGAAATTCGTTAATTTCCGCTTCAGACAATTCTTCTAACATACCTCTCAAACTCGAGTCAGTCAAGTCATATTCGCGGGTAACTTGAATCTTAACATTCTCAAACCCCGCTTGTGCCAGTTTTTCACGATACTCTTCTTCCAACAGTGCCCCAGCTATACACCCAGCCCAAGACAACATATTTTCTCTTACTTTCTCAGGCAGAGATTTCTTCAACACGATATCCGACACAGCGAACCTTCCATGAGGTTTCAGCACTCGAAAGGCTTCCTTCATTACTTTATCTTTATCACCCGAAAGGTTGATTACACAATTCGAAATGATAACGTCTACTGTGTTTTCGGGTAAGGGAATCTCCTCAATGTGCCCTTTCAAGAATTCAGCATTCACTATTCCGGATTTTTGTTGATTTTCCTTGGCAACAGCCAGCATTTCATCGGTCATATCAAGTCCATACGCTTTCCCTGTCGGTCCCACTCTATTCGCCGAGAGTAGAACATCCAGCCCCGAGCCACTCCCCAAATCCAAAACGACCTCGCCCGGATTTAAAGTTGCTAACGCAGTAGGGTTTCCACATCCAAAGGAATCAGCGATTAAATCTGGATCTAAACCGTGTAAATCCCCTTCATCGTAAAGATTGCCAGTAATAGGATCTGCCCCATCACTTATAGAACTTCCACAGCACCCACTACTTCCACAACATCCTTGACCGCGATTGGTAATCGCGAACGCATACTTTTCTCTTACGGTTTCTCGAATATCGGCCATTTTATTTCCCTCACTTTTTAGGTTTTATTGTCGTTGACTAATACATAAAATTTTTTTGATATGTATAGTCAAAAAAAGAGACTATAGGTTATAATCCAAGGTGATTTGTCTGATATATTCCCTTAAAGTCTCTCGATTGAGCGAGTAATATTTCCACTTTCCTTTAGATTTTTCTTTAATGACTCCAGCATCCGCTAACTCTTTCATATGATAGGAAACCCTCGATTGAAGGAGGCTGAGTGCAGATACTATATCACAATTACATACCCCTTCAGCTGGAGAAGTGCAACACCACCCTTGAGATTCACCTCTTTCATGGCTAATTAACATACGTAAAATACGCTGACGAATCGGATCACTTAAAGCACTTGAAACTTTTACAACATTTATTTTCATGGTATTATCATATCAATTTATTTTGATATTTTCAAGTGGTTATGACCTGTCTCAAATTGGGAAAAAATTTTACCAGAATTTCTTTTAAGTAAGTCCCACCTTGATTGACGGTGGGTCATTAATTCTTCGCTGTATCACACCGGGACGACAAATCAGCTGTTGTCCGCTAAGGCTAGCAATGAAATTGAGTGGATCAATAAAGTGGATAGACATTCAAACGGGAAGTTTGCAGTGATTGCTTGGAGTGCCGAGGAGATCAAAGGGGATAAGCTGCTTGCACTCTAAGCTAGTGCAGGAAGTGATCAACAGGTCATTGGGTAGTAATGCAAGCTTAGAATATTTCAAGTAGAGTGTGCTCCTGAAACGAGGAGAGCCTTCGAAACTAACTAACTGTTGGAGCGACTTCTATCAGTGATTCCAGTCCAATACTTAGAATTTGAAAAAACGGGTCTTTGGAATTCGACTTTATAGTTTCGGCTAGCGCCGGAGTCCATTGCTTAAGGTGTTCGTTCAAGAAACTACTTTGTCTAACCATGACTTTTTGAATATCTTCCTCGGGACCGGCTTTCTGAACGAGCTCAAGGAGCTTTTGGGAGAGAAACTGCATAAACTCTAATTCTGTAGCAATATGATCATCAGGTATGGAATACAAAGATTTTGTCACCAGACCCGCCTCAAGATAATGCTTGCGGACAGCTATAGTTGTTTCCTGCATGAGTAGACCACTTCCCCTGTAAACTGATTCATAAAGATTAACAAGGACGCGCCCGGGAGCAAAAAACAACCGCTCATACTCCCGGCGTAGAAATTCGCTGTAGCTTTCCAGTCCATCCTGTTGAAGGCGGTCTAAAAGTTGTTGATGGAGCAGCCGTTCTTCCGGAGAGTCCGTTTCGTCCCAGCTAGCCATAAACTCAAGAGCGGACTTTAACCATTCCCTGCTGGGCTTAGCTCTGAAGAAAACAGCGAAAAAGTTATAAACGTTAATTTGTGCTTTTAGATCCTGGATTGACAAATCCATAATAATGTCCTCCTTTTGAGCAAGAAAGTAATTTCAAAAAAATAGTCCAGGGGCTGACGAAGCAGCCCCTTTCTATTTGAAGAATTAAATCTTTTTAATCTTGACCACCATATCCGCATAGGTCGGCATTCCCATGAGGGGACTTAAGCTATCCGGATCGATCAACTCATTATGGCTTGGTGTATAATCCTTCTGCTTGTAAGTGCCGCCGAGACCCGGACTGAAGCGACCACCTGTGCCAAAGCCCATCTTGACTACCCCTGGAAGGATTCCTTCACTGACAAACACTTTACTCTTAACCGTACGCTTGAGAGGATTCTCAATTTCAATCATATCTCCGGTTTTAAGCCCTAGTTTTTCGGCATCTTGAGTGTGCATGAGGACGGTTCCCACACACCAAGTGTTGGCTTTGAATTTTTTGGTTTTTATTTCATAGCCCTCTTTTATTGCCGGGTTGGCGTCAAGAATTTCCTGTTCGAACGCATTATTGAGGGGCATCCAGGTTCCTTCACAGGGTGCTTGAGCGAGAGTGGGAAGCATCTGAGTGGCGGTCATAGATTGATGAACTCGCCCGACAATAAGCTGGAACGGATACTCATTCGCGTACTTTTGATACTTCGGATTGGTATACGGATTCCAATTCGTTTCGAACCAATAGAAGGTGGAGGGTAAGTGTTCCCAACCTAAGTCTTTCATCCCGCTGGATACACCCAAACCGTCTTGAATTTTTTTATCCAGATCAGCATAGAGGCTGAACTTGAACTCAACGAGCTTGCTCTTTGTATTCGGAAAAACCTTATTGGCCACGTAGTCTCCAGTCGTGGCATCCAATTTGCGATAGCGGTGCCAGCTCATGGGCCAAATGGCAACCCCTTTGTTTTTCCTGAGCCACTCAACGGTTACCGAATCTCCTTTAATCTCTTTCTTGTCGTTATCAATGGTCACTTTTCCTGCTTCTAACGAATCAGGAGTCCCGATCAATTTGTACCCTTCCGGCAAGTTGGGATAAGGCAAGGGTTGGCCAATATTATAGCGACCCGGAGCAGGTTTTAACATTTCATTGACAAAATCGTCTTGACTCTTATACTTCTCCCAGAAATCTTTCGGCTGAATATCCTTATCGCCCAAGTCATAAAGTTTCTTGGCCAGCAGGTTCATAATATCGGTAGGGATTTTCGATTCATGGAGTGGTTTAATGACTTGATCACGCAAATAAAGCAGGGGATGAGAGGGATAAATATCGCACAAACTCATACGTTCAGCATAGCTTGCTTCCGGTAAGATAACATCAGAATAAACGGCACTCTCAAGATAAAGTGTATCGACCGTAACCACAAGCTCTACATTATAGTTCCCGGAGGCATCCTTGGCAGTCAGAGCCTCGATCCAGCGATAGGGTGCACTACCGGTCATCACCGTATTTCCTGTGCGTTGGATGTATGCTTTGATTGGATATTTATACCCCTTAAACTTACCGTATTTTAGGGTAATTCCTTCCTTGAAGCATTTCGGATAATCCCCGATCACATCATCCCAGGCCACAGGCCAATCTCCATAAGAATCCATATGAAGTTGTTCAATTTCGGCTTCGACTTCCGTTGAGTTGATGGTTCGTTTTACTTTTTTCTTTTTAAAGTCCTTACCGGTAGCGCTTCCGCCTTTATCCGATTTAGTAATCTCTGTATCGATAGCTCCTCCCGGAACGTCGAAATTTCCCGTAATGACATTCAAGGTCGTCATAAGAATCGAAGCAACATAGCCGTTATAATGGTGCCCGGGGCTCTGCATTCCACAAACCAGTGCTGCGGGTTTTGTGCTGCCAAACATATGACTTAGCTCGATAATTTGCTCTTTCGAAATGCCGGTACGGGCTGCCGTCCATTCTATGCTGAAATAAGGAAGCTTGGTCATGGGGTCAATCTTTGTCCACCAGGCTTTAAAAGCTTCGAGATACTCGTCCCAACCGTCACTGTATTTCTTAAAGTCCCAATCAATATAACGGCGGTCAAGACTATTGGGATTATCATTTTCCAGGATATAGCGCAGCATTCCGGCAAAGAGCTCGCCATCGGTTCCCGGACGAATCGGCAACCAAAGATCCGCTTGGGAAGCAGTATTGGTTAAGGCCGGATCAACCACAACAATTTTACACCCATTATCAACTTTGGCAGCAAGGGTTCCGCGGCTTTCATAATTGATCCGGGTTGCCACAAAGGGGTTCCAACCTACGTAAATGATGAGCTTGCTTTTGTACGTCATGTCCTTTTGCAAGCTTCCGTCGGGTTGGCGCACCGAGACAGGGCGCATTAAATCTGGCTCAATTCGCTTGCCACCCAGCATCAGCTTGGGGCCATGGCGACGTGGAGTATCACAAATCGAACCGTGTTCAAAGACATTCGGAGTTCCAAAGGCAAAAAACAAACGCCAATATTGGTCACGATCCGTGACATCCCCAGCATCCATGATGACACTTTCAGCACCGTGTTCTTTTTTGATCTTGGTCAATTTCTGGCCGATATAGTCGATGGCTTCCTCCCAAGTTGCTTTCCGGAATTTCCCTTCTCCCCGTGCGCCTTCGCGGATCATCGGATATTTGATACGATCCGGTGAATACACCAGTTGAATCCCGGAAGCCCCTTTGGCACAACACGTCCCGTCATTAAAAGGTACTGCTTTATTGCCATAAATCTTGGTTAATCGGCCATCCTTAACCCACATTTCAAGGCCGCACTCGCTGGGGCACATTACGTCCGCGGAATATTTAATCTCAATCCCTTGGTTTTTTAGACTTTCCAATTCATCGGCATTGACCGGACGTAATTGGAAGAGTCCTGCTGGGCCAAAGGCGGCTGCTGCAGCTCCTGCACCGGTCAAGGCTCCAGTCCACTTTAAAAACGATCGTCTATTTAACATTCTCTTACCTCCTTTTTTAGTTCCACAAGGCTGCTGCTTGAATTCCAATATCCACGATGCTAAAGCGCAGCAAGAGCCCGCCGAGTATTACGAGTAAAGCACTAATGGTTAAGATAGTTTTCTTATTGACTGAGGGCCTCATGAGTAAGACTATCGGCAGGAGAATTCCAAGGAAAATGTCTCCAATTAAATACTTAGGGTCATGCCACAAAAGCTCCACCGTTTTTTGCCCTTGCAAATTCGTGGCATAAAGTGTAATCCATTGAGAGAAAGCAAAGAAGAGTTCAAGAACTAAAGTTCCTTGGATGATTCTTGCCAAGGTCTGCACGGTTTTTTCTTCAGGTTTCTTGTATAAATATACGATAAGAACCAGCGCTGTCCCGGTGACAAGAGCAGAAGCCAAGAAGTAACCAGGTAACAGAGCACTGTTCCATAAGACTTTTCCTTTTACAACACCAAGCAAGAACGCAGTATATAAATCAGCCAACAGAGCTAAAACTAAGGTCAGGACGGACACTCCGCGGAGACTCAGGCCAGAACTCCGTTGACCTTGACTGGCGCTAGCACTCTCTTGAACACCTTTGAGGAGTGGAAGGGAGATTCCTTGACTCATTCCTAAACGAGCTATATACCAAAGTAAGCAGAGTGGATAGAGGATGATTAACCAAGTTCCCCAAGAAATGGCGGATGTCGGATTAAAATTTACGAAAAGATGCCAAAACCTCAAAGGTTGGTGCAAATCAGCCAACAACAAGATTGGTGCCGGGATAAATGCTATTAAACTTGTGAGAGCGGCAGGAAGGGCAAGTCTTTTAAACCGTTCCGACCGAAATACCGTGAAAAGTGCCGAGATGCATAAAGCCCCAACACTTAAGCCTTTAAAAAATATATACAAGGGCACAAGGGCCTGCCAGGGGTTCGAGTTGACAACCAGATAAATCTCTTGTGCGTTCACCCTTATTTACCTCCTTTGTTAGGCAGATTGTTAAGCTCCGCATCAACATAGAAGACCTTTGGGTTTGTACCTAAGTCTGGGCGGAGAGTTTGAACTCCATTTCGGGCAATATGTTGTGAAATTTCACTTTGCGGATCATTGAGATCCCCAAAGATACGCGCCTTTCCCATACAGTTATGAACACATGCCGGTTCCAGCCCGGCCTTAACGCGATGCGTACAAAACGTACATTTATCCGCCACTTGTAGTCCTTCATGCAAATATCGGGCGGAATACGGACAGGCAGATATGCAGTAACCACACCCAATGCATTTGTTTTGGTCAATTAGGACAATCCCATCGTCATCAATGTAGCTGGCTTTCACAGGACATACAGAGACACAAGGCGCATCATCACAGTGGTTGCAAAGTCTGGGAATAAAATTCCGTTTAACCTTCGGAAACTCTCCACGTTCCGTCATGTTAACCCAAGCTCGGAATCCGTCAAAGGGGACTCCGTTTTCCATTTTGCAGCTAATGGTACAGGACATACAGCCCACGCATTTTCGCGTGTCGATGACCATGCCGTAGCGCTTTTTCTTTGCTGGCATTTTGGCTTCTCCTCCTTAAGAAAATACTATCTTTCACATACAAGTATAAGAGAAAGGGATCTCCGCGTGTATCGAGGAGATCCCTAAACTTTTTCAGGAGAATCCCTAGTATCTGAGCTAGGGATTTCACTAGGTTGGTCTTATATCAGGTTGTGTTTGATCGCATAAGCTGTCAAATCAGATTTGTTTTTAAGCCCTAGTTTCTGACTTAATCGTGCGCGGTGGAATTCAACAGTTTTGGGACTGATATTGAGTAATTCACCGATTGTTTTCATCGTTTTCCCTTGAGCCGTTAAAATGATAACTTCTGTTTCACGATCCGTCAAAGATTCTACGCGTTGTTCTCCGGTCTGCCAGGCCTCCATCAACACTTGGGTAACGGTAGCATCCAAATACTTGCGACCGTTATGAACCGCTCTAATTGCAGTCACTAACTCGTCGGCTGCGGCGCTCTTCACGAGATACCCTGCAACTCCAAGCTTAGTGGCCCGTAGGATATACTCCCGGTTTTCATGCTGAGTGACCATTAAAATTTTAACGTTAGGCAGTCGATCGAGTACACTGCGGGCCACGGAGATGCCATCAAGACCGGGCATGGAAATATCAAGGACGACCACGTCAGGTTTGCATTTTTGTACTAATTCTAAGGCGAGCTGTCCATCATTAGCCTCTCCCACAACCAGCATATCCGACTCCAATTGTAAGAGCATGGTTACTCCAGCGCGAAAGAGGGTATGATCGTCCACCAGCATAACCTTAATTTTTTCCATAGCAGTTAGCCTCCTTTTTCAGCGGAATAATGGCTTCTACGGTAGTGCCGTGCTGATCGTCAGAATAAATTTGCACCCGTCCACCGATTAAAGAGGCCCTCTCCATCATGCCTATTAACCCTAAGGGTTTCTTTCCTTGTTCTGATTCAAAGAGATCCTCGTCCCAAATAAACCCTTTTCCGTTATCTTGAATTTTGAGAAGGGCTTTATCCTCTGCAACTTTAAATTCTATAAAAAGGTAGGTCGCTTGAGAGTATTTGGCAGCGTTGGTAATGGCCTCTTGCCCAATACGATACAAGGTTGTTTCCACTTGGGGATCGATTTTTTCCTTGGACCAGTTTCCTTGAACCTCGACTTCGAGCGGTCTTTTCCAATCCCGACTTTCGGCGAGCCATTTTAAGGCCGGAATAAGCCCTAAATCATCTAAGAGGGTTGGACGTAAATGAAAGACGATATTGTGTAATTCTCGCATAATCCTTACTGCTTCATTCTTGGATTCTTCTAATAATGCTTCGGCTTTGCGTGCGTCTTTTTGAATCCACCCCTTGGAAACCTTTAAACGCATGGCCAAGGCAGCCAAGGACTGGCTTGTTTCATCATGTAACTCTCTGGCAATTCGCTTTCGTTCCTCTTCTTGGGCCGCAATAACTTTTTCTAATAACTGGCTTACTTTGGCTTCACGAGCTTTGAGCTCTCGCCAAAGATTGACATTCTCGATCATCGTTCCCAGTTGACCGCCTATCGTTTGAAGGGTGGACAAATCTGTGGACATGAGCTCCTGGTTACTTAGGAGGTAAATTGCCCCTAAAATTCGATCACTTACATAAATCGGGATTCCTGTAATCTGATAGGTATGTCCATCTTTCTCCAAGGAATTTCTAGATAAACACTGCCCTTGTTTAATCTTGGCAAGGTCACATTGGCAGAATTCACATTGCGAACAAGGAATCTCAGGCTCAGCAATACCCAGGGAAGTAATTTTAATCCCAGTTTTCTCATGTGCCCTTAGATAGACCCAACCGCCGCTCAAACCGAGGCTTTCTATTATCTGAACGAGGGCATCGTAGAGCATGAGGTTTATTTCTTGCCCCAATCGAACCGTTTCCGCCACCCCGTTTAGAACCGAAAGTTCTCGGTTTTTAATACGTTGTTCTTCCTCGGCAACCCTGATTTTCGTCAGGCTATCTTCTAAGGCTGTAAGCATCTGATTGAAACTAAGGGATAGTTCGCCGACTTCATCCTTTGTAGTAATGCTTACTCGGTGGCTCAACTGCCCTTGCGCAATTTTACGCGTCAAAGTCGTTAACTTTTCAATCGGAGAAGAAAGATATTTCCCTAAAGCACCCGCTGCTAAGCTCCCTAATATTACCCCAACTAAAGTTAGGATTCCTATCGTTTCAAAGACATGGTTTAAGGTTGTCTGGATATAGTCTTCTTTATAGCCGATATGTAGTTCACTGTCTAATCCCTCGAGGAGGAATACTCCAACATCTTCAACCTTTCCGTCGCTTGAAGAAAAGGATTTTAAGGCATAGGATTGATTAGGCGTAAGGCGATTGAGTCCTACGAGTTCGGCCGAGATATTTCCCTTGAAAGTATGTAGGATACTGCCATCCGGTAAAATGAGGAAGGCATAGACTAACTGGCGGTCGTCTTTTAATCCTTCGAGATCTCTTTGGACTGTTAAATAATTTCCAGTCAAAGCAGGGTTAGCAAGGTTCCCGGCGACTACTTTAGCCAAAGAGATTTCCTTATCCTGTACAGATTCGCGCAAGGCATTTCCAATGACATGACTGATGAGGAGTACTGTCAAGATACCTAGCGCAGCAATGATGGCGACAATAACGATGGAGATCTTATTGCCTAGTTTCATTCTGCCCCTCCGTTCAATATACCTAGGCGAACGGCCCAACTTCTTGCTTCGTCAAAATCTTTATCATCGGTAGCTACGAAGCCGCGCGGCATTTCGGTTTGTTCCCAATGGTATAGCATTGCCTTATCCTTACCCTCAGGGGCAAAGGCCAACAAGGCCTCCCGGATCTTTTTAACGACTTCGGAAGGAAGAGAAGGGGAGACTGAAATCGTACTACTGGGAAATTCCTCGGATTCTGCTAAGATCCGCACCAGGCCTTTCTTCGCTAACTCTCGACCTAGGGTATCCTGGATTCCGCCTGCGGCGTATCTACCGCTAATCACCGCATTAGCTGTGTCAAAGTGTGAACCGGCGAACGTATAGCCGGCAAGATCCGTTAATTTAACCCCTGCCTGGGTAAGCATAATGAGCGGAAGGAGATAACCTTGGGTAGAGGTATCTGAGCCAAAGGAAAAAGTTTTACCCCGTAAATCGCTTAAGGATCTAAGTTTGCTGTTGGGCGACGTAATAATAAGAGCTTGATACTCAGCTTTTCCTTGATCAGTTACCCCCCGAGCAATAGCACGAACCCCATACTTCTGATGAGCTTGTAAGTAACTGAGTGTACCGATGGCCGCAAGGTCTACCCGTCCGGTACCCAATTCCTCAATTAGATTTTGATTTGGGGGCATCGGCTGGAGTTTAAATTTATAACCTGTCGTTTCTTCGAGGTACTTCAGAAAAGGCGCGTACATTTTAACATCCTCTGCGGGGTCCATCCTGCGATCATAGCTAAACGTATAGACAGGTGAAGTTACATCCATTTTGGCGACAACCGGGTTTTGATCGTTTGTGGTTAGAGGGATGACGTTCTCCTTAGTTAGATTTGAACAGCCCGTTGCAGGGAAAAGAAAAAGAATTGTACTGAAGATTATTGCCAGCAGCTTTGACAAGCCTATTCGCTCCTAACTTTTAATTTATGTCTCTTTGGTATATTCAGTACTCAGTTAATCAACCACAGATTACACAGATTAACACAGAATAAATACATTTTGGCTCTAAACTGCAAATCGCTTGTAACGCAATTGATGATCGCCAAAGTTGATTAAAAGGCCTCGTTTTAACCCTGTGGCTTTCAGATAATTTATAATTTACGCCTCATCATTGACTTCCATCTTCGCCATTTTTCTATACTTAATCGTTTTTAATCTGTGAAATCTGTGTTAATCTGTGGTTCCCTGTTCAGTATTCCCCAAGGCTCTGAATAGTCACTTGTTTTTTTTCCGTATTTACAGTGTTGCTTCTTGTAGGTATAACAAAATGCGGGATTTTAGGGTACTACTTACACCTAGTTTATCCTTTTTACGTTCATTTGCAATCTTTCTGGCGCATACCATTACTTCAACTAATCAAAATAATCTTCAAATCGAGTTATTTACATATTGAAATATTTAAATATGAGAGTATAATAAACTTCAAAACAACTACTCATATAATTGAAAGGAAGTGCAAGATAATGGAAATCAAGATTCTAAGTACGGGAGGATGCGCTAATTGCAAAAAAGTGGAGCAGCTTGTGTTGGAGGTGTTAAAGGAAACAAAGATTACGGCTGAGCTTATTAAAGTAACGGATATACAAGAAATAATGTCCTTCGGTGTTATGTCCACTCCCAGTTTGGTTATTAACAACAAAGTGATGGTTGTTGGTAAAGTGCCTGCCAAGAACACGATTAAAGAACTTATTATGGGAGAAAAAGCCTAAAGGAGGGGTCTTATATGTGGCAAGCCACGGCACGGTTGACGATGGAGAATATTTTCTCATCACCTCGAATGTAGGATCAACACGGACAGAGAGACTCAAGA
>DAIEHY010000041.1 GCA_027353165.1 Desulfosporosinus sp.
CTGCTAAAGCTGATTTTCTGCCCATCCACTTTTCCTGCAAGCATCGGCCCACCGCTGACAAAAATGGTTGGGATATTCAACCGCGCTGCGGCCATTAACAATCCGGGAACATTCTTATCACAGTTCGGAATCATGACTAGGGCGTCAAAGGCATGGGCTAGCGTCATCGCTTCGGTAGAGTCTGCCACCAATTCTCTCGTAACAAGTGAATACTTCATTCCCTGATGTCCCATTGCAAGACCGTCACAGACTGCAATCGCGGGGAAGACAAGAGGGGTTCCTCCGGCCATGGCCACACCCAGCTTTACAGCCTCCTCAATTTTATCCAGATTCATATGTCCTGGAACAATATCATTTTTGGAGCTGACAATTCCTATTAAGGGCCGTTCAATTTCCTCATTTGTCAACCCCAGGGCATGAAGCAAAGCGCGTTGAGGAGCGCTTTTGGTTACTGCATCACTATTCATTAGACAAACACCTCTTTTAAACATAGTTGTATTATTCATTATAAATTGTATGATGTCTAATGTCTATCACAAAATTATACAAAACAACTACAACTACAAACTAAAAATGCTATTGCCTCAAAGCTATATAAAAGCGGTATTAAAGTCGTTATATAGCTATCAAACCGGATCGATGACGTTTATTCTTCCGTGATACCAAAGCCTCTCATTGCATGAATGATATGCAGCATCATAGCTGTTTTCGCCCCTTCAGCATCCCGTTTTGATAAAAACTCCATGATCATCCGATGGTCATTTAAGGTATTCTGCACCATTTCTTCATTTGTATCTGATAAATGGACTCCCTTATCAATCGCCTGATAAAGGATAGGCATTAGCCGATTCATAAACTCGTTATGAGTTGCCTTGGCGATCGATTTATGAAAAGCTTGTTCAACCTCGGTTCGATCTTCCTTCTTTAGAATCTTTTCTTCTTCTAACCTTCCATAGTAAAGAATACGTTCAAGTTCCTTATCTGTAGCTCGTTTAGCAGCATAATAAGCTGATTGCGGCTCAAATATTAGACGCATTTCATATAAATCTTTAACGTCCAGTTGAAACGTTGAAAGCTCGTTCAAGCCAGACTTCTCGTTTAGCTCAGGATTATGTTTCACATAAGTTCCTTTTCCACGTTGAATTTCCAAAACATCATGAACAACTAAAATACGAATGGCTTCTCGTAATGTGGTGCGGCTTACCTGCAAATTTGCAGAAAGCTCGTTCTCATTGGGGAGCTTATCTCCTATTGCAAACTTTTTATCGATTGTTATCATTGCAAGAATATTGTCTGCCACATTTTCGGCCAGACTTCTTCTTTCTCTTGTCACAGTGCAATCCTCCCCATAAAAAAGTATGAGTTCATTATACGGTACTAGACAACATTATTAAAGTAAGATGTCTGATGTCTGAAAGAGTAGTGTAATTAGGCTTATTTCCACAAATTGGTTTAACCTTATTAAGAATAATAGTGTAGAATAAAGATATTTGATGAATAATGATTATTCTTAGGAGATGGAGGAAATGAGTAATACTGGGATTCCTAGGTCGGCGGACCCAATAATACAGTCTCGACTTAATAGAAAACCTGCAGGAATCTATTATTACAGCCGCAAGAAAAATCGCTTAAGGCAGCTATTAACGGGAATGCTCAGTCTTTTCCTGATTTTTGGCTTGTGTTTTTGGGGATTTTTGTATGCACCTATCCAACCTTTTGAGATGCTTCGTAACTTATGGGTGACTAGCGCGATGACGACAATGAACCACCAATACCTCGCAACGTATTTGTTTAGCGAAGATGAGATTCAACAAATAATGGATAACAACAAGGCTACGGATCTAGGCAACTCACATCCTTCGAACATTAAGGTGCTAGGAACTGGAAACAATACTGGAACAGAACTGATCGATATTAGTCGCAAGGGTTTTAAAGGTTATATCCTTAAGGTTAATAATCCTGGACGTGTCAAAGTGGCTACAACCCGTTATCTCGGAGAAAAGGGAGAAAGGGCCGAAGACATTGCCAAGGAGAACGGAGCAGTTGCAGTTATTAATGGAGGAGCGTTTGATGATCCACAGGGCAATGGTAACGGTGGTCGACCTCTGGGTATCCTAATATCGGGCGGTCATATTCTCAACAAAGATTCTGTCTCAGCATTTGATATCATTGGGTTAAGTAAGGACAATGTTATGGTACTTGGTCGTTATACGCTGAACCAAATCAAACAGATGGGCATCAGGGATGCCGTCTCGTTCAGTCCTTTCCTTGTCGTCGACGGCAAACCGGCGATCACCCGCGGAGACGGGGGATGGGGTATTGCCCCCAGAACGGCGATAGGACAGACGAGGGATGGCAGTATTTTGATGCTGGTCGTTGATGGTCGTCAGATTGGGTCCCTAGGTGCGACTCTTAAAGATGTACAGGATATTATGCTGGAATACGGTGCCTACAATGTTGGGAATCTTGATGGCGGCGCCTCTACGGTCCTATATTACAATGGCAAGATCGTCAATCATCCATCGAGTCAGTATGGCGAACGCCATGCGCCGTCCTTTTTTATCGTGAAATAAGCATAGGTTGGAAAAACCCGTCAAACCGTATAGTAAAAGGTTTGACGGGTTTTTTGCATTTATGAGCGAGCATTGTCGCCATTAGAAGTGAGGCCAGGAGTAGGGCTGTGGTTACGAGTAATTGTAGGAGAGGCCTGATCTTATTTTAATTGCAGGAGACTTTTATTGGGTATATCCTCATTAGCTGAAAAATAATTTTGAGTAAACTGTAACCATAATTGAGCGGCGTGAGACATCGAGCGCCCTCTTTTCCATACTATAGACATGTTGTGTATGATCTGAGGCTGTGTTAAAGGTACTGAGACAATGCGATGAGGGTCTAATTCTTTGCATACAGCACTGGGCAAGAATGCAATTCCCAAATTTGCGGCCACCATTTGCGTCATAAGTTCAAACTGAGAGGTTTCAAAAATAACGTTAGGAGAAAAACCTACAAGTCTGCACTGATTTATGATCTCATCGTGTAGGCTAAAATCTTTACTATATAATACAAAAGATTCGTTAGATAATGCTGCTAACTCAATTGACGGTAACTCGCTGATGGAATTCTGAGGCGAGACAATAACGTAAAGGGGGTCCGTAGAAAAAGAAAAGGAGTCATAATAATGATTATCTGGTACTATACAGACTACGCCAGCATCTAAAGTTCCGTCTTGTATAGCAAGTGCCACTTTTTTTGATCCATATTCAGAGAGACTAATTTCGATTTGTGGATACTTCTGTTTAAATTCTCCCAGCAACTCAGCAAATATAGTAGAGCTAGTGATTGGAAGTAAGCCAATCGAAATTTTCCCTTTTTCAGTTTTAATTTTGTTTTCAAATTCCGTGGTGAGATTATGAAACATGACCACTACTTGCTGTGCTTGATCTAAAAAGATAATTCCCGTATCCGTTAATTGTACATACTTCGAGGTCCGATTAAATAAGGAAGTCCCTAGTTCTATTTCCAAATCCTTGATCATCTTACTTATGGCTGATTGGGATACGTGACATATAATAGCGGCCTTACTAAAACTTTTTTGACGAGCGACTTCAACAAAATATTCTAAGTGCCGGATATCAATCGTAAACACCTCCAAATACAGTTTACTATCTTTTTAAGTCATAGTAAAGATTACTATTATGTGTTTTACTTATAAATAGATTAGATTTAGAATAAAGTCAGAAGACAACGAAATAGAGGTGATTTTTTTGAAAAACTTATTTAAAGGAATAGGACAAATCTTCTTACTATGGGTTATTTACTACCTTAGTACATGGGTAGTTGGATTTTTACACTTGCCTATACCAGGGAGTGTTCTGGGCATGATCGACCTGTTTATGTTGCTGTCTATAGGTGTCATTAAAGAACAATGGTTGTCAGCAGCTACAAATTTTCTTCTTAAACATCTATCCTTTTTCTTTATCCCTATAGCTGTAGAACTAATGGATTGGGGTGATTTGTTTATTCAGAAAGGATATCTCCTATTTCTACCCCTAGTAGTCAGCGCGATAGTAGCATTACTAACAACAGGTGGAATCGTTCAATATCTAACCCAATCCCGTCAAGTAAAAAAAGGAGTGACCTACCATGCAAAACACAGCAATGAATGCTTTTACAATTATCCTTACTGTCGTCATATATTTTATCAGCCGAAAAATCTTTATGAAGACAAAAAATGCCTTGCTAAGCCCTTTGTTACTCAGCACCATTGGCATCATTCTTATCCTACACTATTCAGGAATCACCTTTGAACAGTACAAGCCGGGCAAAGATGTAATGACCTTTTTACTAGGGCCTGCTACAGTCGCGCTGGCGCTACCACTTTACCAAAATCGACATGTTCTGAGGAAATCGTTCGCCCCCATACTAATAGGTATAGCCAGCGGCGCGATATCTACTTTAACAACCGCCGTATTGTTAGCTAAAATTAGCGGTCTGGATTCTCTCATTGTTAAATCGATCGCCACTAAATCCATAACCGCCCCTATTGCTATCGAAATCTCTCATATTACAGGTGGTGACCCGGCCATTGCTGTGGCCTTTGTTGTCTTTACAGGCACAGTAGGCTCGATGATCGGCGCAGGCTTCCTCTCGTTATGTAAAATTGATAACCCTATAGCCAGAGGGCTAGCTATGGGAGTGACGGCTCACGGCCAAGGTACAGCCACTATTCTGGAAGAAGGACAAACCCAGGGAGCAATGGCAGGAGTCGGTATGGCGCTGTCTGCAATTTTCATTTCATTAATTGCCCCATTTTACATTCCTTGGCTTGTAAATTTATAAAGTTCATTGTGAAAGGGGTTTGAAATGGACATCACAAAAGTATTCACCGAACTCATTATTATGTTAAAGATCAACGGTTCGAAGTCTTTAACGTAATTTGGTAGTACCTATTAAGTTTCTCATCCAGATCTTGGCTTAACTTTAAGACAAGAGGGTCAAGGGTATTTCTCCCTTGTCTTACTGAGTCATGCAATTCCTCTCGCAAATCTTCAATAGAAGTAAGTAAGCTTTTTAAATCATTTTTGGCTCTTCCACACATTTCCTTCCCTCCCTAAATTAACAATAACAGGGCGAAAGCAAAAAAAGTGTGATTAGAGTCGCAAGTTTTTTGTGATAATAAAATGATTCTAAATAAAAAAAGAGGGGAGACACGCCCTTGAATTATTGATATACTTGATTCTCGGAGGGGGATTAAATAAGAATGATGAGAAGCGCTGAATTAACAGATCTTAAGCAAATAATGGCTATAATCCATGATACGATAATCGAAATGCGGACTTATAATAATACTCAATGGGATGAAACGTACCCTCTGGAAAAGGATTTCATCAATGACATTCGAGAAGGCAATCTGTATGTCTTGGAAAGAGATAGTCAAATTGTCGCTGTTGTATGTGTCAATAAAGTTGAGCCGGATGAATATGAGAGACTTAATTGGACATCAAAAAATAAGGCCATGGTTATTCATCGGATGGCTGTGGGCGCTACGCATAGAAGGCAAGGGATAGGAAAAGAGCTCATGAAATTTGTTGAAGATTTAGCCCAACGGAACAACATCACTTATCTCAAAACGGATACAAATTCGGTCAATGAGAAAATGAACGCTCTCTTTATTCGTTGCGGCTACACAATGATCGGGAAAATGAGCTTTTTAGGAAAAGAAACGCCCTTTTATGCCTACGAAAAAGCTTTATGAAGCTCGACCATCTAAAAAAATAAATATTAGTCTTAATTAGTAGTTTGGGTTGTTGGCCAGTCCTTAATTCCAGTATCCTCGATGATTCCTAACGTTACATCCGTGACATCCTCGTAGGCCAATAGATTATCTCGAATCCTGAATTTAATGTCATCAGCCACGGCTAAGGATAAACCAGGTTGCAGTTCTATGTAACTTTCGACGTGATAAAAACGTCCCTCTTGGAGGATTCGCATTTTGTTGATATCCGTAACATTAGGGTCGGAAAAGATAATCTGGGCAATTTTGTCTTCAACATCCTTGGGAGCTGAAACACCGATTAGTCCAACCATGTTGTCATATCCTAATAGAAAGGCAACTCCCCCCATGAGGAGTCCGATAATGATCGCAGCAAAACCATCTAAGGCCTTGATAGAAGTATAGTTAGATATTAAAATTGCTATTATTGCCAGTACCGCTCCAAAGGTGGCTACAAGATCTTCATAGAAGACAAGGCGCGTGGCTGGCGAGGCACGTTTAACATTTTTAAAGGCTTTTGAAAATATCCCCAATCCGGTTCCCGTAGTTCGTGTTTCAATCAATATTTCACGTATGGCCTTGGATAGGACATACCCATCGATGGCGATTGAGGCAGTGAGACTAAAGATTGTTAAGCCCAGTTTTCTTAGAGGCACTGGATGTTGAATTAAATGAATTCCTTCTAGAACTGTTTCATAGGCCATAATCGTTACAACGATGACTGCCCCCATACAGAAGACATTAATAACTCGTCCAAATCCTGATGGAAAACGTGACGTTGGTTTTCGTTCGGCAAGAATGCTACCAATAAAGACAAAGAGTTGGTTGACAGCATCCGCACCTGTGTGCATAGCCTCCGCAAACATTGCTCCGCTTCCGCTAGATATTGCGGCAATTCCCTTGATAATTAGCAAGAAAAGGTTACCAAATGTCGCATATAATGAGGAAGTATTCCCTTTACTAATGAGTTCCCTAATCGTCATGCCCTTCACCCATTTCAAAGCTTTTTGATACTATCATCCCATATTTTCGGTGGTTTATGCTCAGGCGTGACAAAGAGTGCCTGATATGCATAGTTTATAGGAAAAATATGGTTGCTTCGAAAGTGGTGATAAGATTGCTATATGTTGCATTAGGGGATTCGATTACGGCAGGATACGGAGTAGCGGGCCCCTTCTCATTTCCCAATCTTTATGCAAATTTTCTCAGACGACATGATAAAGCTCTGCACGTCCTCAATCTAGGAGTCAACGGTTTAACAACCAGTGGCTTGCTTAATTTATTAAAGTGTAATCAAAGCATCCGTCATTCTATTGCGCAGGCTTCTTTGATTACACTGACGATTGGCTCAAATGATTTACTTCGTCTTATTGACAGTTCGCATCAACGTTTAAACCAAGCACAGATCCCCTTGATTTTGGGGAATATGAACAAAACATTGGGATTAGTTGGTCAAGAGATTAGGTTACTGAATCCGAATGTTGTCGTCAAAGTGGCGACTCTTTATAATCCCTTAACTGGGTGGGGGCTCTATGCAAACTATTATGGATTGGTACAGGGAATGATTGACAAGGCTAATGCAATAATTATCACCTGGGCTAAAAGCTTTGGCGAGGTCGTTGTCTATCTGGACCGGGAATTTATAGGTAAAGAGCCGTTGCTGATAAGTCAGGATCATGCACATCCCAATGCACTTGGTTATCAGGTAATTGCAAAAGCCTTTGCTCGTTATTGAGAAAAAACGCATTAGGAGTCAGGGCTTTTAAGGCGTTTAAAGTTAACACGCCAATAGAGGCCTATTAACCCAAGGAAAAGAACTCCAATCGCTAAGGCAAGTAATAATCGTTGGGGATGATGCCTTACTTGCCAAAAGTAATGTCCCACCCAAGATTCCCAAAAAATCATGGGTATTTTACCAATGAGGCTGGCTAATAAAAATTTCGGGAAGGTCATAAGCGATAAGCCTGCGGCATAATTGACGGCAGCAGCAGGAAGAATTGGGATCAGTCGAGAGAGTAAAATAATCGAAAAGCTATTCCCTTCGATCATGATACCCCACTTGCCAAGCTTTCCGATTTTAGGTTGAGCCCATGTTTGTCCGAGAGTACGGGCCAACCAAAAACCCACTGAGGCCCCTAATAGGCTTCCACTTAAGGAGAGTATAAATCCACCAACCCACCCGTAAAGTAATGTGTTCACCCCTGCGATTAAGACAAAGGGCACAACTGGAAAAAGGGCCAAAAGAATGATAATCAACAGGTCTATAATGACGCCAATCCATCCCCACTGGGTTACAAACGCCTGGAAAGCTTCAGGATGCTGGAGTTTTGGATAAAGTAGCACTACAAACGTGAGAGAGATGACCAAGGTTAATAGTGAAAAGTATTTTTTGCCCATGGATTACCCTCCTTTAAAGTTAGTGCTTAAATTTTTTCAATTATCTGATATATAGCGTATATTTCTAAGGTTTATGATAAAATGTTGCTTATATGATTCATTCGATAAGGAAAGGTTGATTAGTTATGCCGCTTCCTCCTCAATATAGACTTAAGCCCGAAGATATTTTAGAGCTTCTTCACGAAATAAATTATGAGGAGGATTTAGATGATGCTTTTGAAATTTTAACCAAACGAGGGCTTGATTTTTTCAACTGTACTATGACGGGTGTCTGGTTATGGCAGGGTGAAGAGTTTAATCCCTTAGCCATTAAGGCTCGGACTGAAATTCAAGAAACCTTTTTAAAGGGCAATGCTCTCCCTGTAGACTTTCAATTATTTATCAGGAAAGTAACTCAAGGGAATAGTTATATAGAACGGAAAATGATGCTCTATGAAATTGAAGATGAAGCTAATCAACAATTCAAAGCATGGCGAGCGACTCTCAGAGAATTTAAGGTTCGGCGGATCTTTTGCATTCCGCTCCTCCATTTTGGACAACTATTAGGAGTTTTGCTGCTTTTTAGTGACGATCCTACTTCTTTTAAAGAGGGGGATGTATACTGGTTAGAACAGTTAATGCCGTTACTCTCCTCCAGTGTTTATGAACAACAACTGCGAATGGCAGCAGTTGATCGCGAACAAGCCTTATCATTACTGCTCAGGGGAACAGAGATTTTGGTTAAGGCTGTGTCTGAAGAACAGCTATTCGCTGAAGCCGGAGAAATGGCCATGGAAATTCTTTATTTAGAAGCTGGTTTTTTCCATATGGAAAAGGATGGAGAATGGAAAATACATTCTCCCTTTGGTCGGTTTAAACAATCTGAAGAGGTTTGGCAGGAATGGCTCCAAAGAGATAAGCACGTCCACTTTCCACATGGATATATACCGAATGAGGCCCCTACCTTACGAATACTTGAAGAGGACGAACATAAAGAACTTCCCTTTCCTGTCGAAAGAATCCTTATTCAGCCTATTAAAACCTATCGCGGGGTCGTGGGAGAACTTTGGCTCATCGATTCCAAGACGCGAGACATTATACATACCCAAGAGATTCTTTATGCATTTGTCAGGATGTTAAGTATGGCGTTAGAAACTATCCGACAAAGAAAGGAACTTGAATATCTGGCCACGACGGACCGTCTCACTGGAATCATGAATCGCCAAGGGTTTGAACAAAGAATCCTAGTGGAAATGGCGAGAACTCTTATGCGCGGCTCGGCGTTCTTATTTCTACTCCTTGATTTAGACGGATTTAAGAAGTTAAACGATACAAAGGGACACCCAACAGGAGATCTGGCATTAAGTCATGTGGCAGAAAAACTCCAGAAGTCCGTACGAAGAGAGGATATTGTCGCTCGTACAGGAGGGGATGAATTTGCCGTTGTATTAACAGATTTAAAGTTAAGCCCGGATGCGCTGAATATAATGAGTCGCCTAAGGAGTAACTTAGATTTAGAAAAGTATGGTTTAGGCATAAGCATGGGGGTGGCAGAATTCCCAGCTGAATCTAAAGATTATGAATCTCTTTACAAGCTTTCGGATCACCGGCTTTATCTAGGGAAGCAAAGAGGTAAGGGAAACATAGTAACCGAAAATACGTACGAATAGTAATCGTTAACAATCAATTTTCACGAGTTGTTTTTATGAGGTGAAGAGAGGTATAGCGTTCTGACGGTGGAAGATGACGTTTGAATTTAAAGCGGAATTCCTGGATCGAGGCCATTTTGTCAGCAACCATGACGAGAAAGGCCTCACGGGTTTTAGGTAAACGCAGGGTGAGCGGCCACATATGGCTTAAAATAATGTCCTTTTCTTTCTCACTTAGCTCAAAACAGCGTTCTGCATTCTGACAAGCAATACGAGGATGACGAAAACCATGCCATCTGGATCGATCCGGCCTAGGTTTGTGCCAATCATACAAGAAAAAGTCATGGAGTAGGGCACCACGAATGATCGCATGGGTGTCCAATTTAAGTTTGCTTTCTAGGCGTATGGACCAGTTATACGCTATCTGAGCAACCCGAAGAGAGTGTTCTAAAGTAGTAAATGGGCGATGATGGGTAAAGAGCGCCAATTGTTGATACTCTTCGTGGTTTAATATGTCCTCAACATGTTCTGATAAATCCATTTTAATACACCTTCTTAGTCAAGTGAGTGTGGGCCGTTTTCTTTACCTAGGTTAGAGAGTTTTTTTCGCTGAAGTCTTAAAAAATGTTCAAGCGCTTCTTGCTTAGCATAAAGCAACTCCATTTTCTCGCTTATAGTATGGCGCATTTTAGGATAAGTATGAAGAAATCGTTGAAATGGGGAGCTAGCAGAGTGAAACAGCATGAGTTCCGAACGTTCATAGCGCTCTTGGAACATGGTGACAAAGTGTTCTAAGCGACGAAGTAAGAGGGTGGAGTGGATAATATCCCAAATAATATAGGCTGTTAAAAGAATAGCAAGGAAAGAACGAATGGTTTGCGGGATACGTAACATTTGAATTTGTACGGCTGGATGAATGATGAGATGAAACACAAGACCTAAAATTCCCCAGAGAAGGGAAAAACGGAGAGCGATCCGCCCTTTTAGATTAAACGGTGTTGTATGATAATCCCAAAGTTGCAAGTGAAAAAAACGTTCAAAAAACCAACCTGCAACATATTCCAGTAAGGTACTTAAAAATACAAAACCAAGAAACTGCCATTCCCAAGCAAGTTTAGATAAGCTTCCAGAAAAGCAGATCACGAGCGTAGTAAAGAAACCGTAAATTGGGAGGAAGGGGCCGACCAAAAATCCAGGGTTTACAACCCGTCGTTGCTTGATTGTTCGATAGATTGTTTCCATTACCCAGCCAGCAAACGCATAAAACGAAAATAATAGGATAAAATCGGTCATATTTTTCCCTCTCTGTGTAAGACTCTAACTATTGAGTAATAATTATTAATTATCTCTAGTGTACTCTAAAAGTGCCTTAATGTACATTTGTGGACTAATCCAATACTATTAATTGTTTACTAATAATAATACATCCATAAGAAATAATTCTGAGTATTTACCAACGAATAACTAAAGCGAAAGGTTATTGACATTGCCAATAACCTTTCGCTTTATGTTTTCTAGAGTGAAGTTCACTAAACAAATGGAAATGCGACTAATAAGATTATAACTTCGGAAAGTTCAATAAAAGCACCGTATAGATCCCCTGTCAAGCCCCCCAGTAAAGAAGAAATTTTGTAGGCAACTATAGTTATGATTAAGGAGGAGATGACAAAAGCGAGGGGCCCGGCAAATCCAAGCAAGTAAAAAGATATCCCACAAACTATTATTCCACTGAGAAGGAAAGGAATCCATTGTGTCGCTTCGTGAAACCCTTTACCAAGCCCTTGGGAGCGGGCATAGGGAAATCCGATCATCCCAATCTGAAAAACCCAGCGAGCGAGCATCGGCATGACGATGAGAAGCGGTAACTTTGAAACTGTTAGATTAGCAAGTAATGTAAATTTTAAGAGTAGCAAACCTACAAGGGCCATTGAGGCATGGGCTCCAACTCGGCTATCTTTCATAATTTCTAAGATTTTTTCAGGGCTTCGAGCCGATAATAAACCGTCCATACTATCCATGAATCCGTCAAGATGGATTCCTCCAGTGAGCATTAACTCTGCACCCAAGATGAGTGCTCCGAGAACTAATGGAGGATAATAGGGTAACAAGATTTTTGCCATAAGCCAAAGAAGAAGACCTAAGACCAGTCCCACTGCGGGATAAAAGCGATAACTTTTAATAAACTCTTCTGAAGAAACATCCTTCGGTAGTGGAAACGGAATTCTAGTAAAAAAGGTTAGGGCAATTATAAAACCGCGCAATCATAATCACTCCTTGAACAGAGAAGCCAGGAACTTCTCGCCAGAGTGTTTAAGCTCCATGGGGTAACCTGCTACAACCATATAGACATGGTCCGCACAACGAGCCAGAATTTGATTGCTACGTCCAGCTAAATCCCGGTATGCTCTGGCTAAACGGTTTTCGGGGACAATACCTTGGCCTACTTCGTTAGTGACAAATATTACCTTGGGTTTAATCGTTTGGGCCATTTGGGCGACTTCTTGAACGGTTTTCAGGATATGAGGTTCAAGGTCTTGGAACAGATTCTCACGTTTAGATGAGTCGGGTGCGAATTCTTCCTCATGATCAGCTGGGGTATCTGGTTCAGCTTGTCCGCTTTGTTCAATTAAGAGAAGATTTGTGAGCCAGAGTGTGACACAATCCAGGAGAATGACTCCTTCATAATCTTTAAGTTGCCATAAGGTATCTCGAATGTTCAGGGGTTCCTCGATGAGTTGCCATGTAGAAGGACGTTGTTTTTGGTGCTTCTTGACGCGGTGGGCCATTTCTTCGTCCCAGATTTGGGCGGTGGCGATATATGTGACAGGACGCTTGGCAGAAGCGGCTAGGAGCTCTGCAAAACCGCTTTTCCCGCTCCGAGCACCGCCAGTAATCAATGTAAATTGAGACATAGCATTCACCGACTCCCTGTTTATTAACTCATTTGTCATATTAAACAAAATTAACTTGACTGCTCACTGACTCCAGCATCTGCGAATGTTGCCATTTCTTCTAGTATATGGAGAGCTGCTTCGACTAAATGAAAGGTTAGGACAGCTCCAGTCCCTTCCCCAAGTCGCATATTGAGGTTAATGACCGGATCAAGACCTAGGCTTGCCATGGCCTTACGGTGACCAGGTTCAACTGAACCGTGGGAAGGAATCATGAAGGCAGTACACTGAGGGGCAATTTTCGAAGCAATGAGTGCACCTGCTGTTGAGATAAACCCATCAATGACAATAGGTACACGACTAGCCGCCGCCTGAAGAATAGAACCAGCAATAGCCGCAATTTCAAACCCGCCAACTTTACTTAAAACATCAAGAGCATCGTCCGGATTAGGTTGATTGACGTCGAAGGCCTTTTGTATGGCTTGGCGTTTTTTAATTAACCCTGCATCATTAATCCCAGTCCCCCGTCCTACAACTTCCTCAAGAGGAGAATTGGTTAAAAGGGCAACGATAGCAGAGCTAGGGGTAGTGTTGCCAATCCCAAGGTCACCCGTCGCAAAAAGGTTATATCCTGCGCGGATTTTTTCGTCAGCAACTTCCGCACCGACCAATAGCGCTTGCAGTGCCTCATGACGGGACATAGCTGGGCCCTTAGCCATATTCTGAGTTCCATTTGCAACTCGTTTGTGAATAATATTCCCTTCTAAAGGGAAGGCCACTCCGACATCTGTGCAAAAGACGTCAGCATTGGCTTGGCGAGACAGTACATTAATGGCTGCACCACCACTCATAATATTATACACCATTTGAGGGGTAACTTCTTGAGGGAAGGCGCTAACTCCTTCGGCAGCAATACCATGATCTCCAGCCATCAGGAGAACGGCTTTTTTATTAACTTTAGGGTTAGCGGTCCGTTGAATTCCACCAAGTTGCTTGGCAATACTCTCTAATTGTCCGAGACTCCCCTGTGGTTTCGTCAGCATATCTAAGCGTGCTTGGACTTTGGTCATAGCTTCCTCATCAAGTTCAGAGATGCTTGCAATCAGTGATTGGAGTTGGGTGTAGAGTTGTGCTTCCGACAAATTTTTCATTGGGACTCTCCTCCTAATTTTTTTTTAAAAACAGAAAAGTCCCGACCACAAATAAATCTGTGGCCGGGACTTTACCTTCATCACCGTCGCTTCCCACGATGTGGAAAGACTTTAACATTTTAGGCAGGTCTCCTGGCTCTCGAATCATTGCTTTAATTTGTTACCTTCCCAGCATAGTGCCAGTGGCTTCAAAGCTCATCGAATACAGTGGTGGGTCCGCGTCGGTTTGAAACCGAACTTCCCTATTCTCCCCAAAGGGCACCTAAAATGTCGATATTTTTATTTAGCATATCACACCCTTTTTTCAATCTCAAGTAGAAGTTCATATTTTTTGTTGAAGATTCTATAACACATTTTTACAAGCGTGTA
>DAIEHY010000042.1 GCA_027353165.1 Desulfosporosinus sp.
ATGTTCCGAGAGATCAGACGATCCTATCCGTCAGCGAACATCGCTCCCATTGACTATGATCCTGGGGCGAGTGAAGTCAATCAACTGAACCGCATAAAGCTTATGCTTTCTGTCGCTGTGGAAAGTTTAGCCAAGGCCTAGGCCAAATGCTCAACGAAAAGCCGCAAGGATTTCTCATCCTTGCGGCTTCTCCTAGCCATGTCGCATTCATCGTCGTGTCACCTTGTTATATTTCAAGTCATTGATGCCCTCGTCATATCAATAAAGTTCGGACTCGACCAGTATCTAGGGGCGCCTGAATGTTTCATTGACAGGCTATTCTAAAACGATTATCCTTAAAATGAATATGTTAATATTAGAAAAAGGAGATCAAGATGGGGACTAATGCGTTTCATTCCCAACAGAAATGGAACCTCGGATTTATTGTATTTCTTACGTTGTTACTTGTTCTTCTTGCTCAAATAAGTACTAATCTCACTTTAATTTTTGTTCTAGGAATTAGTTTGGGTTTTGTCTTGCAAAAGTCCCGTTTTTGTCTGGTGTCTGCTTTGCGTGATCCTATCTTAATCGGCATGACTGAGCTCACCCGAGCCTTTCTTTTGCTTTTGGGGATTAGTATCCTTGGCTTTGCGCTGGTTTCTTGGGGAGCATCCCAGCGAAATATCCCGTTGATCCTCAACGTTTTCCCCTTGGGCGTCCATACCGTTGTCGGTGGACTATTGTTCGGGATCGGGATGGTGTTGGCCGGCGGCTGTTCTACGGGAATTCTAATGCGTATTGGAGAAGGCTTTGCCATGCAAGGAGTGGCTTTTTTCGGATTGGTGGTGGGCGCTGTTTTAGGAGAGCGGTCGTTAATAACCTGGAGAAATCTCTTTGGTGAATGGTCGGGGATTTTCTTACCAGACCTTTTAGGTTGGGTACCAACCCTTATTTTAGAAATAGCCGTATTGGTAACCTTATGGCAGTTGGCTAAATGGTGGCAAAAAAAACAACTGGGGGAGTAGGTGAACGACTGTGGCTCGTTTTACAATTGAGATATGGGGAGAAATGTGTCCGATTCCTCTAATCAAAGCAAAAAATAAATTATTATCCATGGAATGCGGTGATATCTTAGTCTTAGAGACTGAGCACAGTTGCACCTCAAGGGGTATTGTCGTTTGGGCCAAAGCCAATCGGTATCTGATTGAAGAGGAAGAAGTGGCGAATGGCATATGGCATCTTGAACTGACAAAAACGCATGATTAGAGAAGAGTGTGAAACCATGAAAAAAACTTGGCAGACTATCATCCATGGCCCTTGGGCATATTGGGTAGGGGCCATTATTTTGGGTATGCTCAACCTGCTGGTGCTAATCGTGAGACATCAACCTTGGGGGGTCACTCAGAATATCGAACATTGGGCGGAATGGATTGGTACTAACCTAGGAGTTCTTGATGACCAAGGATTTACGTTTATGGGCTTAATGACTTCCTCGGGGACCTATTTGAACCTCGGACTGCTGATGGGTGCTTTTTGGGCGACGTTAGTCGCTTCCCAAGCTCGATTCCGACCAATCCGTGATAGAAAGTTCTTTCTTTCCGCTTTAATTGGGGGGCTACTCATGGGCTACGGTGCACGGATTGCTTATGGCTGCAATGTCGGCGCCCTGTTGAACGGAATTGCTTCGAGTTCTCTTACCGGCTGGATTTTTGCGATAGCGGTCTTTATAGGGACTTGGCTAGGCTCAAAATTCCTCGTGAAATATTTACTCTAAAGGGGCCGTAACAAACTGAACTGCTCCCCGTCAAGTAGACAATTGAAAAAATATAAATTTTTTCTGCCAGTAGGTGTAACCAGCTGGCAGTTTTTATGCTGCTTGTAAATAACTATCGTGTTTCTCTATGGGTGTTAGTACACCAAGATTTCTTTGTAATCGTTTGTTGTTATAGTAATCAATATATTTCTCAATCATTTCAACCACAGAGTCTCTGCTAGTAAATCTTTTTCCATAATAGCGTTCTCTTTTGATAATCCCCCAAAAACCTTCTATTGGGCCATTGTCAATACATTTGGCTACTCTTGACATGCTATGGATCATTCCAGACGCTTCAATCTTCGCATGAAATGCTCGGTTTGTGTATTGGAATCCTCTGTCGCTATGGAAGATTGGGTGTGCGTCCAGATTAGCTTTAATGGCAGCATCAAATGTATCGAAGACCAGAGCGTTATTATTAGAATCACGTATAATATATGAAACTATGCGTCTATCGTATAAATCTAAGATTGCACTAAGATATACTTTGTGTTTTACTGTTCCGATGTAATACTTGAATTCTGTTACATCTGTAAGCCACTTTTCATTTGGAGCTTCAGCGGTGAATTCTCGATTTAGGATGTTTTCTGCAATATACTGTGGATTGGCTGCCTGTCGTGTACACCCATTGTTCGAATACTTAATGGTTGATTTTATATCTAGCTTGCGACATATGCGTAAAACTCGTTTGTCATTCGCTTTAATGTTATGATATCGCTCAAGATCATCCTTGATTCTTCTATATCCTTTATCCGGGCTTTCTTCATGAATTTTTTCAATCTTATCAGCGATACGGAGATTTTCCGCTTCGCTTTCAGGTAATTCTCTATGTAGCCACTTATAGTATGCTGCTCGTGATACCTTTCCAAATTTACATAGTGTGCTGATTGGAAAATTGTGTTCTTGGTTTTCTTCTTTTATAGCCTGATATATAAATTCTTGGCGAACCAGGCTTAGCGCCGCCTCCTTTCTATCTCCTCGAGTTTTTTTAAGAAAGATGCCTCCATTTCAGCTCGTTCTTTTTCTGCTCTTAAAATCTTATTCTCAGCTCTCAGCTTTTCTAATTCGCTCATCTTATCCTGAGATTTTCGCTTTCCCCGAGTGTCTCTTAATGATTCAACTCCGTAGGCTTCATATTTAACAGTATAGTTACGTGCCTGCTGATAGGATACTTGATATTTTTCAGATGTTTCTGCGTAATTATGATTATGTGCAATACAATACTGCACGATTTCAACTCGTTCATTAAAAGTCGTTTTTCTTCCTTTGGTCATGATGGTGCTTCCTCCTGTTCCAGAAGACCTTAGCTCTTCATGACCATTATACTGCTTTATCCAGCGTTGTAGCTTACCTTTTGATCGAATCCCATACTTTTTACAAATATCAATCTGAGAGCCCGAACCAGCTAAATAATCTTCAACAGCTTGTATCTTAAGTTCTTTTGAATACTTTTTTCTTCCTTTCATTAAGAAAACATCAGCCCCCATGGACTCATAATTAGAGATCCATTGTTGAACAGATGCCAAACTTACATTAAGATCACGGGCAATCTGACCTTGGCTAATGTTTCCATCTAGATACCGTAGTACAGCAGTTAACTTCTCATTGCCGGTTATCTTTCTTTTTGACATAAAATATGCTCCCTCTAAGCAACAAGTTTTTATTATTTCACTTGTCTACCTAGAAGGGAGCATATCAAATAACGTTTGTTACAGCCCCTCTTAAGCCAAGACACTTTATTAATCATAACGGAGTCAACAATTCATAGTAGTACGATTATACCTTGGCTGCGTAATCCCGTTTCATCTTCACGACGGGAATGTTGGCGACTAAAGCCACTTCTCGATCGTCTTGACATAGATTGAACTCGAGTGCCGCTTCATCAATCTCCATGTAGTTAGAGATCACTTTGACCAAATCTTCCCTTAGTCTGTTCAGCATGGCAGGCGATATGCTAGCGCGGTCATGCACCAAGACGAGCCGAAGGCGTTCTTTTGCGACTGTCTTGCTCGAGGCGCTTTCCCTGCCAAGCATCCGGCTGATAAATTCTAACAAGGACGATTCCTCCTCTCAGTACCGAACGGTTTAGCGAATCCCAACGAGTCTTTTTAGTCTATCCATGATTCCGGAGGGTACCTCAAGATTCATTAGGGGTACGTCTTCTCCTTTAATCCGTCTTGTAATGCGCCGGTAAGCCTCTCCGGCTTTTGACCCTTGATCCATGACAGCGGGCTCCCCACGGTTTGTGGAGACCACAATACTCTCATCTTCCGGAACAACCCCAATTAATTCGATGGCTAAAATATCTAGGATGTCAGAAATATCCATCATATCTCCACGTTTTACCATTGCCGGGCGGAGTCGGTTGATAATTAACTTTGGATTTCTCAACTCGGACGCTTCTAATAAACCGATAATGCGATCCGCATCACGCACTGCACTCACTTCGGGTGTGCAAACGACGACCGCTCGGTCAGCGCCCGCAATTGCGTTGCGAAAGCCTTGTTCGATTCCTGCCGGACAGTCAATAATCGCATAATCAAACTCTTCTTTAAGTTCTTCGGCCAATATTTTCATCTGTTCCGGACTAACTGCTGTTTTATCTTTCGTTTGGGCGGCTGGTAATAAGAAAAGGTTTGTAAAACGCTTATCTTTAATGAGTGCTTGTTTTAAACGACAATTTCCGCTAGTTACATCCACCAAATCGTAAACGATTCGATTTTCAAGTCCCATCACAACATCAAGGTTGCGCAAACCAATATCGGTATCGACTAGGACGACTTTATGCCCCTCAGCAGCTAAGCCAGTGCCGATGTTTGCGGATGTTGTCGTCTTTCCTACGCCCCCTTTTCCGGAAGTTACAACGATTACCTCACCCATAGTTAGACCTACCTTTCCATATAGAGTTATTCTTCATTAACGAGCTTTGCCTCGCCAACCATTCATACCAGCTGCTTCTACCGTTAATTGGTCATCTTTGATTCTCGCTATTTCCGGTCCTCGTCCGTCGGTTTCATCATCTGGAGCCCTGGTTACCAAGTCTGCAATCCGCAGTTGAGTGGGCGCCAAATGATAGGCGCTCACAGAGGCTTTTCGGTCACCCGTTGCTCCTGCATGGGCAACTCCCCTAAGTGAGCCTAGGACAACGATGTTACCCGTGGCTATGACTTCTGCACCAGGATTCACGTCTCCCTGCACGATCACATGCCCTTCAAATTGCACGCTTTTTCCTGAACGAAGGGTTCGTTCCATAAAGAGACAGCGTCCTTCCGACATCCCATCCTCCCAAAGACGAGCATCACGCTCCTCGTTTGCGTAGGACTGAGTCTTGCCAGGGACGTAGACCTCTTCTGTGGATAACCATCCTGCAAGTTCTAAGTGATTTTCTCGCAAAATGGCCGTCAGATTTTCTTGTTCATCCTCAGAAAATTCTTTTTTCCCTGCATAACACCGGACGTTCGCGCCTTGGAGGAATTGTTCAGAGTTTTTCAAAAGATTATCGAGTTCGTTCATTAGCAATCTAAAGTCCGCGGCAGGATCCAGGTATAATACCAATCCTTCGCGGGTTCCTTTAAGTGCCACGTGTTCAGTCCGTGTCAACCTGCACCAATCCCCCATTGCTTGTCATAATTCAATGCTTACTATAAATTCTACAAGGTTGTCCCATTTCCCTTTTTACTCTCAAAAAAAACGAGGATAAATTTCCTCGTTTTTTAGCCTCCATTCGCGCTCTTCCAACCAAAATATTTCATAAAGGCGGCCTTGGCGACGTAACCCGCCGTATCCCCTCCATGCCCTCCAAATTCAACGACCCCGGCAAAGGCAATTTGAGGATGATCATAAGGAGCAAACGCTACAAACACCCCATTGTATATATCCCCTGAAATCGTGTCCTTAGATCCGATCTGTGCGGTTCCCGTTTTACCTCCCCCCGTAAATTCCGGCACATCCGCAAACAGAAAGGAAGCCGTTCCTTCCCCCGTTGTAACAGCGCTCATTCCTTTTTTAACCGTATCTAAAATATCGGGAGAAACCGAGACGGTATTTAGAACCTTAGGTTCATATTGCTGAACCATATTCCCAGTAATCGGATCTAAGAGTTTATCGACAACATACGGACGAAAGTGTTTTCCACCATTCACCATGGTTGAAACGTAATTAGCTAATTGCAATGGGGTGTAGGTGTTATACCCTTGCCCAATCGAATTAAAGTGACTGTCGTAGACCTTCCAGTCGACAAATTCACTGACCATTTGCTTATACCATATACCAACCTGATTAATCTCAGAGTCTTTTGCAGCTTGCAGTTTTTGCTTAGCTTTGGCATCTGGAGCTTCAGCCAGCTTAGTCGCGTAATTGCTCTCAATATCGGCCAGTTTTTTATCTCGAGATTTCTCATACGTAGGTCCATAATTGGCTTTTTTCCACTCGGCTGAAGGAGCTAGTCCTTTAGCCTCTCCGGGTAAATCAATCCCGCTTTCAACCCCTAAACCGAATTCATGGGCGATCTGGCCAATTGTTTCTGGATTAGCTTCAAAGGCCCGTCGACCCATCACTTGAAAATAAATGTTAGAAGACAAGGCAAGCGCTCGAGTAAGATTGACAGAGCCAAAATTATTTCCGCCCCATTCCGCAGTCCCTTGTTGCTGGGCAGCAAGATTCCCTAAAGACGACATGACATCATTGACCCTCTCCTCCGGCGTTGTCACCTTCAGTTGTAAGGAAGCCATCGCTGTCACCATTTTAAACGTCGAACCTGGTGCATACACCCCTGACAAGGCCCGGTTTAGGGACGCCGCTTGTGAAGCACGCTTAGGATCTTGAGGCCAATACTTATCCGCCATTTGGTCGGAAATAATTCCGATCAAATCGTTGGGATCCATTGCAGGTCGTGAAGACATGGCCAGAATCTTGCCAGTGTTGACATCAATCACCACAGCCGCCCCGGCATGGGCCGTTGGATTCGTTTTTTGGACGTTGGCAATGACTTCATCGAGTTTATCATCTACTGTTTTTTGTAAGTCAGCGTCAATCGTCAATTGGACGGTCTTTCCAGCTTCTGGAGCTTGAATAACCTCTTTGTGAACTGGGCGGGCTTGATTATCCACTTCAACTTGTTGGACTCCCTCTTTACCCCGCAACCAGAAATCATAGGACTTTTCAACCCCCATCTTGCCTACGATATCCCCCTGTGCGTAGACAAAACCTGCCTTTTGCGCATCTTGATTTTTATTCAACTGGGCAATTTCTGATTCTGAAATTTCACGAACATACCCTAGCAGCTGACCGTCCAGTGTTTTTTCAGGGTAGTTACGCACAGGAATTGCTTCCACACTTACTCCCGGTAATTCCTCTTGGTGTTCCGCGATGACCGCTTGTAGTTCCGGCGCAACCTTATTCAGAATAATTACGGGTCGATAGCGTTCCCACTGGTGATTTTGGATATTGGCTAAAATATCCTCCGTGATCGATTCTACTGTCTGATTGGTGTTAGGCCAGTAGGGTTTGATGTAACCCGCTAATTTCTTGACAACCTCTTTCCATTGATCGCTTTTGGCCTGTTGTAAATCCATCCAGTCTAGGTTTAGCACAAACTCCGGAACACTGGTTACTAGGAGTTTGCCGTTTTTATCCACAATATCCCCTCGTGTAGAGGGCACTTTAACCAGTTTAATGACGTTGCCCTTAGCCATAGCAGTATAATAAGACCCTTGGGCAATCTGCAACCGCCAAAGGTTTGAGCCTAGAATCAAGAAAACTAAAACCACGACCGTGCTTAAGCCCCAAAGTCGATAAACATAGGGTTTTCGCTCTTTGTCATCCACTTGCAAACCTCCTCCCTATCTCTCATATCTCGGACGATAGCGTAGCCAGCCGCGAACAAAGGACTGGTGAATCCAAGGATAAGTAAGGGGAACTAAGATGGCATTATACAGGGAGACTCCGATTACCAAGCGTCCGATATCTGTTACAGTCCAATGGAGCCCAGCCCCTAAACTTAAGAAAGAAACTAGAATTTGCCCCACTGCGGTTACAAGAAAAACCACAAAGGTGGTTAATAGAAAATTTTCTCGGTACCATCGTTCGGCAAGCCAATTGCTCAAAATGGCGACCACCACAAGGGTGAGTGTATACATACCAACGTTGCGTCCTAAATAGAAATCTTCAAATAAACCCGCCCCAAATCCCCAGATCGCGCTTCCCAGCAATCGATGGTGCATGGCGATGTAGATCGTCAGTAGCATGAGTAAATCCGGTTTTACTCCTGACCAAGACCAAAAGTGAAAGAGTGTGCCCGGTAATATCAGACTCAGGAGAAACATCGCTGCAATCAATACATAACGCATTATTTTCCCCCCGCCTGTTTAACAATATAAGCCTCTTCCAAGGCATCAAAGTTAATGAGTGGTTGGATATAGGCTGTTTTTAGTAAACCTGAAGGGTCAAGCTGAATCTCTTTCACTTGTCCAATCGGGATGTCCTTTGGGTAAACCCCACCGATTCCTGAAGTTAGTACAAGATCTCCTGGATTTACACTGTCTTCTCTGCGAAAGAGCATTTGTAAATTCCCTTCCGAAGTTAGACGAGAACCCCGTGTATAGTTTCCTTGCACAATTCCGAAGGTACTATTACCCGTACTTCCGCGCACCAAGGCACTTACTTGTCCTTCCCCGTCAAGAATTAGCAAAACTTCCGAGGTGGTCGGCGAAACGGACACAATCTTTCCGACAAGTCCCAAATCCCCGATCACTGGGTCATTTGGAGCGACCCCATCTTTGCTTCCACGGTTTAAGGTCAAGGTTCGGTACCAAGTGGTAGGATTACGATTAATGACGCTGGCCCCTACCTTTTCAAACTTAACAAGGGTCGGACTGCGGAACTGACCCTGATCAAGTTCATTATAACGCATACCTGCCAGTACTTCTTCTTTGAGCTTTAAATTATCCCCTGTTAGCTGATCCACTTTCTTAAGAAGTGCTTCGTTTTGGACTTGCACCTCCCGAAAGTTCCATATGGCCCGGAAATTTTCTTTTATGCCATTCCCCAACTGAAGAATTGGTTGTTCTATCGGGCTTAAAACGCGTTGCATGGCCCCCCCAATTGGATTGGGGAAATGACTACCAAGTCCGGTTAAACGAATGCTTATCAGTACGCCTAACAACAGAAAGAAAACGAGAACCGCAATTCCCGTTAAATTTACTCTTTTCCCCATCACAATTCCTCCTCGCTTTTAGCTTTTTTGCGAGGCTGCAATTTTCCGTAGGATCTCAGCATGTTCCAAAACATGTCCTGTACCTATAGCGACACAGGATAGTGGATCCTCCGCTAAGTGCACCGCGATACCTGTTTGATTTGAGATCAATCGATCAAGGTTGCGCAATAATGAACCGCCACCAGCCATCATAATGCCACGATCCATAATGTCTGAGGATAATTCCGGTGGGGTTTTTTCCAAGCAAGATTTTACCGCATCGACAATAGCCATTACCGGTTCTTGAAGTGCCTCTTGAATTTCCTCTGAAGAGACCTCAATCGTTTTCGGCAGCCCTGTTAATAAATCACGCCCGCGCACTGTGTACATACCCTTTTCCGCCATGTACGCATATCCGATTTCAAACTTAAGCGCTTCCGCTGTCCGATAACCGATCATTAGATTATAGCGTCTTTTAATATGAGCGATGATCGCATCATCCATTTCATCGCCAGCGACACGGATCGAGCGACTTGTGACGATTCCACCTAAGGAAATAACCGCGACTTCCGTTGTACCCCCTCCAATGTCCACGATCATGTTCCCCGTTGGTTCACTAACCGGAAGTCCAGCACCAATAGCAGCTGCCATAGGTTCTTCTAAAATAATAGGCTCTTTTGCTCCGGCAGCCATTGCTGCTTCTTTAACAGCGCGTTCCTCTACGGGGGTGACACCAGAAGGTACACAAATAACCACACGCGGACGAATAAAAGGGTGTTCGGTCCCTAAAGCACGACTAATAAAGTATTTCAGCATTTTCTGTGTAACGTTAAAATCTGAGATAACCCCATCTTTTAAGGGTCTTATAGCCACAATATTACTAGGGGTCCGGCCGATCATTTCCTTAGCACTATCACCCACTGCCAATGGGGTTTTAGTTGTTATATCCATAGCTACCACAGATGGTTCCCGTACTACAATCCCTCTTCCTTTGACATGAACTACTGTATTTGCTGTTCCTAAATCTATTCCCAAATCCTTGCTAAAGTAATTAAACATTGTTATGTTAAACTCCTTCCGTTATTCGAGGCGCGAAGTTCGATACACGAGGTTCAAATCGATGTGAACAGGGTTCGCAGAATCGAATTCACAATTCACAATTCGCACATCGCGCCTCGTGACTCGCGCTTCACTACAAGACTCCACGTTCTTTCAAACTAATAAACCGATTATCTCCGATAATCACGTGATCTAAAACCTCAATCCCGAGAATCTTTCCCCCGTCTGCTAAACGACGTGTGATCTCAATATCTTCCTGACTGGGAGTTGGATCCCCGCTAGGATGATTGTGCAATAAAATAATGGCGTTTGAGTTGCGCCGGATCGCTTCTTTAAAACACTCCCGTGGGTGCACCAAGGATGAATTGAGCGAACCAATCGAAACCGGACTAATTCCCAAGACATGATTTTTTGTCGAGAGAGAAACCACTCGAAAATGTTCACGATCCAGGTATCTCATTTCTTCCATGACAATGTGAGCCACATCCTGGGGAGAATTAACCACGGGTCTCGACATCGGATCCACGGATACTGAACGACGCCCTAATTCTAAGGCTGCTTTCACTTCGGCAGACTTTGCTTTCCCTAGGCCATGTATTTGAGCTAGTTCATGGACTGTTAGCTTGCTTAACCCTGAAAGTCCACCGACACTGACCAAAATACGTTCCGCTAGTGTCAAAACGTTTTCACCTTTAATACCGGTACGCAATAAAATGGCCAATATTTCCCGATTTGATAATGCTTCAGGTCCAACTTGGCAGAGTCGCTCACGGGGTAGAAGTTCTTCCGGCAAATCCTTCAAACGTTGATAATCCATCATTCACCTCGCGTGAAGCGATATTTGTCTGCTCAATCCCCCACGCTTTAAGCTGAACTGTAAGATACTCCATCGGTAAACCAATGACATTTGTTAAGGATCCTTGTATGGACGTGACAAATTGCCCGGCTTCCCCTTGAATTCCATATGCCCCTGCCTTGTCCATTGGTTCCCCACTGACAACATAAGACATAATTTCAGCTGCTTCAAGTTGGCGAAAATGGACAATAGTTTTAACCACGTCCTCCACAAACCTTCCCGATCCAGAAACTAACGAGACTCCTGTTAAAACTTCGTGAGTCCGACCACTTAGTTTCTGTAGCATTTGAACTGCATCCTCAGGTGAAGTGGGTTTCCCCAATATCTGATCGTTAAGGACCACCATCGTGTCTGCCCCTAGCACTATATCTTGTGTGTCTCCCCCTGATTTTAACCAGTGTGTCAAACCCGCTTGGGCTTTGCGTGTTGCCAACTGCCGTACTCCGAGCTCAGGTACAACTCTTTCTTCCAGCACTTCTGATACGGAAGCCTTGACTGTTACAAAGGAATACCCTCCCTCGCGAAGCAACATCGCCCTCCGGGGGGATGCAGAAGCAAGTACGAGCATATTACACCTTCCTTGACAATAAATATCCTCCCAATGCTCCCAAAAGCGTCGCCATAGTGATACTTATACGAATACCAAACGAGAGCGAGAGGAAAAAGAAATCTAAGTAAGTATGGGATGGTACATCAATAACGGCCGGCCGCAAAAACGGAGCAAAAATACCGTATTTTTCTAAGCCAAATCCGACTAAAGTCCCAAGGGCAGCACCAATCAAAATAAGTAAGACTGCTCTACCTGTCCCCGAGGAATTTCGGCCTACCGCCATAGTTCTTTCCCCTTCCAAATAAGTAGCCATTCAACTACAAACTAAATGTCCCTGACTTTTCCTTTTCCTACATTTAAGTTTAGCATCTTCCCCTTTACTAAGCAAGTTCGACAATGTTCTTCTTTGGAAAGTCGGGCACACTAAAGGTGCCCCAAACCTAGTTTGGAGCACCTTTAGTGTGTTGTGGTAGTGTGCTTGCCCATTTTTCAACAATTGCATAAAACGTATTGGCATCTATTGGCTTTGATATGTAATCATCCATTCCAGATTCTAAGCATTTTTCTCTGTCTCCCTTTAATGCGTAAGCCGTCATAGCAATAATAGGTATATGTTTTCCCGACAGTCTCTCCAGCTGTCTAATTAATCCAGTCGCTTGATAGCCATCTAGAACAGGCATCTGTCCATCCATAAGAATCACATCAATGTCAAAACTATATCCTCGATAAGCATCAACTGCTTCTTTCCCGTTTTCAGCCAAAATAACCTGCCAGTCTTTTCGAATTGCTAATTGTTCTATTACCATCCTACTTATTGGATCATCCTCGATAATTAGAAGTTTAAAAGCATCTCTTCTTGTTATTTTTCTCAAATATTGGGAGTCATTTGTTCTAACGTTATCCTTCTCCTCAAACTTTTCTAAAACACAAGTGAAATAAAATTTGCTGCCTTCCCCTTCTTTGCTTTCAGCCCAAATCTCGCCATTCATGTTTTCAACTATACCTTTACATATGGATAATCCAAGCCCAGTTCCTCCATATTGTCTGGTTGTTGAACTATCTGCCTGGCTAAAGCTATTGAAAATGGTCTTTAGGTTATTCTCACTTAATCCAATTCCGGTATCTTGCACTACCCATTCTAGTTTGACTACATTGTTACATTCTTCAAGCTTCCTGACAGTTACGTCAATTCTTCCTTGATGTGTAAATTTAATGGCATTACCGATTAGATTGAATACGACTTGTCTTAACCTAAAAGAATCACCTATTAGCTGATGTGGTAAATTATCATCAATAACTATATTCAAGGCAAGCCCCACATTTAAAATTGAAGGCTTAAACATAGTTTCAATCTCATTCAGGAACTCTGTGAGATCAAACTCTAGATTCTCGATTTTCAATTTTCCGGCCTCAATTTTTGAGTAATCAAGGATATCATTGATTACCTTCAAAAGTGAATCTGATGATGTCTTCGAGACTTTAATATAGTCAGTCTGTTCTTGGGTTAATTCTGTCATTAGCAATAGTTGTAGCATTCCCATGACCCCATTTAAAGGTGTCCTTATTTCATGGGACATATTGGCTAAGAACTGGCTTTTTGCCGTATTTGCCGCTTCTGCTTGTTCTTTAGCCTTGATTAGTTCTTCCTCAAACCTTTTACGCTCGGAGATATCTTCAATAACACTGATAAAATATTGTTCACCTAAAGAAGTATCTCTCACCATTGAAACAGTCAAATTTGCCCAAACAATAGTCCCGTCTCCTTTGACAAAGCGTTTTTCTATAGAAAATGTATTGGTTTTCCCTTCAATTAGCGCCTGCTGATAGTACTTTGAATTATCAAGGTCATCTTCATGAGTTATTTCATTAAATGACATTTTCAATAGCTGACATTGAGTAAAACCTAGAATTTCACATAGTTTTTGGTTAACAGAAATAAATTTTCCATTAAGCAAAACGTGACATATTCCAACCGCTGCTTGATCAAAAGTTGCCCTAAATCTATTTTCACTTAATTTTAACCTATCATTACTAATACGTAATTCTTCATAAGTTTCATTAATTTTTTTCTCTGAAAGCTTTCTCTCAGTTATATCCTGTATAACACCTAAAACTTTTCTTGGTTTACCATCTTCATCAAATTCAACTTGAGCAATAGAATGAATCACTCTCTCAAGACCAGCTTCTGCTGTTATAAGAGAGTATTCAACATCATACTTTTCATTTTTCTCTAATAGCAATTTTAATGCTAAATCTAACTTCGCCCTATCTTCACTCTTGACCAAACTTTGTACTAAGTCTAGTGATAAATATTGAGATTCCTGTTTAATCCCATAAAGGTTAAAAGCTTCTACCGAAGCCCATATGTCTTTGTTGTTAATATCTAATTCCCAATTGCCGGTAAGTGATAATGCCTGTGCACGGTTTAACCTATTCTCACTTGCTTTTAAAACAATCTCAGTCTGGTTCTTTTTAATGATTTCATCCATGAGCAGTGCGTTGCTTTCCTCAAGTTCCCCGTTTGTCTCCTCAAGTTCCGCGTTTGTCTCCTCGAGCATGGCGTTTGTTTCTTCAAGCTGGAATGTACGTTCTGCAACTATTTTTTCAAGTAGGGAATTTAACTTTCTAATTTCATCTTCAGCTTTTTTTCGTTCTTCCACTTCTTCCTCAAGAGTCGCGTTGGTTTCTTCAAGTTCACTGTTCGTTTCTTGAAGTTGGGCGGTCCGCTCGAAGACTATTATTTCAA
>DAIEHY010000043.1 GCA_027353165.1 Desulfosporosinus sp.
AAAAACATGATGAGGCAAAAACTAATTGCTAACCCCAGAAGTATTATTAAACGCCAACGTTTGGTCATACTGTAAGATCCTCCTTTACGCCATAAACATATATAAGAAAGTTAATCCTACCCAAACCAAACTTAGGATCAGGAAAATTATCCAAGCCCACTTTTTGCCCACTTTTTGCCCCCACCAAGGCAGGGTTAATAGCACCGCCATAGACAGAAGAGGTAATGCCCACCCACTCAGCCACGCCGGCCACTGTTGTAACAGCCACTGAATTGCCCCAAATACCCAGGGGGCTTTGGAGATGCTTACCGCCGCCGCCTTCGGCGAGCTATCTAAAGGTACTTTCACACTAGCCGTCAATGCCAATAAAAAACCCAACCAAAGAAAAGTGCCAATGTATTCCCTCACCTGTAGCTCGATCAGTGGTACTTTTTCCAGGCGTCCGCTCTGTTCAACTTCTGCTGGCACTTGAGTCCTGTCCCCTTCTCTTAGGTCCATCTATTCTCCCCTCATATCCAGAGCACGTTCGTTTTATCCTAATCATGTTCCTCATCTCATACAGAATTCTCCTCACAAAGGCCGCACTCCGCCGCCTCGCCTAATCCTCCAAAAATGAAACATCTGCAAAAAGCCAACTGCACCTGCCAATATAAAAGCGTGCCAGACAAACATATTTAAGGTACTGCCATTGAGGGGGGATGGTTGCCCAAAAAAAACGGTTGCCAAAGCTTGTCCCCCTGGTAACGATCTGAACAGAGCTTGTCCAACCGTTGCCGCGGCCCCGCTTTCTTGCCCCCCCCGGAGCAGGTAACCAGAATAATCTAAGATCACTGTCAAGCCAAAAAGCACTACCCCCGTAATCCAATTAAGCTCGCGTAAAGGGCGGTAAGCCCTCGACCATACTACTCGTACCATATGCAAAAAAACGCTGATCACCATCATTTGACCTGCCCAGAAATGCAGGGATCGCACGAATCCCCCGTAAGGGAGAACGGAATTTAGTTCACTCATAGACGCAAAAGCCCTATCTCCAGGCTGGTAATAAAACAAGAGTAACACACCTGTTATCGTCAAGACAATAAAGGCCAAAAAAGAAAATCCACCTAAACAGAATGTGGCTCTCAGCCGCAGAGCGCCCGCCTTAATTTGTCGTGGGCGAATATGTTCCATAAAGGATTTGGTCCCTTGCTTACTCATCTAATTCTCCCTATCCAGCTTAATCAAAATTGCCTTCCCTGCTGCCTTTCTAGTGCACGGTAAAGAAAACTTGGCTAGCGCCCACACACGAAGACACTGTCTTCGCACGGATTAGCCCTTCTTGCAGACACTGTCTTCGCACGTATTAGCCTTCTTATTAGCCTTCAGACGCCGGCGGAAGCCTTAGTTGCACTTATACTTTCTGACTAGTAAGATAAAAACCGTCTTTCTCCTGCACTTCCGCGCGCGCCAAGGGGTTCACCGCAGGACCTTGTACAGGTTGCCCATCCCTGTTGAAGCGGCTGCCGTGGCAGGGACAAAGCCACAGCTCCTGTTCAGAGTTGTAGCTCACCTCACACCCCAAATGAGTGCAACTGGCCCACATCCCCTCTACCCCATCGTTTCCTTGCCGCAACCAAAAGCGGGTTTGCCCTAATCGTTGCCAATGAATCTTCAAGGGCATCTCACTACTGGCAATACGGGCCACAGCCAGTTGGTTTTCTTTAGCTCTTAAATAGTGACTGACAGGGTAAAGACAACCTATACCTAGCACTAACAGAGTCTTTCTCCCCAGACTTAATACCTGCCGCCTGCTATAGAGTGTCCGCTCAAATGTCACCAAATCCACCCTCTTTTAACGATGTCTGTAAACTTTCGCACTCTAAAACATTATACATGGATTCACGCCATTGATGTTAAAAGAAAACGAGCTCTAAGCCCGTATAAGTGAGAATGGAATATAAACTTTAATTTTAACCAAAACATAATTATTTAAACAACTGTCCAGTATACACAACGAAATATCGCAAACAAAATCCCCCAATGACTACCATCCCGCAAACAGGTAAAATAACATTTTTGTGCTTTGCAAGGCTATAGATTGATAAAAGCAAGGGACTCATCAAGCCTAGAATAACGACACCTAACCAGAACAAGACTGCCATACTTCCGGAAAAGAATACAGGTTTGACGGATAGATAAAGAATGAAGATTAAAACAATCTCGAGGATAATTAAGACCATATCAATCTTCTTATAAGTTGTTAGATCCCCGCAGTTCAAGGCTCCAATCAAGGTTGCCGCTAAACCAGTCGAAATAGCAGACACTAAAAATAGAATCGGCAAGAATGGAATCCCCTCAATACCCATAAACGGTGTGTGCCAAAAGTTATTCGTTGTCACAGCAGATAATAAGAAACCAGTGTAGGTCGCAGTCCCTATAGAAAATAAAATTCCCAAGCCAGCAACTGGTTTACGAAACGCTTGAAGGCCCTGGCCTACCGAAGTAGCGGCTACTTCGGTATTCGCAGAAGTAATCCGAATCTGTTTTTGCGCTGCAGCGTTTAACCATACAAGTACCCCATAAACAACTGACAAGCCTGTGAAACCCGAGACGATAAAAACCCCGATTGACATGACAGAGCCCATATTTACATGAAGAAGAAGTTTCCAAAAACTAAACGGACGACCTAAATCAACCACTAATAACCCCAAACCGACGATAATAGAAACGATCGCAATATAGGCTCCCGACTGAATTACCTTTGGATACTGCTTTTTGCTGAAGAGATCCGTCATTGAAGCAGTTAGAAATGCTCCGCCAGCAATCCCTGCTAAGAATAAATAGAAAGCTATGGCTCCACCCCAAGCAACTTCATCGACACTAACACCCCAAATAACATCCACGTTACTTCACCACCCCTTCATAAATGTAATTAACATTAGGGTGAGTACCTAACTCAGGTTTGCGAACTTCTCCTTTATGCTTTGCCAAGAACTGAGAGGCTTCACTAAGTGGATCATTAAGGTCGCCAAACATTAAAGCACCACCAACACAGGTTGAAACACAAGCCGGTTTTTCCCCTTTAGAAACCTTTAATTCATAACAGAAGGTGCATTTGTCTGCCGCACCCGTTTCTTTGTTAAGAAAACGTGCATCATAGGGGCAGGCAGTCATACAATACTTGCAACCAACACACTTATCAACATCGATTAAGACAACTCCGTCTTCATTGTAGTAAGAAGCTTTTGTCGGACAAACGCTTACACAGGGTGCCTTTTGGCACATTTGACAAGCTTCCTTGATAAAATATTGTGAAACATTAGGGTAGGTACCCTTCAGCCCATTTGCGGGAGTCTTTGTTCTAAACTGTCCTTCTGGCACCTTATTTTGGAACTTACAAGCGACTGTACACGCCTGACAGCCAATACATTTCGCCAGGTTAATAATCATGGAATACTTTTTTGCCAACAAAATCACCCTCTTTCTGTGAATTAAACTGTTTGACTTCCAGAATTGCGGCAACCTCAGAGTAAAGCGGACGATTAGAATGCTTGATCCTTCGTAAAATACTTTTTAAAAACGGAGTTAAATGCTTTTTCTGAAACTCCATTAATGAGTCAAGCTGTCCATTTCGGGCTAGCAACGCACAAAACTCTAATTCAACGGCTAAATGGTCAGGAAGTTCTCCACTTTTCTCCCCCATGCAATACCCACAATTTGCATAAAATTGTTGAACATTAAACGCTTCTTTACCTAACACTAAACCTTCCTCCCCGCAGTAAACCGAAGCATACGGGGAGGCTTCAACTGCACCCGTTTCAAAAAGTGGAATATAGTGTTCCCATAAAGCATTAAGCCGCTGTTCCCCCGCTGGAAATTGACGACAAAAAGTTGTCAATTTCTGAACCGAATCGCCAATTTCTGGAATTACTTCAGACCAGAGATCAATAAACTCTTCTAAATGATCCGCAACGTCTGGGCTAGGTCGATGGAAAATTGCTGCAAACGACAAATATAGTTCTGCAATCATGCTATTGTCCATTAGGCTTTTCGAACCGTTACAAACGTAGTCGAGGTCACGGCGTTGCCAACTTCCCCAATTTCATGGGGAATTAAGTAATTATCATGAATCCCCTTGCCAAAAGCTCTTTTAAGTTCCGGCGAAATTCGTCCAAACCCATGGTAACAGAATACGGAATCTGGCCGAATTCCTTCAGTCATTTTCAATTTGCCTTTTTGCTCATAGGTCCCTGAAGAAATAACGACCTCATCTCCATCGTTTAAGCCGAGTTGTTTACAGCTCACCGTATTCATCCACAAAGTATTGGTCGGCATTAACTCGTTCAGTATCGGGACATTTGCCGTTCCGGCGTTGGTGTGCACCGCTACTTTACCCTGAACAAAACGGAATTTTCCCGCTTCTGGTTGAGGGTGACTAATATATTTAGGGACGCCTTGTTTTGTGGCTTCTTCTACCTCTTCCGAGAAGATTTCAATCTTTTTACGTTGGTTTGACAAAACGTTATCCAAGGATGCTTTAGAGTCATTAGCACGAACATAAAAGGCATTCATCCCTGGGGGAGTCCAAACCCCTAGTTCCTTTATTTGCGCTAAGGTTAAACCAGTTGGGGCTATTTGTTGAGTTATATAGTCTTCCATATCCTTGAATTTGAAATAATCACCCAAACCCATCTTTTCCCCAAGTTCTTTATAAATCTGCCAGTACGGTTTCGTATCCGGATAAACAAGCGGTACAGCCGGCTGTCTGATCACATATTTAGGGGTTAATCCAGACATATCAAAAATTGGTTCATAACGTTCTAAATAGGTGCATTCCGGTAATACAACATCCGAAAAATAGGCGGTGTCCGTCATATAGACATCACAAGTTACCAAAAGATCTAGTTTTTTGAAGGCCTCTATCATCTTCGTACTTCCAGTCAGTGATATATAAGGATTAAATCGATGCACAAGCCATGCTCGGATAGCGTATGGCTCTTCTGTTAAGATGCTCTCGGCAATTTTTCCGACGGCCCCATCATAAGTAGGTATGATTTGACCTGGTGTGCCTTTAACGCCAGTCCCGTCAATCCGGCCCTTGGAGGCCTTGGGGAAACTTGGTTGGGCTACACTTCCTAACCCTTTAGCGTAAGCAGCTTGATCCGGATAACTTTTTAAGAAATTAGCCGGTTTGGTTGTATAATATCCCCCCGGAACTTCTAAGTTTCCAATCATCATATTAACAATCAGAATCGCACGACGTAGTTGATAGTCATTGGGGGTATATGCTGTTCGCCAACCAAAGTCTAAAATCGCTTTAGGCTTGGCAGCGGCAAATTCTCTTGTGATCCGGATAATTTTTTCTTTGGAAATTCCAGTCTCTTGCTCTGCCCACTCCGGGGTTTTATCCTTAACCTCTTCGGCCCATTTATCAAAGCCCTCCGCATATTGGGAGATAAAGGCTTGATCATAGAGATTTTCTCGAATCATGATATTGGCCATAGCCATGACAAAGGCCAAATCAGTGGTGCCTTTAATAGGAAGCCATTCTCCTTTTGAAGCAGTAACACTAAAACGCGGATCAAGGACTACAAGCTTAGCCCCATTGCTTAGGGCCTTGGAAACAGCTCTAGTCTGTGCAACATGAATTCCTTCAAACCAGTTTCGGCCAATGGAGATAAGATACTTGGTATTGGCATAATCTGCTGCGATCGCTTCATTGCCAAAGGTAGTCTCTAGGGCTACGGAGCGAGTCATCGGACAGGTTGCCTCATGGGAAAACACATTAGGGGATCCCAACGCTTTACCAATCGACCGAAAAAACCAATCATGGGGTCCTTTGCGACTTGCCAAGGCGATGGCTTCCCCGCCGTACTGATCCTTGACGTTATATAATTTATCCGCTATATAAGTGTATGCTTCGTCCCAACTAACTTCTTTAAATTTGCCTTCCCCTCGTTCACCAATACGAATCATCGGTTTCTTAATGCGTTGGGGGTCATAGAGCAATGACGGACCTGCATTTCCTCTTGCACAGATTACGCCACCAAACGCAGCATCATTGGGATGACCCTCAATTTTGCAGACTTTTCCGTCCTTGACTTTAACGGCAATTGGGCACTGGTTTCTACACATTTCACATGAAGAAAAGACAGTTGTTTCAAGATCCTGACTTGCTGCTTCAGCTTTCTCCGAGCCCAGGTAATTAAAGGTTCCGAACCCACCCACGAGCGCCACGGTTCCGCCTGTTCCATAAAGTATACCCTTTAAGAAATTTCTCCGTTTCATCTTTTCCCCTCCATTCATAAAAAGGTTATCCTTTTCTAGTTCATTAACCACAATTGTTTTTAACAGCCGCCTACCATCTCCTGGACTTCAGGCTTAGGCGCTTCGGCATTGACACTATTTTTGGGTTCGCTATTATTAGGGTCAGGGCTGCTGTTGCTACCAGCTGAGCTGACGATTCCTCTCCACTGCAACATGCCCCCGGTTAAGACTTTAACTTTGTTTTGGTCATAACCCTTCTCTACCAGAACATGCCAGGCTGACTCTGCACGAGTACCGTTAAGATCGACTAGGACGATATCTTTGTCCTTACTAATACGGGCAAGATTTTTATCAAGATCACCCAAAGGTCTGTTAAGCGCCATCTTAATATGCCCCGCGGCAAATTCTCTGGCTTCTCGTACGTCAATTAACTGCAAACCTTTGTCATCCACCAGAGCCGCTTCCAAATCAGTGACCGATAAGTTGGCAGATGCCGGTACCGTGGCAGAAACGCCCTGGACAGGTTGGGTAGCATTCTGGTTATTCTTGACCTTCGACGGGTCTTGAGCCTTGTCAACGGTACCCACTGTTGACGTGCCATTGCCACAACCCACTAAAAAAGTCATGCCAAAACCTAATAACAATAGATAGATAACCGTCAAACTCATGGCTCGCATTGACATCGACTTAGTTTTCAAAATTTCTCGCCCTCCTCTTAAATAAATAATTCACAAGTCTGATTACGATGATTTCTTCAATTATCGCCTAATACCATATTCATAAACTATTCTCTAAACATAACATTTATCCTGCCATTAAAGTTTAATGTTCATATTCTTTAATATTATAGACATATAACTAAATGTTATAATTCTAGTTATACTTTAATAAAATTTAAATAGAATACATAGAAATAAAATAAATCTATTCATAAATGTTATAGGAGTATAACAAACATTTATACGTTTAACTTTGTCGTGATAGAGGTATTTTTCACATGCTTATGATATATTTATGTTAAATTACATATTCTAATTTTAGTTAGAATGTTAATCTAAATAAGTTGGAATATAATTTAAAGTTGAGAGGATGTTTTAAATGTTAAAAAGAAAAGTATCTCCCTTTTTGGCCTCCCTGGCAATTGTCGGCCTTCTTGTAACTGGGTGTGGTCAAGCCCAACCCGCTACCACTACTCCGTCTAGTCCACCTGTAGCAGCTGTACCTCTTCCTGCGGAAGACTCCGCAAAAGCAATTAAAGGAGCTATTGAAACTTATTTTAATGATATTGGCTCCACTGTTAAAGACTCCTATAAGATAGCTGAGAAAGACTTAAAGGATGCGCTCGATAAAACCCCTGATAAATACGTAGTCTTGGATGTTCGTCGTGCGGATGCTTATGCTCAAGGACATATCAAGGGAGCTATTAACGTGCCCTATGGCCCAGATATCGCTAAAAACCTGGATAACATTCGTGCAATCGCCAAAGACAAAACGCTCATCGTTGCTTGCTACACCGGACAGACCGCCGGTCAAACAAATTCACTTCTCAATGTTGCCGGAATCAAGACCCTCTCCTTAAATTCAGGAATGGGTGGCCCTGGCACTGCAGGCTTTGAGACCAGAGGTTGGTTAGGACAGAAGTATCCGACTGTAACAGAACCCACTGTAATGCCTACAGTTCCTGCAGTCCCTAGTAAGAGCAAAGCAATTGATGAGGCAGTTAAGAAATATTTCAATGAATTGCCAAACGATTCCAATAAAATTGATCTCCCGGTTATGAAAGATGCTCTTGCCAAAGGGGCTGACAAATACTACTTAATTGATGTTCGTAAAGCTGAAGATTTTGCTAAAGGCCACATTAAAGGAGCCGTAAACATTCCCTACGGTCCTGACATCGCGAAAAACCTTGATTCGATCAAGGAAAAAAGCAAAGGTAAAACTGTCGTTGTCTATTGTTATACAGGACAAACGGCTGGGCAAACCGACTCCTTACTTAATATCTATGGCATCCCCACAAAGAGTCTGAATTTCGGATTCGGCATGGCTGGCTTTAGTAAAGGGTGGAGTTCTGACAAAGCTTATGAAGTTGTACAATAATAAGAGTCATTTAGCTACCTAAATAAAGGCATGTCAATCTTGATGATTGACATGCCTTTTGTCATATTATTTGACAAACACCCTAGAGTTTATCAATATTGCATTTCTGCATAACGCTTTAAGGTCTGATATTTATCTCGAGCATGTCCTTCTGCCTCGTCGAACATCTCTTGTGCAACTTCTGGGAAAACGTTCATCAGAGATGAATATCGGATTTCCCCTTTTAAGAAATCTTGGAAGGAAGCTGAAGGCTCTTTTGAGTCTAAAACAAACGGGTTCTTGCCTTGCTCTTTAAGGCGGGGGTCATGTCGCCAGAGATGCCAATACCCTGCTTCGACGGCCTTCTTCTGTTCAAGCATACTCGTTCCCATACCGGATTTAATCCCGTGGTTCACACAAGTAGCATAAGCAATAATAATCGACGGTCCACGATAGCTTTCAGCTTCAGCAATTGCCTTAATCGTTTGATTCATGTTAGCACCCATTGCTATTTGAGCAACATAGACATAACCGTAGGTCGTAGCAATCAATCCTAGGTCTTTTTTGCGGACCTTCTTCCCGGCAGCAGCAAATTTAGCAATGGCGGCAGTCTGGGTTGCCTTTGAGGCTTGCCCACCCGTATTGGAGTAAACCTCCGTATCCATGACTAGGATATTCACGTCATCTCCGCTCGCGATAACATGGTCTATGCCATTATAGCCAATATCATAAGCAAAGCCATCCCCGCCAAAAATCCAAACAGAGGGTTTGATGAGATAATCTTTTTTCTCCTTGATTTCACGCACAATTGGATTACCGGCAGCATCTTCCTTGCTCATCGCTTCAAGTACTCGGGCAGAGGCTCGTTTTGATCCTTCTCCATCGTCCATGTTTTCTAGCCATTCCTTGAAGGCTTCTTTGAGGTTTTCGCCAATCGCACTCTCCAAGCCCTGTTGCATAAGCTGAGCTAGTTTAGCTCGAATTTGCTTTGAACCCAGATATATGCCATAGCCAAACTCAGCATTATCTTCAAAGAGTGGACTCATCCAGGCGGGTCCTTTGCCTTCTGAATTAACTGTATATGGAATAGAGGGTGCACTACCACCCCAGATGGAGGAACAACCCGTTGCGTTGGCAATTAACATACGGTCACCATACAACTGGGTAATAAGCCTGGCATAGGGTGTCTCACCACAGCCTGGACAAGCACCATTGAACTCCAGGAGCGGCCGGGCAAATTGACTTCCTTTCAAAGTCTTAACATCCATAAGATGGCGTTTTTCTGTCACGTTTTTAATCGCATATTCCCAGTTTTCTGATTCCATTTCAATCTCATGATCGGCGGGTTTCATAATAATCGCTTTCCCTGGTGCGGGACAAACGTCCGCACAGTTTCCGCAACCTGTACAATCAAGGGGTGTAACCTGAATGCGATAGTGATAACCTTCAAGCCCTTTGCCAATAGGTTTCTTAGTTTTAAAGGTATCCGGTGCTTTTTCTAGCTCGCTGTTATCCAAGAGGAAAGGCCTAATGGTTGCATGAGGACAGACATATGCACACTGATTACATTGAATACATTGATCGATTTGCCATTCGGGTATATAAACTGCAATTCCCCGTTTTTCGTAGCACGTTGTGCTTAGCGGGAAAGTACCATCTTCAACCCCTACAAAAGCACTGGTCGGCAAGTCTTCTCCTTCATGACGAGCCATAGGTCTCTGAATGTTTTTGATAAAGTCCGGCTCATCCTTGATAGGCATATTCTCATCTGGAACCTCAGCCCAGGCATCAGGAACCACCACTTTATGTAAGGCTTCAGTTCCTCGATCGACTGCCTTATAATTCATCTCGACAATATTTGAACCCTTCTTACCATAGACTTTCTGAATAGAGTCTTTGAGGTATTGAATAGCTTCTTCCACAGGAATCACCTTCGCTAATTTAAAGAAAGCCGCCTGCATGACCATATTGATACGCCCGCCGAGCCCGATTTCCCCAGCAATGGAAATAGCATCAATGATATAAAAATTGATCTTATTTCTAGCAATATCACGTTTAAGAAAAGCCGGCAGATGATCTTCAAGTTCAGCTGCTTGCCAAGGACAGTTGAGAACAAACGTCCCACCTTTTCTCAGGCCCTTAAGGAGATCATAGTGATAAATAAACGACTTATTATGGCAAGCAATATAATCTGCATCAAATACCAAATAAGACGATTTGATCGGTTGCTTGCCAAAACGCAGGTGTGAAATGGTCGTCCCACCGGATTTCTTACTATCATATTCAAAGTAACCTTGTACATTAAGATCTGTATTATCTCCGATAATTTTAATCGCACTTTTATTCGCACCGACAGTACCATCAGAGCCAAGTCCCCAGAACTTACATCGGATTGTTCCTTCTGGTGAAGCGTCAATGATCTCCTCGATGGGTAAGGAAGTATGGCTCACATCATCGATAATGCCAATCGTAAAGCGATCCTTAGGCTGAGGCTGCTTCAAGTTCTGGTAAGTAGCGAGAATCTGCGAGGGAGTAGTGTCTCTAGAACCTAGACCATAACGTCCCCCTACAATGATTGGTTGTGAGGTTTCATGGTTAAAAATTTGCAAAATATCTAGGTACAGAGGTTCGCCCGTCGAGCCAGGTTCCTTCGTTCGATCAAGGACTGCAACTTTCTTAACAGATTTTGGCAAGACATCAAAGAAGTACTTTTTGGAGAAGGGACGGTATAGGTGAACTTTAATCAGCCCAACCTTTTCCCCTCTTTGAGCCATAAAGTCAATGGTTTCTTCGATTGTGTTACAAACAGAACCCATTGCTACAATAATGTTCTCAGCCTCAGGGTCACCATAATACTGGAAGGGAAGGTACTCCCGGCCAGTTATTTTCTTGATCTCTCTGAAATAATCCTCGACGATATCCGGGACGGCATCGAAAAAGGGGTTTGAAACCTCACGTCCTTGGAAATAGATGTCTGGATTTTGGGCAGTGCCCCTGAGGACAGGATGGTTTGGATTCAAAGACCGATCTCTAAATTCTTGAATCTTTTCATAATCGACAAGTTTAGCAATTTCGTCATAACTTGTGGTCTCAATTTTTTGAACTTCATGGGAAGTTCTGAACCCATCAAAGAAATGTAAAACCGGAACCCGTGATTTAATCGCTGCAAGATGCGAAACATAGCCTAAGTCCATAGCCTCTTGAACATTGTTTGAGCAAATCATTGTAAAGCCTGTTTGCCGAGCAGCATTAATATCTTGATGATCTCCAAAAATAGATAAAGCGTGGGTTGATAAAGCTCTGGCAGTGACATGGAATACTGCCGGCACTAAATTTCCAACCAATTTATACATTTCAGGAATCATCAGCAACAAACCTTGGGAAGCAGTATAGGTTGTGGTCAAAGCCCCAGCTTGAAGGGAGCCGTGCAACGCGGCTGAAGCACCAGACTCGGATTGCATCTCGACAACCTTTACCGGTTGATCAAATAAGTTCTTTTTGCCATGTGCTGCCCATTCGTCAACTCCCTCGGCCATCGGAGAAGAGGGCGTGATTGGAAAGATGGTTGCGACCTCAGTCAGAGCATAAGATGCTTCCGCTGCGGCCTGGTTTCCGTCCATTGTTTTCATTTTCTTCGCCACACTAAGAGCCTCCTCTAAAAAAACTTTGAATCTAAGTCTGAATTAGTATTCGTCACTGGAAGACTCTCATACATATTTTTTCAATAAATCCGGAAAAAAATATAAAAAATCCTAGACTTTCTAAATCTAGGATTTTTTATGTCACATCGCTTACAATTTTGAATATTAACGGACTTTCTGACGAGGCGCCCAAGATACGTTGCCTATCTTAAGCTAGAATTTCTTCCACAGGGGTATAGGGCAGACTCTGATCATCAGCTACCGCTTTAAAGGTTACTTTTCCATTATAAACATTAAGCCCGCGTGCTAAACCAGCATCGTCTTTAAGAGCTTGACGCCATCCTTGATTGGCAATTTTCAAAGCATAGGGAAGGGTTGCATTCGTTAAAGCAAAGGTAGATGTACGAGACACCGCGCCAGGCATATTAGCAACTGAATAGTGCACGACACCATGCTTCATATAGGTCGGATCGCTATGAGTTGTAACCCGATCAATGGTCTCGATCGAACCGCCTTGGTCAATCGCCACATCAACAATCACCGAGCCCATTTCCATCGTTTTAACCATTTCTTCGCTCACTAGTTTGGGAGCTTTAGCACCAGGAATAAGTACTGCTCCAATCAAAAGATCAGCTTTTTCGACCCACTTCGCGATATTAAAACTGTTAGACATGACTGTCATGACTCTACCTGCAAAGATATCATCCAGATAAGCAAGACGGTCGCCGGAGTTATCAAGAATCGTAACCCGAGCACCCATCCCGACGGCCATTTTAGCTGCGTTAGTGCCGACAATACCCCCGCCAATAATCACGACTTGGGCTGATTCTACGCCAGGTACGCCGCCTAAGAGGATACCTTTGCCACTCCATGGTTTTTCGAGCATTTGGGCACCAATTTGCACCGCCATACGGCCGGCCACTTCGCTCATTGGGGATAAGAGAGGCAAGGTATTATTTCGTCCGACAATGGTTTCGTAAGCAATACCTATGACCTTTTTCTCAAGTAAGGCCTTAGTAAGCGCAGGTTCCGGTGCTAAGTGCAAGTAGGTGAATAAGATTTGCCCTGCGTGGAATAAATCATATTCCGCAGCTAAGGGTTCTTTGACTTTAATAATCATTTCCGAACGATCAAATAAAGCTTTCTTGTCGGCAATGATGGTTGCGCCAATCTTAGCATAACTTTCATCGGAGAAACCGCTTCCTAAACCGGCACTTTGCTCGACTAATACAGCATGACCTGCCCGGCACAAATCTTTAGCGCCTGCAGGAGTTAGACCTACACGGTTTTCATTATTTTTAATTTCCTTTACTACACCTATAATCACGATTAATCCCCCTACTTTTTATTGCATCTATTGTGTGATGCTAATCCAGCATTTATGCTGTTCAACAAATATTGCAATAAGTATGCCAATTCCAAGATGCCTGCTTTATTTGAATAATCTTAATATACCTATTGATTATGGAAACTTTTGTTTCCATAATCAATTCCACTGGCACGAAAAGTTTCCAAACAAAAATCGTCCCATTTCACTATCAAA
>DAIEHY010000044.1 GCA_027353165.1 Desulfosporosinus sp.
AGGCCAACAGTACTTGGCCACCTGAAAGTAATTTAAAAGAAGAACCCATCACCCCGGCTCATTAAAATCGGGCAAGTTCACCTATTTGTCAAAAGGTCTGTAACGTTGGTTCGACTTTTTGACGCTCCGATACTTGTTCAAGTGCTTTTTGAGCATCAGCCTTGACCTCACCCTCCAGCCCATCTTTTAACGCGAGTTCTAGCAAGGTCTTACCCTCTTGTAGCTGACCTTTTTTTAGAGCGTTAATTCCTTTTACATAATGGATACTGCCTTCCACGCGTGGAAGTTTTTCTAATAAAGTAAGCCTATGCGACAAGCCCTGTGGATCATTTTCATGTATCGCTAGGATTGCTCCTTTTATAAGATACAATGTATTCGGGGGTCTCCAAGTTTGATCATCGATTAATTGACTAATTTGTATGGCTTTTGCCCAATCTCCTTGTGCTATAGCCAGATTAAATCTTACAGTCAAATAGGTTGGGTTCTTGGGATCCAGCTTTTGAGCAGTATCAAGCTCAGCATTGACTGAAAGGCTATCTTCCAAGGATATAGCTGCTTGAGCTAAACTTAAATGTCTCAGGCATTGTTCTTGAGGAGTCAAGGACTTCCAATCGGACTCAGTCCCAGCTAACAAAGCTTGAGTCTCTTTGTCTTCACCTTTAGCAAGCGATAGTAAGCCTTTACCAAGCCGAGTACGAGGGGAAGGATCCATGGTTTCCAATATACTTTGTGCCTTAGTAAAGTCTCCTACTTGGGAATAGAAATTAGCTAACCAAGCTAGATGTTTTTCGTCTTGATAGCCTGTTAATGTTGACTCAACCTCTTTGCTCCCTAAGTTAAGCTCCAGCCATAGTTTTGTATCATTGGTGTATTCTAACGCATTTAAAGGACCGCCGTACTTTTCCAACCATCTTAATTCTTCTTGTACTTTGCGAATGTCATAATCACGTTTTGCTTCTCTTAAGAGCTCCATTCGCACGACAAAAGGTCCCGCTGCGAACATAAAAAGGATCACTGTTAAAATTAAAAACGTGATCTGTCGTCGCCGCTTTGAACTTCGGTTGCGCCGTTTCATTCCTATCCCTCATTCCGATGTTAATGGCCTTTCCATGATGAAAAGCCTTCTCCGACTACTTCAGGGACCTCAGAAACTGCTACAAAAGCCAAAGGATCGAGCTTATGAACAATTTCTTTAATTTGAGACAATTCTGTTCGATTTATAACACAGTAAACAACTTGCTTTGCCTCCCCAGAAAAAGCCCCAGTCGCATGAAAAAGAGTGACACCACGTTCAAGCTTTGACATAACTTCTTCGGCAATTTGCTGCGGGTGAGTCGTAATCACCATGACTGACTTTGAATGGCTTAAGCCCTCTTGAACAAGATCTACGACACGTGTTGCAATAAACATGTAAATCATGGCATACATGGCCATTTCCGGTCGAAACAAAATAGCGACGCCTAGGAAGATAACCGCATCGATTCCCAATAATATTTGCCCAACACTAAAGGGAGTCGTTCTGGCAAACAAGACAGCCAAAATATCCGTACCACCCAGTGAGCCTCTAGAACGGAAGATAATTCCCATGCCGATGCCGGAGAGTACCCCGCCGGAAATGGCTGCCAGCAAGGTATCGTGCGTTAATACAGGTATGTTTGATGTTAGAGAAAGTGTGGCTGAAAGCACCCCCACTCCCACGATACTAAAAATTAAGAAATTCCGTCCTACTATACGCAAACCCAAGATAAATAAAGGCAGATTGAGCAGAAAAACTGCCCAACTGATTGGCCAATTAAAAAGATAATGTAGGATTATTGCAATTCCTGTAAGCCCACCGTCAGCGATATGATTGGGGATAATCAGTGAATTAATACTCATACTTACGATCGAAGCACCTACTAAGATACCCAAAAAGTGTTTGAGCAGCTGCCATTTAAAATAAGCTTGAAAACGTTTCCAGATCACTCAAATCCCCCATTCAATTCGCGTGCGATGTTAATCTATCATGGTTGAATTATACTGCAGAGTGTGAAAAGAGACAAATCTGTGGCTCTTATCGTTGACAAACCTTAACTATAACTATGATACGCTTGACAAAACACGCATTTTTAAGTAGAGTAGTAAAGTATTCACAGTAAGCGCTCGTAGCTCAGTGGATAGAGTGACGGTTTCCGAAGCCGGAGGTCGCAGGTTCAAATCCCGCCGGGCGCACCATTAGCTAAGAAATCAAGGTCACAACTGGGTTGTGACTTTGTTATTTATAAGATAAAAAACAAGCGTCCATTTCATTTTTGACTGTGAAATAGATGCTTGTTTTTTATTGTTATAACTGCATAGAATTTAGGGACTTAGTTTTCATACGGCCCTTTAAACGAGTTCAGCAAGGTCTCTATATCAAATTTGATTTTAGTTAAGCATTCAGATAGGTCCTCATTATAATAAATCTTAGGAATCCCATAAAGGATGAGGTTATCAACACTAAAATCTGCACTATCGGCTAAAAACCTTCTACATAATTCCTGATAATTTGGGATTGCTTGTTGTTTCTCGCGATGCATTGCCCTTCCTAAGCGAATCTGATCTTCAACTTCAATATAAATAGGAACCACATTAGGATGACCAAAATATTGCTTAAGGAGTTTGTACCCTTCTAAGGTACCAATAAGGATATAGTTATTATGTTCTAAATCGATTTGACCGTCATCGATCGTACAGTAAACCCAAACTCCATTTACAGTGTTATAGACTCTTTTTTCAATGATTAAGCCTGCTTGTTCATAGTCTCTGAGGTTATCTTCATGAATGAAACGATAGTGTACTCCATTAAGTTCGTTACTTCTTTTAGGTCTTGTTGTATACGGAACGATTGGTATTAAGTTGAGGTCTTTATCCTTGATCAGTTCATTAAAAAGGGTGTCCTTACCTGAACTACTTTTCCCAATTAAACAGAAAATTGTTCCCATAGTCTCTCCTATGCACTCTAAGCTTCTATAACTAAAACTCTATTATTAATACTAATTCTATATTATTAAGCGTATTCCTTTTACCTAATCCTAAAGATTTTAAAACATTTCTTTCAAGGTAAGAATCCAAACTACGACCTAAAAGACGTCAACTACACTCACCCATCGCTGGAAGTTTAGCAGACGTCTTTACAGGCTAAAGGTTACTTCTTCAATAAATGGCAGGCAACAAGGTGTTCATTGCCCATTTCCGTTAGTTCAGGCGCTTCCTTAGCACAAACCTCCATAGCATGGGGACAGCGGGTACGGAAGTAACACCCTGATGGAGGGGCAATCGGGCTCGGCACATTCCCCTTCGGTATAATACGTCGTCGTTGTGCTTCTACATGAGGATCAGGAATAGGAATAGCACTTAGCAGCCCTTGAGTATACGGATGCATGGGATTAGCATAAAGATCCTTACTGCTTGTAAGTTCAACGATCCGACCCAAGTACATGACCGCAATGCGGTGCGAGATATATTTAACCATCGATAAGTCATGGGCGATAAACAAATACGTTAGACCCAATTTTTCTTGTAATTCCTCTAACATGTTAACAACCTGAGCCTGAATAGAGACATCAAGAGCGGAGATGGGTTCATCGCAAATGATCAAACTTGGATTAACAGCCAACGCTCTGGCAATACCAATTCTCTGGCGTTGTCCCCCTGAAAATTCATGGGGAAACCGGTTGGCATGTTCAGGATTTAAACCAACGATTTTAAGCAACTCATAGATTCGATTGGTCCGTTTTTGTCCTGAGGCCAATTTGTGAATATCCAAGGCCTCAGCAACAATATCCCCCACCGTCATTCGGGGATTTAAGGAAGCATAAGGATCTTGAAAGATCATTTGCATATTACGTCGAAGTTCCATGAGGTCATTTCCTTGAGCCTTCGTAACATCCTTGCCTTCGAAAATGATTTGCCCAGCTGTCGGTTCATAAAGTCGAATAATCGATCTTCCAGCCGTTGATTTTCCACAGCCACTTTCTCCAACAATACCTAAAGTTTCTCCTCGTTTCACCTTTAAGCTGATACCGTTAACAGCCTGCACTACTTGTTGTTTCTTGGAAAACAAGCCGCCTCCTAAAGGGAAATGTTTAACTAGGTTATTGACTTCTAAGATGTATTCTTCTCGAACTGCCATGTTAAACTCTCCCTTCCAGTTCAGCTACTTTAGGAGCTTGAGGATGTTGAAGCCAACAAGCCACCTGGTGACCATCACCCAATTGGGTAAATTCCGGCTTTTGCTCAATGCAAATTTGCATACAATAAGAGCAACGCGGGGCAAAGCCACATCCTTTTGGAGGATCAAGCAAATCAATGGGTGAACCAGGAATAGGAATAAGTTTTGCAACCTTATCCGCATCTAAGCGAGGCACTGATTTCAAAAGACCCCAAGTATATGGATGTTTGGGACGATAGTATAAATCTTCGGTACTTCCGCTTTCGATAATTTTCCCCCCATACATGACAATTACTCGGGTGCAAAGCCCAGCAACAACCCCTAAATCATGGGTGATCATAATGATGGAGGTGTTAATCCTACGTTTTAGATCTTGCATTAACTCTAAAATCTGAGCTTGAATAGTCACATCTAAAGCGGTTGTGGGTTCATCAGCAATGAGTAATTTTGGGTTACAGGCCAAAGCGATTGCGATCATAACCCGTTGGCGCATCCCTCCAGAGAATTGATGCGGATACTGTTTTAAGCGACTTTCTGGATTAGATATCCCTACAAGGTCTAAAAGCTCAACTCCACGATCTGCAGCAGCCTTGCCCGTCAACCCTTCATGCCGCTTAAGTACTTCGGTAAGTTGCTTGCCTACCGTGAGCACAGGATTAAGGGAAGTCATAGGATCCTGGAAAATCATACTTATATCCTTACCACGGATGGACTCCATTTGTTTATCAGTTTTTTTCAAAATATCCGTCCCGTTAAAATTTACACTGCCGCCAATGATTTTACCGGGTGGGTTAGGAATCAAACGCATAATAGACTGGACTGTAACACTCTTACCACAACCAGATTCTCCAACGATACCGATAGCCTCTCCTTGGTCTAGGTGAAAGCTCACACCATCAACCGCCTTAACTTCACCAGCATAGGTAAAGAAAGAAGTTGATAAGTCTTTAACTTCAAGTAAATGTCCCATATCTTCTCCTCCTCTACTTCCTCATTTTCGGGTCAAAGGCGTCCCTCAGGCCGTCTCCGACAAAGTTGAACGCTAACATGGTGATCGCAATTGCTGCAGCGGGGAAAAACAAGGCATAAGGATAGGAGGGGATATTTAACCTACCTTCCGCAGCTAAGGATCCCCAACTGGCAAAGGGAGGTTGAATACCAATCCCAATAAAGCTCAAAAATGCTTCCATAAAAATGGCTGACGGAATTGCTAAAGCAGATGTAATAATAATCGGTCCCATAGCATTAGGAATTAAGTGTTTTAGCATAAGTCGCGAGGTACTAGCACCTAAAGTGCGGGAAGCTAAGACATATTCCTGTTCTCTCAAGGTCAAAATCTGGCCCCTTACAATCCTGGCCATACCCATCCAGTTCACAATCCCGAGTACAATCATGATGTTTAACAAGCCACCTTTGCCCATGACGACCATGAGCAAAATTACATACAATAAATCGGGGACGCTATAGATTATGTCGATAATCCTCATCATTAGGTTATCAATTCTGCCCCCAAAATAGCCGGAAATTCCACCGTAAAATACTCCAATACTTAAGTTAATTAAGACAGATACAAAGCCAATGGCCAAGGAAACTTGTCCACCGTACATTAACCTTGCCATGGTATCTCGGCCCAACGCATCTGTACCAAAGGGATGAATCCAAGAAGGATTTAGATATTGATTCATTAGATCGTTGGTATAGTAGTTGTACTTAATAAGATAAGGGCCAATAAACGCAAAAAGAATCAAGCTCGCCAGAGTTATCAGCCCAGCCATGGCCAATTTATTTTTCTTAAACCGTCGCCAGGCGTCTTGCAGCATAGTTGTACTGGGGCGGTTAATATGTTCGGCCGAAATCTGCGATTTAGCGGGTTCAAATAAATTTTGTGCCAATTTCATATTACTACGCTCCCTTCTGCCCGGTGAGTTTAATCCTAGGGTCTATAAATGTATAAGCTATATCGACCAACAGGTTAAATACCACTAAAAGACTACAGAACAAGACCGTCATGCCCATAATGGTAGAATAGTCACGGTTAGTAATCGAGGTCACGAAAAATTGCCCGATTCCAGGAATTCCAAAGACAAATTCAACGATAAAGTTTCCTGTAAGAATATACGCAAAGAAAGGTCCCAAATAGGTAATGACCGGTAATAAAGCGTTGCGCATAGCATGTCTTCCAATAATCACGTACCCTGGTAAACCCTTTGATTTAGCAGTACGAATGTAATCCTGACTTAAGACATCCAACATGCTTGTCCGCATCAAACGTGTAATTTGAGCAATCGGAAATGCCCCCAAGGCAATCGATGGCAAGACTAAATTTTTGAAAGCGCCATTATTCCATCCAACGGGGGGAAACAAGCCAAGCTTGTACCCTAGATAATATTGCAGAAAGGTAGCCATAACGAAACTGGGAACTGAAACACCGATGGTAGCAATAAAGGTTGCTAAAGTGTCTGGGGTTTTATTGTGCCAGAGAGCAGCAATGGTACCAAGGAGCAAACCCCCACCAAGAGCAAAAATTGTTGCAATAAACCCTATGGTTGCCGTTTTAGGCAGTCCATCCTTAATCAGGTCGTTAACAGTTCTACCTTCATAACGAAACGTAGGACCTAGATTAAATTGAGCAACATTTTTCATGTAATCAATATACTGTTTTGAAAGCGGGTCATTCATATGATAGCGCTCTTCTAGGTTTATCAAGACTGCTGGTGGAACCTGTTTTTCGCGAGAAAAGGGACCGCCTGGAATTGAATGCATCAACACAAAGGTTAACGAAACAACTAAAAAAAGTACAAGTAACGCTGAAGCAATCCGCTGCAGTAAATATTTTGCCATGTCCATCCCCCTTAGACAAGAATTGAAAACCCCTCAAGCTTGTCAATTGATATAATTACCTGAATGATATTATATACTGTATACAGCAATAAATTAAACCATAATGTTTTGTAATATATGGAATAATATTCCCGCGGACACATTTAATGGAGGTGGGCTGCATATTAGTCCACCTCCATTGTTCTATGGTCTTTGGTTCTACTGGTACTATTCTACAGTAGCGAACTTATAATCTATTGGTCCAAGGGAAGAACGGAATACGCCTTTGATGTTATCTTTGATAACCCAAGGAAGCGTATAGTAGTAGATAGGCATAATTGGCATATCATCCATCAAAGCTTTTTCAGCAGCATGCATAGCGGGAATTCGAACTTTTTGATCGCCGGATTTGTTAGCAATCTCTTTAATTTGTTTGTCATATTCTGCATTGGACCAACCTGTTTGGTTGTTGCCACCACCAGTAACAAACATATCCATAAAGGTCATAGCATCAGCATAATCTCCGATCCAAGCAGCACGGGAAATGTTGTAGTTAAGTTTCTTTTGGTTTTCAAGGTAGACAGCCCATTCTTCATTGTGCAGCTGAATATCGATACCCAGATTAGTTTTCCACATATTTTGAATAGCTTCAGCCAGCAGTTTGTTAATAGAAGAAGTGTTATAAAGAATGGCAACATCTGCAGGCCAGTTCTTGCCATCAGGATATCCAGCTTCAGCTAAGAGTGCCTTAGCTGCGGCAACATCTTCTTTGATATAGTCTCCTCCTACTGTACGGAAGTCTTTACCTGGTTCTAGATCAACCATACCTGGAGGGGTAAAGGCATAGGCAGGTTTTTGTCCACCTTTGACAACTTTGTCAATTAACATTTGGCGATCAATGGCCATTGCCAAAGCCTTACGAACCTTGACATTATCAAAAGGTTTCTTGGTTACATTGAAACGATAGTAAGAGGTACCAATATAAGGAGCAACTTTCAGGACCTTAGAAGCTTGAAGGCGACCGATGTCTTCAATTGGGATATTTTCGGTCGCATCTAACTGCCCACTTTCAAAAGCAGTAAGAGCCGCTTTATTATCCTCCAGCAACTTGAAGGTGACCTCAGAAAGCTTAACGCTCTTGGCATCCCAATAATTTTCATTTTTAACAACAACTACTTGATCATTGTGTTTCCATTCTTGCATTTTAAAGGGGCCATCAGATACAAACGTATCAGCCTTTAAGGACCAGTCCTTGTTTGCTTCTGAAGCCTTTTTACTAACTGGATATAGAGTATGGAAAGCAGTTAAGGCAATAAAGTAAGGAGTAGGAGCAGCTAGAGTTACTTCCAAAGTTTTAGGATCTACAACTTTGATACCAACAGCATCTGCGCTCCCCTTTTTAGCGTTGTAATCTTCAGCGCCCTTAATATAGTAAAGCTGATAGGAATACTCAGACGCCATTTCAGGTGAAAGAGCCCGCAGCCAAGAATATTTGAAGTCTTCAGCAGTGATTGGATCGCCGTTACTCCATTTGGCATCACGAAGTTTAAACGTTATGACTGTACCATCTGCGCTTTGCGTCCAGCTCTCGGCGATACCTGGCAATACTTTTTCTCCTTCGCCAATGCGAGTAAGTCCTTCAAATAATGCAGTTTGGATATGGGATTCCGGAACCCCAGTAGAAATGGCTGGATCCAAGGTCTTAGGTTCTGCACCTGCATTAAAACTAGTTTTCATCACTTTTGCTGGGGCAGCTGGTTGGTTGCTAGAGCAGCCAGTTAGCATAACACTAACTACTAACAGCATAGCAACGGCTACGGTCAAGATACGCTTCTTCTTAATTTTAAACACTCTCCTTTTAACTATCTTTTTCTAGTAAATATCGAAATGGAAACAATAGGTATTTAGCATGCGACTCACCCATGTTATCCAAACACTATAGTATTCTGTATACTTAGTCCATTTTCCTGCTATATTAAAAGAATTAGTCAAAATATACCGTCATTAAAATGTAACATTACCTAAATCAACAAAAATTGTAGTTACTCCTCCCTTACAACACTATGTTTCCCTTATTTTACATGATTAGTCAGCCAAATACATTCAATTTAGTAAACAAACTTCCATTTTAAGCAAAAAGCACCATAATTATTGCCATGAAGCATAATCTTGGTGCTTTCAATAGTTCATAACTACTATGTCTAATTCTAGCTCACTTTACTCATAACTCTCAATTTATCCGCAAGCAGGGCAATAAATTCGGAGTTCGTAGGTTTTTGCCGTTCTATGTTCATAGAATATCCAAATATTCGTTTAAGCGTATCGGTATGTCCTCGTTCCCAAGCTAACTCTATTGCATGACGAATTCCCCGTTCAACCCTACTTGGTGCTGTATCAAATTTTTTGGCAATACTTGGATATAGCTCCTTGGTAACTGCTCCTAACAAGGAAACATCCTCTACGACCATTAAAATAGCATCTCTAATATATTGATACCCTTTAACATGGGCAGGTATTCCAATTTGATGCATCATTGTGGTCACTTCGACACACAAATTCAGCCCGTTTCCAACCGTTGTCACGATGGGAGTAGACGTGGAAAACTGAGTTTGAGCAGATGATGGTTGATCTTGGGATAACGATCGAATTCGTTTACTAAGGACTTCCAGATCAAAGGGTTTAAGAATAAAGTAGTCAACCCCTAGGATCATCGCTTGATGAGTCAACGATTCTTGACCAAATGCCGTCAACATAATTATTTTCGGTCGGGACATTGTAGTTCGGGCATTGATTCGTTCTAATACGCCTAACCCATCTAAATTCGGCATCACTAAATCGAGTATGATCAGATCTGGTTCCTGAGTTTGAATTAACTCCCATGCTTCTAAGCCATTATTCGCAACTCCAACTACAACTAAATCTTCCTGACCTTGGAGAAAGTTTTGTAGCATTTGACATAAATTCCGATTATCATCCGCGACAATAATTTTAATCTTCTTGCCCATTCTGTGTAATACCACCTTAACTCTATTCCGGTTCATTTTTATGCTTATATTAATTTTCGCATTTCTCCGGTGAACTTATTATACGATATGGTGGATGTCGAAATCGCAAATAAAAAGGCAATTGGCAAAAGTAAGAAAAATATAAGCAAAGTCTTGCCGGCTATAGATTTATGGATATTTTTGGAATTTATTATTTTACGCAAAATCTACATCAATTTTCAGTCTTTTAAGCATTATAATACTTGAATAGCGAATCAACGTGAACATAATCGAGTTTATGCAGAATATAACCCGTTTGTGGACTGAAAGTGTAATCCGCGCTTATATTGTAATATCCTTAAAATATGGAGTTAATATTAACTTTATAGTGAATATTAACCTCTGAGTAGGGCAGAATAGTTTAGAGATTCGTAAAAGGAGGATACATAATGATTGCTGCAGTCGACAAAGATGTGTGCATTGGGTGTGGAGCATGCCCTGAATTCTGTCCAGAGGTTTTTAAGATGGAGGATGATGGGTTGGCTGTCGCATACACAAACCCAGTTCCTAGCGAAAATGAAGCTGCTGCCAAAGATGCTGCCGACGGCTGCCCCACTGATGCCATACACGTAGAGTAACAATTGGATTTCTCCAATATAAGACATAAAAAAGCGGATGCAACGATCCGCTTTTTTATGTCTTAATGTCTTAATGTCTAGCTTTTTCTGCAGATTTCTGCAGATCTTCTATTCCGATTCGATCAATAAGGCGCCCAATCCGCTCTTGAGGTTTGGCATTTTCTTTATAGTAAGAAATTACCGCGTCCATAACAGGGATAATTTGCTCTTTCTGAAGGTTTTCTAAAAGGATATTCCCTTGTCTCGGTTTAACACCACCATTACCTCCCACATAAAGATGATATCCTTTGCTGGTACCCATCAGCCCTAAGTCAACAGAGGCAGCGTCCGTACATTTATTGGGACAACCTGCAACCCCAATTTTAAATTTGGAAGGTAACTCCATACCATGATAAAGTTTATCGATTTCCATGCCTAAAGCTAACGTTTCTTGAAGCCCTCTTTTACAGAAAGTATCCCCTGGACACACTTTTACACTTCGCACACATAAACCCACAGCATGCCCGGGATCCATACCGAGATCTTCCCATACTTTTGGGACATCCTCTGGCTTCAACCCTACAATAGCGATTCGTTGAGCCGAAGTTACTTTGAGCGCTTGGGCATGATATTTTTCTGAAACATCCGCAATTTTCCGTAGAATTTCCGGAGTAACGACTCCAGCTGGTATATGCGGAGCAATAGAATAGGTCTTTTTATCCATCTGTAAAATTGATCCCGGAGGTTGGGCTTTAGCCGCCGCTTCTGCAGACATTTCCCCTTGCTCCACTGAATTCACCTTTTCTAACAGAAGATTGGGATCAAGGCTATGCATTTGCGCGGCATTAGCTAACGTTTCATTAACGGAAAAAGGACAACCGAGACAGTGTAGTCCCAGTTCCTGCATTGCTTCAGCTGTTTTTGGATTTGCAGCCATAATATCTTTCAATTTCATCTCTAGTGTAAAACGCATTGATTCATCTCCTAACCGTGTATGAGCATTGGTAAACAACGCGTACATACATGTTTTTCTTCTCCTTGGTGGATATAAGTAAGCACAGGAGTTAATTCGCTAGTGGTCCCACAATGAGCACATTCCAATTCAAGAGCCTCTTTTTGTCCGTCTGCCATTTATATGCCCTCCTTCTTTATGTTTATTAGTGTAACATTGTAACTTCCAGTTTTGTGTGATTTAACACACATCTCCGTGTGTATTTCAGCACGCCTTACACTAGAAAAGTGGTATCAGCCTAAGTTTTAGCAATAAGTCTAAAAACTATTCAAACATATTCCTTAATAGTTGTGAATTACTAAAAGTAAAAGCTAAACCGTTCCTCACATAGATAAAAGAACACAGTATCCTTTTGGATAACCGTGTTCTTATTTTTTGCCACACACAATTATTCAATTAGGTAGTCAATCGCTGTACGATAAACCCAACAACTATAAAGATAATACCCACGTAGAATCGCAGGGGCACTCTGGTCGCTTGAATTCCAGCTAAATGTTTTTCCCTCTTAGCTAGGGGATGACTTTCCATCATGACCCCCTTCCAGAAAGGAAAGGCCGTTGATCTTCTTAATTTCTTGAATTCGCCAACCCTTTTCTGTTTGCTTCAAACTCATCGAAAACATGACCTGTTGAACTTCTTGAATTGACGACGTCCAAGAAACACGAACAATGATCGCTTGTGAACCATCTAACTCTGAATTCATAAACTCCACTTTTTGTAACGATAACATCGGATCCTTATTTAACCTAGATTCCCAAACTTTAAACTCCCTATCACCAGGTGACCCCTGCGCTGAAATCATCAAATCCTGGGCAAGATTAGTTTGGCGCAAATCCATCAGCTTCCAAAACTGGTGAATAGTCGTTTGTGGAGAACTTCCATACTGTGGATCCGCTAAAGTGGATATCACTGCTTGTGGAGTTTTAAGGACAATGATCGTAACCAAACAGAAGAGTGATATCCCTAGTAACCATACATACCGACTTCGACGCATAATTTCCCTCCTTGCTTGTCTCTACTATACATTTTAGGAGGGAAACGCCAATTTCAGACCACTTTAACCAAAAACTTTTCTCAAAACATTAAGTACAAATTCTGGTAACCTTACGTAATAAATTCTCATAGCTAAACTTCCTCCTTTAACCCTTTAATCTCTTCTCTACAGTAATTTATTCAGAATAATGGCCAATGCTTATGAAACTACTTGGTAATTTTTTACTGCTTCTTCAAGTTGAGCTACAAGTTTACGTTCTTCATCTGTACTCGCAGTAAAATAGAGTCGCCCGATAATGCCTGTAATCATTTTAAGTACATCTTCTAAAACTAGCTTTTCCTTCATAGCTAATTGCGCACTTGTTTCGATCAAGGCAATACCGAATTGATGTCCTACCCCCTCTTTAATCATACGCGTACAGCTTTTACCTAATAACCTCATAACTAACGATGCTTCCTGAACATCTAACTGGCGAACCGCATCAATCGTTGTCGTTAATCCTTGAACCATACGTAATCCCACACTATTCCAACTAACTTGTTGGCTATCCATCGTATGCCCCCCTTACATTCAGTTCCCGTGCCATACTATATGCTTCATCACTACAAGGGGTGAAAAAAGAGCTGGGAAGGTAAATTATTACCTTCCCAGCTCTTTTTACGAAGTTCTATTTCCTAGCGTCCCCCAACACAAGACGGTGGCACAAAAAATGCAAGTCAGGAACCGTCCCCAAATTGCACCCATCGTTAACCTACGTCAATAAAA
>DAIEHY010000045.1 GCA_027353165.1 Desulfosporosinus sp.
TAGACACTAATACGTTTTGCTCTGCGATGATGGTTAATTCTTTGGATGAAGAGGCTACTTGCTCCGAAGATTCACTAATCTTAAGAACAATAGTTTCAAAATTGTCCATCATAAGGTTAAACGCTTCCCCTAATTCTGCAACATCGCTATTTTTAATAACTTTCATGCGCTGAGAAAGATCTCCTTGGGCCACCTGAATAATGCTTTTTTCCATATGAAATATAGGTTTTGTAAAACGGTAATAATTCTTCAAGACGGCAAAAATCCCTATTAACACTCCTGATATTACAAAGCACACTATCATAATTAAAGACTTTTTCCAATCAAGTTGCAAAATGTAAGCAATAATAATTCCCATAACTATGTCCATTGGAAGGACTAAACCTAATGTTTTGAACATATACTTACCTAAACCGACATTTTTTGCTTCATTACTACTTATAATAATAAAACCTCCTTTATTGAAAAAAATCCTCTAAAATAGAGGGATTACTACGTGGTTTTTATACCCTGATTTTCTATAGTTAAGTAATTATATCCTGATCATACAAAATAATCTATAAAATTTTAAATATTCGTTTTTATTTCACATTTATAGACTCTTTGTAAGGGAAATGCCCCTTCAAAGTGAAGGATGCTCTTAATGCTTATATTTTATCAATAAATGGAGATGCAATAAATTGCCAAGCAAGTGTTTATCACATCCCATTATTTAATATTTGTGTAGTCTCTATTTTTTCCTCTTAATTAACTCCCTAGCTACTTCTGCGACTCCAACCTTGCGTTCTTCCAGCATGACTAAGACATGATAGAACAAATCGGAAACTTCACATTTGATCTCTTCCGGATCTGAATTTTTAGCCGCAATAATTACTTCCGCGCTTTCCTCTCCAACCTTTTTTAGAATCTTATCAATCCCTTTTTCGAACAAATAGGTCGTATAAGCTCCTTCTGGTCGTTCAAGGTTTCGAGAGCGAATCACATCGGCCAATAACTCTAGAGTTCTTCCTAAGGTTGGCTCGGGCCTCACCTCTGGCTCTCCGATCTCCTTAAATCCTTCCCTTGTCAAATCATAGTGAAAACACGAAAAGTGGTTTTCATGGCAAGCCATCCCAGCTTGTTTTACACTCAGAAGGATTGCATCCTGATCACAGTCAAACTTAATATCGATGACCTCTTGGAAATGTCCTGAGGTTTCCCCTTTCAGCCACAGAGATTGCCGACTTCGGCTATAATAACAAGCCTTGCGTTCCAGTAAGGTCCGACGCAAGGACTCTTCGTTCAAATAAGCAAGCATCAGAACTTCTTTAGTCTCCACATCTTGGACAATCGCGGGAACAAGACCATGAGAGTCCCAACGAATCCCTGATAAGTTTAAGTCTTCTATTTTTTTTGCATCCATTCTTATCTCTACCTTTCTATTTATATGGTGATTTGGGAGTCCCTCACACAAATCACCATGTCTTTCGTACCAAGATCCCCCGCTCTGCAAGATAGCGTTTAGCTTCCTCAATGCTATACTCCTTGTAATGAAAGATCGAAGCCGCTAAGACAGCATCTGCTTCCCCCAAGGTTAACCCTTCTACTAAATGCTCTAAAGTTCCTACTCCACCGCTCGCAATGACTGGCAAGGATACTGCCCGGCTCACAGCCTTGGTCAATTCTAACTCATAGCCGATCTTAGTTCCGTCGCGATCCATGGAAGTCAAGAGGATTTCCCCTGCCCCGAGGGCTTCTGCTTCTGCGGCCCATTCCAACACATCTCTGCCAGTGGCCGTTCTTCCCCCGTGAATATACACTTCCCATTTACCTGGAGCCGTGCTTCGTGCATCAATAGCTACGACGATACACTGGCTGCCAAACGCATGCGCCCCTTCTTGGATGAGCCGTGGCATCTGGACTGCAGAGGTGTTCAGGGCGATCTTATCTGCCCCGGCTCGCAGCATGCGCCGAATATCCTCGATCGTCCGCAGTCCGCCCCCTATCGTAAAAGGAATAAAGACCTGTTCTGCGGTTCGGCGGACAACGTCAACCATTGTTTCGCGTTTATCTGATGAAGCCGTGATATCTAAAAATATCAATTCGTCGGCGCCTTCTTTATCATAGAGCGCAGCTAGTTCCACCGGGTCTCCAGCATCCCGTAGCTGTACGAAATTAGTCCCTTTGACGACCCGCCCATCATGGACGTCTAAACAGGGAATGATTCGCTTACTTAACATGTCTCATTCCCTCCTTAACCCGCGTTATCCATATTTTTTGTTTGTATTCCGTTGATTTCTCCGGTCCCCACTTCTGTACGAGCTGCCTCTATAGCTTCCCCTAAGCTAAAGGCTCCGCTATAAAGTGCTTTGCCTGTAATGGCCCCTTCGATCGAGGCTCCTTTTAAAACCTCGGCCTGTAGGTTTCGCAAATCATCAAGAGTCGAAATCCCGCCAGAGGCGATCACTGCTAGGCCAGTTTCCTTAGCTAACTGAACTGTGCTTCCGATATTCGGCCCTTGTAGCATTCCATCGCGAGCAATATCCGTAAAAACCACAGTTTGAATTCCCACAGCTTTCATAGCCTTACCCAAGTCGGTGGCGCGCATCTCAGTCGCTTCTGCCCAGCCCTGAACTGCGACCAAGCCATCTTTGGCATCGATCCCGACAATGACTCGTTTCCCATATCGCTGAGCAGCTTCAGCTACCAAACCCGGATTTTTAACAGCAATCGTTCCCAGAATAACGCGTTCTACCCCTAACTCTAAAAGCTCCGTTATTCGCTCCATGGTCCGAATTCCTCCGCCGACTTGAATCTTCAGAGATACACTTCCGACAATTTTACGGATCGTCTCATCATTCACAGGCTTTCCGGAAAACGCGCCATTCAGATCGACGATATGTAAATATTCAGCACCTTGACTCTCAAACTCCATGGCCACGTCAACAGGGTTCTCGGCGTAAACTGTGGCATCCTCCATCCGACCCTGCAGTAAACGTACTGCTTTTCCCTCCTTCAGGTCAATTGCTGGAAAGAGCAACATTGTCATTCACCAACTTTCCGAAATTCGTCAGAAGCTTAAGCCCCCAAGGACTTGATTTCTCCGGGTGAAATTGTGCACCCCAGACATTCTCTCGACCTACGACGGCAGGAAAGACAATTCCATAGTCGCTCGTGGCAATAATATCCCGACTCTCGCTAGGATCAGCATAATACGAATGAACAAAGTAAAAATCAGATTGATTGGGGATTCCTTCAAGTAAACGTGAAGATTGTACAAGGTTCAGGCTGTTCCAACCCATATGCGGTACCTTGCCGCCGGGCGGGAATTTGATAACTCGCCCAGCTAAGAGCCCTAGCCCGGCATGCTCTCCATGCTCTTCCCCGATCTCAAAGAGAAGTTGCATGCCCAGACAGATCCCCAAAAACGGACGACCCGAATGAGCGAACTGAGTCAATGGCTCGATCCAGCCCATTATTTTTAAAGCCCCCATCGCATCAGCAAATGCTCCAACCCCTGGCAGGATCAGCCCATCTATTTCACTTAATTCTTGAGGTTCATTCATGATCTTGGCCTGATAACCGACCTTTTCCAAGGCCTTTTCAACACTTCTTAGGTTTCCCCGCCCATAATCCACAATTCCAATCATTTTTATAAAACTCCTTTAGTCGAAAGGATACCGCTATACCGTACATTCTGACGGAGGGCTAACCCAAGGGCTCTTCCCACTCCTTTAAAAATAGCTTCTAAAATATGATGTCGGTTTTTCCCAGAAAATTGCCTGATGTTAAGGGTAAGCCCGCAATGAACAGCAAATGCTCGAAAAAACTCTTCTGCCATTTCAACAGGAAACTCCCCTACCATACCGTCCGGACAATTAACATCCCAAACTAGATAGGGTCGATTGGAAAGATCGAGTGCCACCTGTACAAGCGCTTCATCCATAGGGAGCAAGGCCTCTCCCAGACGTTCAATTCCTCGCTTATCTCCACAGGCCTCTCTCAGCACTTGTCCTAAGACGATACCGCAGTCTTCAATTGTATGGTGAGCATCCACCTCTAAATCCCCACTGGCCTTTAGGACAAGATCAAAGTAGGAAAACCGCGCAAAGGCAGTTAACATATGATCGAAAAAACCAATTCCTGTTTCGATTTGGGATTCTCCCGTTCCGTCTATGTTTAATCGGACATGAATCTCTGTTTCCTTAGTTTTCCGTTCAATTAAAGCTTCTCTCATAATCTCTACTCCTTCACAGTCCGTAATCCCCGTTATTCAGCATTGATCTCTCGAACCGCCCGTAAAAAGTTCATATTTTCTTCAGGAAGTCCTGCACTCATGCGCAGACATTTGCCGAGAACTGGGAGATCACCCATGTTCCGAACCAAGAACCCCCTCTTTAATAACTCACTCGCCCATCGATCAGGGTCTAGCGGTTTAAACAAGATAAAGTTGGCCCATGTCGGATAAACTACGACGCCTGGAATCCGTCTTAATTCCTCGTACAACGTTTGGGTTTCTGCCTTGATGCTTTGAATTTGCAGTTGGTAGTCATTTAAGTAATCGAGAGCTAGGATGCCTGCCCTTTGGCTAAACAAGTTAACATTAAAGGGTTGCCGAACCCGATTGATCAGAGCAATCGTCTCCGGTTGTCCGAGCAAATATCCCAAGCGCAGACCAGCCATTCCAAAGGCCTTAGAAAATGTACGGAGAATTACCAAATTCGGATAATTGACGATTTCAGGAATGAGAGTCTCTTCGGAGAACTCTGCATAGGCCTCGTCAACAACCACGATCTTACCGCTTTCTCGCACTAGTCGGAGAATATCTTCCCGAGGGAATAGCGAGCCCGTTGGATTATTGGGATTACAAATAATCATGACATGTGCGTCTTTTGAGCGCGCAGCCTTCGCCATCTGCTCAGTATCTAGGTCAAGACCGTTTAATAAAGGAACTTCCACAACTGAGGTATCGGTCAAACGAGCCCCAATCTGATACATACTGAACGTTGGAGGATGAATAATCAGCGATTTTCCGGCACCACCAAACGTGAGCAGAATAAGCTGAATAAGTTCATCCGATCCATTCCCAATCAGAATCCCTTCCGGAGATATCTTGGAATACGTCGAAATAGCCAGTTTAAGCTCCATACCCATTCCATCGGGATAACGGTTAAACTCAAGCTCCTCGTTGAACAGCCCCTCGCGCATTCCTTTCGGCCAGAGAAAGGGGTTTTCATTGGCATCTAGTTTAATACACTGTGGCATATGTTTTGCTATATAAGGAGTCAGCTCGCGCACTCCAGGACGAACAAACTTTTTGAGATCGCTTAATACCATGTCCATCATACCCCCTTCTTAAAAATCGTATCTTTTTAAATACGCACACCTAGTCTTAACATCTAAAAACTACTTAAATCGCACCTCTACTGCTCGAGCATGCGCTTCCAATCCTTCGCTACGCGCGAGTAAGGCAATTTGCTTGGCATCTCGTTTAAGCGCTGCTTCCGAATACCCTATCACACTAACCTTCTTCATAAACATATCGACATTAAGTGGAGAATAAAACCGTGCCGTTCCTCCGGTAGGCAAAACGTGATTGGGTCCCGCAAAGTAATCCCCCACGGGTTCCGGAGAATAACGTCCTAGAAAAACAGCTCCAACATTTCGGACTTTTCCTAACCAAGAATAGGGTTCCTTAACGACTAGTTCAAAATGCTCTGGGGCAATTTGATTGGCCAAATCCATTCCTTCGTTGAGATTCGACACTAAAATTGCAGCCCCATACGTTTCCCAAGAAGCACGAGCAATCTCGGAGCGAGGTAAGTCCTCCAATTGTCGCTCCACTTCGATGATAGTTTGTTCAAGAAGCTGACGAGAAGGAGACACCAAGATCGCTGAGGCCAATCGATCGTGTTCAGCCTGGGACAATAAATCTGCGGCTAACTCATTTGGACGCCCGCTCTCATCCGCTAAGATTAAAATTTCACTTGGCCCGGCCAACATATCGATGTCTACGGTTCCAAAGACTTGCTTTTTGGCCAAGGTAACATAAATGTTCCCCGGCCCGGTTATTTTGTCTACTTGAGAAATGGACTCTGTCCCGTAGGCTAACGCCGCAATCCCTTGAGCTCCTCCAACCTTGTAAATTTCGGTGACCCCCGCTTCGGCTGCCGCTACTAAAACCTCCGAAAGTAGAGTTCCATCCGCTCTAGGTGGAGTGACCATAACAATTTCTTTTACCCCAGCAACAACAGCTGGTAGGGCGTTCATCAAGACTGACGAGGGATAAGAAGCTGTTCCTCCGGGCACATAAATCCCCACACGCTTGAGTGGGAGAAGAAGTTGCCCGAGAAGACTTCCATCCGGGTCAGGCTCCATCCATGACGTTCGTTTCTGTCGTTCATGATAGTTTAAGATATTTCGTTTAGCCGTGCGTAAGGCCTCTAAAAAATCCTCTTCGACCTCTTGGTAAGCTCCTTGAATTTCCTCTTTACTTGCTCTTAGCCCACACTGCCGCAGATTGACTTGATCAAATTCCTGAGTCATTTGAAAGATTCCCTCTTCCCCATCCTCCCGAACCCGCCTGAGAATCTCTGCAACACGCTTATCTAAGGTTTCATCGTCCCCATACGATTTCCGGGTGAGACGATTCAAATCAATATTCTTTAAATCCTCAACCTTCACAACAAGATCCCTCGCTTTATCTGTCAAAATAAATCTAAAGGCATCAACAGCCCAGTTCCTGTTTACAAAAACGCTACCCATCTTTTCGATGACTACTTTGCCGAGACATCTCCGACAAGTTCTTCACGCATACGCTCGATCAAATCTCGAATTCGCCCATATTTCATGCGATAAGCAACTCGGTTAGCGATTAAACGAGTCGTTGCTTCAAGGATCGGAGCAACCTCAAGTAAATGATTTTCCTTGAGTGTTTTTCCCGTGGAAACGATATCGACAATCATTTCTGCAAGATCGACACAAGGAGCAAGTTCCATATTGCCATGAAGTTTAATAGGAGTTACCTGCATGCCCAGCCCACTAAAAAAGGTCTCCGTCACACGCGGAAACTTGGTGGCTACCCTCTGATGATTAAGACCGCTTAAATCATAATCTCCATTGGGGAGTTTTGGTGGGACGCTTTCCTCAGGCATTGCAACCACAAAGCGACAATAACCGAATTTTAGGTCCAGTAATTCGGCCACATCCTTATTTTCTTCCAGCAAGGTATCCTTTCCAACCAGTCCAAGGTCTGCAGCTCCATATTCAACATAGGTTGGAATATCCGTTGGCCGGCAAATAATAATCTTCGCCTTACTATCAGGAAGATCATAAAAGAGCTTCCGAGAATCTTCATTAACATGGCTACACTCGATCCCCACTCTGCTTAATAGTTGGATAGAATCGATGAGCAACTTCCCTTTAGGCAACGCAATCGTCAAAAAATCTCGTTCCACTCGGCATCCCCTTCCAATATCCCCGTTACTAAAGCTTAAGTGTCCTTAATACATTCACATTTTAACGCTTTAGTTAGTTAAAGCTCTAATATATTAGTATTATAACAAGGTTGCTATCCACTTGGCAACCCCTTATTTTTCATTTCCTTAAAACGATTTCTAATCTCCCATTTCCATTCCAAACGTCCGTGCTGCTAAAAGCAAGGGATCGTTTAACGGTACATACTTTATCTGATCAACCGCTTCATGGAGTGGGACTCGTACAATATCTCTGCCTCGTAGAGCGACCATTATGCCGAATTCCTCTTCGAGAGCCGCATCAACCGCTGCTACACCATAGCGAGTAGAGAGCACTCGATCATATGCATTTGGAGAACCTCCTCGTTGGAGATGCCCCAGTACAGTGACACGAGTTTCTAAGCCATAGTGTTCTTCGAGATCATTGCCTAGTTTGGCACCGATCCCGCCTAATTTGATAGGGTCGAATCTCCCGGAAACCATTCGTTCAACCACCATTTCCCCGCCATGTGGCTTAGCGCCTTCGGCAACGACAACAATGCTGAATTTCTTGCCAAGTTTCGCTCTTTTTTGAATACATAGAGCCACACGATTAATATTATAAGGGATTTCTGGTATAAGGATGACATCTGCCCCCCCAGCAACACCAGCATAAAGGGCAATCCATCCAGCATAACGACCCATTACTTCAAGGACCATGACCCGATGATGAGATTCCCCTGTGGTATGCAGACGGTCGAGAGCTTCTGAAGCTGTGTCCACCGCAGTCTGAAAACCAAAGGTTTGATCAGTGGCCATTAAATCATTATCAATCGTCTTGGGAATTCCGATTACAGAGAGCCCTTTATTCGCTAACTTAAGTGCAATATTTAAACTTCCATCTCCACCAATTGCAAGTAAGGCGTCGACCCCACGCTCTTTCAAATTTTGAATTACATCATCAGATCGATCAACCATTTGGATTAACCCATTAACTTTCGTCTCATAGGCAAACGGATTATCTCGGTTTGTCGTCCCTAGTATTGTTCCGCCACGCGGTAAAATACCCGAGACATCCTTCAAAGTAAGGGGCATAAAATCTCCCTCGACCGCTCCACGAAAACCATCTAGAATTCCAAGTACTTCAAGACCATATCCATTCGCACTTTTAACAATCGCCCGAATTACAGCATTAAGCCCCGGGCAATCCCCTCCACCTGTGAGCACAGCAATCTTATGCATCTTAACACCCCTTATTTAATCGTACTTTTTCAAGGTTATTCTATAGCCCATCCCCGATGATTATTGTTTCTTACTTTTCAAATTTTCTACCAACTAAAAACGATTTATCCGCTTTATCTTCCAAATATAAACAAAATTTTGAAGTAATCGAGGTATATTATTGTCTATAGTTTAGGAAATCAAGGCCATAACGTTGATGAAAACAAAAACAGGGTGCAAGAATATCCAAACTAGAATCTCCCTGCTCCCTGTCTCTAACTAGATACTCGGGTCATATGCCAATCCATCCTCTACTCAACGCACAAAATCTCATTTATATTCTTCTGCCGAGCCACCAACTGGGCTACTTCGTTCTCCGTAATTCCGAGTGCCATCTCAACCCGTTTTCCCTGAGCCCTTAGGACTTGGCACTGACGAATAATCTGCCCCGCATCGGAACCATAGACCAAGATATCCGCTCCTTCCACAGCGGGTAGTGGGAATTGTTCTAACAAATTCCCTAGATGGATCGCGAAACCCGTCGCTGGTTGTGGAATCCCGAAATCAGCATATAATGCATCATAACGCCCACCCTCAACCACCGGAAAGCCCATTCCTGGAACATACCCTTCAAAAACAGCCCCAGTATAATACGAAAAGCCGCGCAGTATTCCTAAATCTAACGAAACATTCGCTTGGATTCCAAAATCGTTTAAATACCGATAGATTCGTCTCAAGCTTTCAACCGCCTCGCGAATCGCAGGTTGCTCACTCCAGCCAAGGACTTCATCGAGAATTTCTTCCCCTCCATGTAAATGGGGTAAATGAAGTAAAAGCTCCTGAACCCTTCCGGGCAACCCACTTTGCCGGACTAAACTTTCTACGCCCACCATATCTTTACGCGCTAGCGCTTCTTCCAAGTTAGTTTGAATCCCCTCATCGACCCCCGCCTCCAACATCAACCCAGAGAAAATTCCCATATGCCCCAAGTTAAACTGATAGTTTTTTAGGCCCAAACCCGCAATCGCTTCGACTGCAAGAGCAATCACTTCCGCATCTGCCAGTTCCTGGTCTGAACCCACGAGTTCTACTCCTACTTGACGGAACTCCCTATGTCTAACAGTGGTGTTACGATAGACATCGGCACCATAGCACAAACGGAGAGGGAATTCGGCACCTCGCATACGTGTACTCACGAGACGGGCAATCGGTATGGTCAGTTCAGGACGCATAGCCAGAATGTGCCCATTGCGATCAAAAAATTTGTATAAAGAATCGTCTTGCTCAACATCTGGTTGTACGCAAGCGGAGAACTCTAGCGTTGGAGTCAACACCTTTTGATAAGACCACTGCCGAAAAAGAGTAAGAATTTGTGTTTCTAAACGTTCCTGTACCGCTACTTCCTCAGGTAGTAAATCGCGCATGCCCATGGGAATGCGTAGCCCTAAATTTGTCCTTAACATGATGTTTCTCCTTCACTGCTGTCAATTTTTTTAATCATTTTGCTCTTCTAAACGCTGCAATATCATTTGGTAACCATCCGCCCCAAAATTCAAGCAACGCTTTACCCGACTGATTGTTGCTGTACTAACTCCAGTCGCCTCTCCTATGGCCGTATAGGTCTCATTTTTCTGCAACATTTTAGCTACTTCTAAACGCTGTGCTAAAGCCTTGATTTCTGCAATCGTCGCAATGTCTTCAAAAAACCGATAACATTCTTCTTTGCTTTTTAGCAACAGAACCGCTTCAAACAAGGCATCCGTTAACGGGTTTTGCAAACGTTCATCGCTCGACATAGGTTTACCTCCTTGAATCATCTCACTGTCTCCCTTTAATCTATTAAAGCGATGCTCTATTGTCAAGCTTTTTATGTCTAAAATTTTCCGCTTGCTTAACTCTCCACTCTTATGTTACAATACGCTACATTAGTCACAGACATTAGCACACAAAATTTCATAAAACTCTTATTCAGAGTAGGTGGAGGGACTGGCCCGATGAAACCCGGCAACCGGCAGTAATGCACGGTGCTAACTCCTGCAGAGAAATCTGGGAGATAAGAGGAAAACCGAATCGTAACTCCGCGGGTTTTCTTCGCGGAGTTTTTTGTTGTGTTTAATGTTGTAATTTCTTATTGAAGGAGGTACGCCCTTGATTCAGATCCAAAACTTAGTAAAAACTTACTCCTCCCGTCAAGGGGACGTTATCGCTATCGATGATGTTTCTCTGCGTATACCTAAGAATTCCATCTTTGGCATTATTGGCTTAAGTGGTGCTGGTAAAAGCACCTTAGTTCGATGTTTGAACCTTCTTGAAAAACCGACAAGCGGTCAAATCATCATTGCCGACCAGGATCTTACTAAACTTTCTGGCAAGGCGCTTCGTCTGGCACGTCAGAAAATCGGAATGATCTTTCAGCATTTTTATCTTCTCCAATCTCGAACCGTGACAGAGAACATTGCTTTCCCCCTAGAAATTGCGGGGCTTTCCAAGCAGGAAATCTCAAGGCGGGTTGATGAGCTGCTTCATCTTGTCGGCCTTGAGGACAAAGCCCATGCCTATCCCTCTCAATTAAGCGGTGGTCAAAAACAACGAGTCGGCATTGCACGTGCGCTTGCCACCAAGCCACAGATCCTCTTATGCGATGAGGCCACCTCAGCGCTTGATCCTCAAACCACCCTTTCTATACTAAACCTCTTACGTGATATTAACCAAAAACTTGGTCTGACGATGATCATCATCACGCATGAGATGAAGGTCGTGAAAGAAATTTGCACAGATGTTGCTGTTCTCCATGAAGCCCGAATTGTCGAAAATGGCCCTGTCGAATCCGTGTTCATTCACCCTCAGTCAGAGATCGCTCAACAATTTATCTCGTCTGTTTTCTCGCATGAACTTCCATTAGACCTTCTGAAAGAAATTGCAACTCATCAAAACTCTGAAATTGTACGGATTCAATTCCTAGGTTCACGAACATCCGATCCTATCATGACTGATTTACTGAGAACCTGTAACGTTGGCGCAAATATCCTTTATGGAAATATTGATCACATAAGATCAACGCTGTTTGGCACCCTTACTTTAGAACTTCAAGGAAATTTGGAACAGTTGCAACAGGCCCATGACTACTTGTCGTCCCGGGAATTAAACGTGGAGGTGATTCAACGTGCCCTTTGAGCCATCCCTACTTTTTCAAGCCTCCTTTTGGAGTGATATAGCCCAACTTATCACTCCCGCAGTCGGTGAGACCCTCTACATGGTGGTTGTTTCTACAATTCTTGCCTATATCTTAGGACTTCCATTAGGCGTCATTTTGGTTGTAACTTCGCCGGGACATATTTCCCCTAACCCTTGGGTAGAAAGAACTTTAGGAACCCTGATCAATATCTTACGTTCCGCTCCGTTTATTATCCTGTTAGTAGCCTTCATCCCGTTCACTCGATCACTTGTCGGTACGTCTATTGGCACAACTGCGGCTATTGTACCACTTGTCATCTCGGCTGCTCCTTTTGTAGCGAGAGTCGTAGAAAGTTCACTAAAAGAAGTTCCATATGGTGTGATCGAAGCGGCTTTATCTATGGGAGCCTCCCCTTTCCAAATCATCCAAAAGGTTCTTCTCCCCGAAGCCAAAGCTTCTCTTATCTTAGGCGTCACCATCACGACGATTAGCATTATTGGCTACACTGCCATGGCTGGTGCCGTAGGCGGGGGTGGGTTAGGGGACCTGGCCATTCAATACGGTTACAACCGTTTCCGGACCGACATCATGGTCGTAACTGTCATCGTTCTGGTCGTGATAGTACAAGGACTACAATCCCTCGGAACCACACTAGTTCGTAAACTATCTCATTAGATGATTAGACTTTTACCACAAAACCTAACAAAATTGGAGGAAAAAAACATGTTAAAAATTAGGCATCGTTACTCTGCTCTATTGCTTGTAATCTTAACTTCTCTTTCCCTAGTACTCTCCGGTTGTGGCACTACAGCCGATGCTCCTAAAACTGGATCCAACACCCCTTCTAACACCGTGCTAAAAGTTGGAGCCACCCCAATTCCCCATAGTGAAATCCTAGAATTCATCAAACCTGAATTGGCTAAAGAAGGGATTGACCTAAAAATCGTTAGCTATACCGATTACGTCCGTCCTAACTTAGACTTGGACACCGGAGATATTGACGCTAATTTCTTTCAGCACACCCCTTATCTAGATTCCTTTAACAAAGATCACAACTTAAGCCTTGTCTCGCTCACCAACGTTCACATCGAGCCGATGGGAATCTACTCTAAGAAGATTACAAAACTCGACGACTTGAAAAATGGAGATACCTTGGCCATTCCCAACGATCCATCGAACAGCGGTCGTGCCTTAGCCTTATTAGCCAAAGCCGGCCTCATCGGGTTGAAAGACGGAGTAGGGATTAAAGGAACGGTTCAAGACATCGTGAGTAACTCAAAATCACTTAAAATCATCACCATCGATGCCCCCCAACTTCCCCGAGTACTCCAAGACCCCAAAGTTGCGGGTGCAGTGATCAACACCAACTATGCTCTAGAAGGTGGACTAAATCCAACGAAGGACTCCCTCTTTACAGAAGATAAAAACTCTCCATATGCCAATATTTTAGTCGTTAAAGACAGTCGGAAAAACGATCCTGCTTTGCAGAAGCTCGCG
>DAIEHY010000046.1 GCA_027353165.1 Desulfosporosinus sp.
GATGGTCTTACGTGTTTCGTCCTCCCTCTTTTGAACATAGACAAGGGTTCTTTCCAGCAGGTCAAGATCATTGAGTGCTTTGGCGATATGGATCAGCGTTTCAGAGGTGTCATGAATCCCGTAGAACGACCCTTCTATAAAGGGAATACCATAGCAGATTTCCATTTTCCTGACTAGGTTGGTCAAACTTTTAGAACAGATCAGCACATTAAGGCTGGCCCTGTGAGCTGAACGTAAGTCATCGAATTTGGCATCCCCGGTAATCGCCGTTTGAAGTGTGATCCCTAAATTCTTCAAATCAGGTATAACCCCCCAAAGGTCCCCGGCGATGTTATACTCCCCGATTAGGTTTATGGAAAGGGGTATCTTCTCATCTGGCCCATCCCCTGTACCGATAACCCGTTCAAATAAAACTTCCCCCGCAATCCGATTGCCAATATTTTTGTCCCCTAAAAAACCTGGGCAATTAACGGCAATCACCGGGATAGTCAGTTCCGCTTCCGCTTCTCGGCAAACCTTGTCGACGTCATCTCCTATTAGCGAAGAAACACAGGTTGCGTAGACAAAGATGGCTTTGGGCTCATGTCTTGCCGCGATTTCCAAGATCGACTCTTTCAGCTTAATCTCTCCGCCGTAGATTACATCATTTTCCATAATATCTGTCGTCAGTCCCCGTCGGTAAAGTTGGGAACCGGAGGAGCGAGCTCCTCGGTTATCCCAAGAGTTTCCGGCACAGGCAATCGGTCCATGAACAAGGTGAGCAACATCCGTAATAGGCATGAGCACAACTCGTGCCCCGTCATAAGCGCAACTTCTCTCTGCGCCTTCGCCGGGCAGGGCCTTCATGCATAATTTAGGAGCACCGGCATCCGACATGCATTGTTTATCTTTGAGATCCAATTTTGTAAGATTGGTAAACACAAAGACCCCTCCCTTCCTTTAACGCATCATTTCAAAGTATGGGTCTGTAGAAGTCCTGTCTTTCTCCTCCAAAAACGTATTCACGATCATAGTTATCATATTAATAACTCCGGAATACCCAACGATGGGATAACGATGGAGATTTACCCGATCCGTGATGGGAAAGCCTATTCTGACCAGCGGAATATTGGCGTCACGTGCAGCCCATTTACCATGTGAGTCACCGATTAACATATCTACCGGTTCCGTAACCAGCAGGGATCTGAGGTGCCATAGATCTTTGCCGGCATAAAGTGTGGCCGTTTGACCATAAGGACTTGACGCCAGCATACTTTCCATGGCCTTCTTAAATAATGGGGTGGAATTTGTGCAAACGATGTGGACCGGTTCTCCTCCCATTTCAAGCAAAAATGAAACGACTCCTATCAGAACATCCGGATCACCAAACAATGCAAATTTCTTGCCATGAATATATTGATGGGAATCCGTCATGGCATCGATGGAACGTCCCCGTTCAATGGTAATTTCCTCTGGTACTTCTTTCCCAGTGAATTTAGCAACGGCTTCGATGAATTTGTCCGTCTTCTCTACCCCGATGGGCATAGAAATCACTTCGACCGGAACTTCCATACCAGCCAAATATTTACGGGTTGTCGGAGTAGAGTAAGTCTGAGCGAATAAGAAACTTGCAGCGTTTAAAGCATCATTCATTTCAGTAATCGGTGTCCCACCAGGGTACAATTCGTAGGTACCCAAATTAGGAGCATCCAAAACATCACTCTGGTCAGGTAAAAGAGTATAAGGCGCATCCATCACTTTAAGAAGTCGTTTATACTCACGAAGATTGGCGGTATAAGTGTCAAAACCAGGGACAACATAAAGCCGGTTGTTGATTTTATCCTCCTGTCTAGGCGTGGCTAAACACTCGATGAGACCTTTGAGCATAGTGTCATACCCGGTTATATGCGACCCCTTAAAGCTCGGGGTGTTAGCCAAGGCTACGGGAAGATCTTTGGGAATCGCCTCTTGTTCTTTGGCATTGCCTAAATAAGCATTGATATCGTCCCCAATAACTTCAGCCATACAGCTCGTGAACATAGCGATCACTTTAGGACTGTAAAGTGCATTAGCATTCTTCAAACCTTCAATAAGATTAGACTGTCCGCCAAATACCGCAGAATCCTCGGTCATAGAATCAGATACTGCTGCGACAGGTTCCCTGTAATGGCGGGACAGGGTACTGCGAAAATAGGCGGCGCAGCCTTGTGAACCATGAACAAACGGGAGGCTTGCTTCGATTCCTAAGGCACAAAGCAAGGCGCCAAGGGGTTGGCAAGCTTTGGCCGGATTGATGACCAGCTTTTCACGGGCAAAATTCTTTTCTCGGTATTCTTGAGTATTCAGCCATTCTTTTGTTACCTTAGTACAAGTTTCCATTGTGTGACATCCTTTCTGCCCGATTTATTTCGTCCAAGGAGCTTTGATTGATTTCCAGGTAGGGCTGTTAATGGCCATATCCATATCCCGAGCAAAGATAGGGAATCCTTCGTATCCGTGATACGGACCTGAATAATCCCAGGAATGCATTTGACGGAAGGGAAGACCCATTTTTTCAAAGACATACTTCTCTTTGATTCCTGATCCAACTAAGTCAGGCTTTAGCTTCTTTACGAACTCTTCGAGCTCTAAAGCAGTCACATCGTCATAAATCAAGGTTCCTTCTTTTAAGGCCGGAATTGTTTTCTCGTAATCCTCATTATGAGCAAATTCATAGCCTGTTCCGATAACCTCCATGCCCAAATCTTCATAAGCTCCCACAATGTGCCTCGGTCGAAGGCCTCCTACATAAAGCATGACGCTTTTTCCCTCCAGGCGCGGGCGGTAGGTATCAATCACTTTTTGCATCGGTGCTGCATATTTCTCGATCACCTTTAGGGCTTTTTCCATAATATAGTCATCAAATTGGGCAGCAATTTTAAGAATTGATTCCTTAATTTTAGTGGGTCCGAAGAAATTAAATTCTATCCAAGGAGTACCATAGGTTTCTTCCATGTGTTTAGCGATGTAATTCATACTTCTGAAGCAGTGGATTAAATTAAGCTTGACAAGATGTCCATTCTGAAGCATTTCCAGAGTAGAGTCGCCCGTCCAAATATTAACAACCTTTAAACCCATCTCCTCCAGAATTTTTTTACTGGCCCAGGCATCTCCGCCGATATTATAATCGCCGATAATTCCAATATCGTACGGTCCAATTTCTCTAGCAGGACCTTTACCTAACAGATGATCCCGAATGGCATCATTCGCAATATGATGACCGAGAGACTGGCTTATCCCCCTAAACCCTTCACAACGAACCGGGATGACCGGAAGTTCAATTTTCTCGCTCATGCGGCGAGCGACACTTTCAATGTCATCTCCAATCAGTCCGACAGGACACTCTGAGAGAACAGAAACACCCTTGGCGTTTGGGAAAAGCCCCACAACCTCATCAATTATTTTCTCCAGTTTTTTGTCCCCGCCGTAGATGATATCGCTTTCCTGGAAGTCCGAGGTGAAGAGAAAAGGCACAAAATTGTCAACGCCGATTTCTCCATCTGCTAGGTTCCGGCGGTTACCCCAAGAATAATAGCCACAGCCGACCGGTCCATGGGAGATATGCACGACATCCTTGACCGGACCCCAAACAACCCCTTTAGCTCCAGCGTAAGCACACCCCCGTGCGGTCATGATACCGGGAACTGTTTTCGCATTGGATTTGACTGCGCAGCTTGCACACTCACTATCTTTGACCGCAATATGCTGCCTCCGATTCTTTTTAGCCTTTTCCGGATAAACCTCCAGTACTTCTTCCACGACTTGTTTTCTGAATTCAATTGTTTCCTTTGTGCTCACAACGCTGTCCCCCCTCAATAATCCTATAACTAGCAGATCTTACATTTCCATGATTCCGTATTCCATCAATAACTCTTCTAGCTCCTCCATTGAGATCGGAGTCGGAATGGTCATCATTTTATTGTCTTCAATTTTTTTGGCTAATGTTCGATACTCATCAGCTTGTTTATGGGTTCGGTTATATTCGATAACGGTCATTTTACGCAATTCAGCGCGTTGGACCTCGTTATCCCGGGGGATGAAGTGAATCAGCTGAGTATTAATTTTTTTGGCCAAGGCTTCCATTAATTCAAGTTCTTTGTCTGTTTGGCGACTGTTACAAATCAAACCACCCAGACGAACGGTCCCGGTTGTCGCGTATTTTAAGATTCCTCTCGAAATGTTATTGGCTGCATACATGGCCATCATTTCTCCCGAGGCAACAATGTAGATTTCCTTAGCTTTATTCTCGCGAATCGGCATGGCAAATCCGCCGCAAACTACGTCCCCTAAAACATCGTAGAACACATAATCCGTATCCTCTGTATACGCCCCGTTTTCCTCCAGAAAGTTAATGGCTGTGATTACCCCACGGCCGGCACAACCGACACCTGGTTCCGGACCACCGGATTCTGCACATTTAACGCCTAAAAACCCTTGCATCAAAACCTCATCCAGTTCTAGATCTTCGACAGTCCCTCTTTCACGAGCTAAGTCCATAACCGTTGCTTGGGCTTTAGTGTGCATAATCAAACGTGTGGAATCTGCTTTAGGGTCACAGCCGACAATCGTAATCTTCCTGCCCATTTCAGCCAGTGCGACGACCGTGTTTTGGGTTGTGGTCGATTTTCCGATACCGCCTTTGCCGTATATCGCGATTTGTCTCATATCAATACATCTCCTTTTATCAAACTAGCTTTAAATAACGGCTTCACTACCGAATTCCCCAGTACGAACGCGAATAACTTCTTTTAAGGGTGTTACAAAGATTTTCCCGTCCCCCATGTGCCCCGTCTGATTTGCTTTGATAATCACATTGACTACTTCTTCGACTTGATCATCCTGCACCACGATGGTTAACATCCGTTTAGGTATCCAATTAAATTTATTATCATCCGCTAATTCTGCATTCATAACGGCATTCAATTCTGGGTCAACTTCTGCTGCCCATCCTCCGATTCCACCTTGTTTCCCGCGGCCCTCAACACTTTGAATTGTCAGAGCAGGAAAACCTGCATCCTCAAAAGCTTTCTTAGTTTCAGGTACTTTATGGCGTCGAATTAAGGTCATTATTTCCTTCATCTCTACAACCCCTTTGTCCCTTTACTTACGGTGTACGCTGCTTCGACTTCAGTCACAAAGATCTTGCCATCACCCATGGTTCCTGTTTTGGCATTTTCAAGAATTACAGAGATAGCTTGATCGAGATTTTCATCTTCAATAACCAGCAGAAGAAGGGTTTTAGGAAACTCATCATAAACTACATCACCGATCCGAATACCCTTCGTCCTACCACGACCAAAAACGTGCATTTTTGTTAGCGATGGCATCCCAGCCTGTGCTAAGGCTTCAGCAACGCTCTCCGTTTTATCGGGCCTTACAATTGCTCTAATCATTTTCATATAGTTCATCCTCCTTTAATTTTGGGTCAATATACGCTGACCATGACTCGAACAAGGATGTTCGAGGTTAGAGCACCGGCCAAGGATGCTCAAGTGTCCCTGTCGCCAAAACTCGAACAGAACGTTCGAGATTAGAGCACCGCCATGGACGGCAAGGCGCCGTGATGGCGAGAAGGGACGATCCAAGATGTTATACTTTCACAGGGGCTTGAATATAACGCCATCGCATCACCTCCCTCAATTTGATAAAGATCATTCTTCTTTCTAAATGTGTAGTAAAGGAAAAAGACAAAGAGAGCCCTTAATTCGTTATAATTAAGGGCTCTCTAAAACACACTTTTCCGCTCCAAATCGTCTATAGATCTGGTGCCCGGTTATGAAGTTGTACATTTCAGGAATAATTACATACTCACTAGGTACTCTAACTCTCTAACTCTCTAACTCTATACTGCTACTAAACTCTAACACTATAATTACTCAATACTATGCTAACTAAATTCAAACTCATATTTTGCACACTAATGCATGGATTAAGCTAATCACTTCATACTAATTACTCTAACACTTGCTTCTCTTATCATACTTTAATCAAAGATGCATAACTCCCAACCCCACACGAGCATGCTCCAAAAGTGGATGAAGAGAAGAACGACCAAATATTGCGACCGCAATCCATTCTGAGTCCGTCGTTAACCCAATTTTAAGAGCAAAACTGGCATTGCTATTGGTATGAATAAAAATACTGTTACTAGCTTCCAAAGTCGCATGGATCAACGCATGAATCTTCCGATCTTCTTTAGGAATCACACCCGTGTTAAACGCAGTTGCCATCACTGAATTGGTTAGTTTGCCGGTGTGTTGAAGATTCGCTACCGTTCCTCCGAGCTCCGTTACACCGCACCGGAGGTTAAACGAATCCATTAGAGACCTTTTGAGCTTATCCTCTTCCTCTCTTGTCTCAGTCATCGCTAGTAGTAAAGCTGACCGTTCTAAGGAGGGTTTAACTTTTTCCGTTATTGGACCTTTCAAGGTTTACCCTCCTTCCAGTGCAATAAAGAAAACAGCCTTATTGCACTTATACCTCTAGACTAGGACATGAAAAAAGCCGCCAGATATCTTAAAGACATCTTGACGGCTTCGTTGCCGAATGTTTATTGCTAAGTGATATTATTATAGTACCTGATAATTTGCCGTTTGTCACTATATAAGATATCCCTTATTGCTCGGAATACTGTATTCTTTCAGGGACCGAATGGCGACTTAACGCGCCCCAATCTTCCGTCGCACCAAACCCATCACCTGCTCAAACTCTTTCATTTTCAAAAGCTTTGCCATCACTGCAAAGACAATTCCTCCGAGGGCCGTTCCAGTGACTAATACTATTAATGAAGCTATTGTACGAACGCCCATCAAAGAGGTTAGCCACTCCATCCATACCCAGATCACTATCGCCATAAGAAGCGACGCTATTAGGGTTTTTAGACTAGTCCAAAACATAGCCCGACCATCCATTTTTCCTAACTTCTTGCGCAAAAGGTAAAACAAAAGCAGCATATTCACAAAAGCAGCAATCGTTGTGGCAAACGCTAACCCTCCATGAGCTAGCGGACCTATCAATAAATACATAGCTAAAACGTTGATAGCCATCGCAATAATTCCTAATATAACAGGTGTCCAAGTATCCTTAATGGCATAAAAAGCCCGCGGCAGAATCTGAATCACCGCTTGGGAGGATATCCCAAGCGAAAAATAAAACAACGGAATCGCCATCGTTAACGTATCAGACGCCGTAAAATGACCATGCTCAAATAAAACACGAATTAATGGAAAGCGCAAAACGATCATCCCCACAGAAATCGGTACAGTTATAAATATAACCATACGAATGGCATTGGAGAGGGTCAGCCGAAAATCATCCCACCGTTTCAAAGCCGCTAGTTCCGTCATCGTTGGAAAAGTAGCCACCGCAATAGCCAAAGCGAAGATCCCCACCGGTAACTGGAAAAGACGATAAGACCACCAGACAGCAGAAATACTTCCCGGAAACAGCAAAGATCCAAAGTTATTATTGACCACCACCTGAATCTGGTTTAGAGAATAACTGAGGATAATAGGCACAGCTAAAGCCCCGATCAAGCGAACTCCTGGATGATGCCAGTCAATGACCGGATAATAGCGTATCTTTACTTTCCTTAAAGCTGGGATTTGAACAGCAAAATTGACAATTGCCCCGACCACAACCCCAACAGCAAAGCCTGAAATACTTTCGGGCTTCGCCGGGTTCGCTAAAATCGTTCCAAAAAAGATAATACACGCATTATAAAGCACTGTTCCAACTGCTGAGGGCCAAAAAATCTTGTAAGAATTTAAAATCCCCATCGTCAAACCGCTTAACGCCATAAACAAAGGCTGTAGCAAAAGAATTCGTGTTAAGTGGGTAGCAAGGACCATGCTTTTAGGCTCAAACCCTGGAACCACCAGACGAATAAACACGGGAGTTAGAAAAAGCCCCACTAAGACGAACACTCCAAGGGTAAGTAAGATTAAATTTACAACAGAGCTAGCAACTCGCCAACCCTCATCTTCATTTCCTTTGGCAATATACTCGGAAAAGACAGGAATAAAGGCGGCACTTAAAACTCCGCCTACTAACAACCAATATAATAAATCCGGAAGGATAAACGCCGTATTATAAGCATCCGTAACACCGCTCTGTCCATAAAAACCCGCCATCAATGTTTCCCGCAAAAAGCCTAAAACTCGTGAAATCATTTGAGCAGCCATTAAAAAACCAGCGGCCTTTAAAAGTGTTCGGTTGGTTGATGACATATCGAGTAAACCTCTTCTCCCCATCGTCCTAATCTACCAACCCGAATTATAGCATTTTTTGTGTGGCGGTAAAAGGGGGGGAGTCTCTTGGCTCTTCGTGCATCAAACTAAAGCTTTTTAAAATAATCTGCTAACACCTCTGCTACAGCCTCAGCGGCCCCATTAGCTTCATCTAACGTATTCAATTGACTCCCAAACTCCAATAACAACCCGCCGTCAGAAAGATGCTGGTTATACCGGGCATCCGCTGCATAAGTAATATTGTGTATAAAAAGTCCGGGATACTTCTTTTCCCCCAAAGCTATAAGTTCTTTGGCTAACGCTTCATTTTTCTGCCAGTGTGGGTTTTTCTTGCCAATAACCATCATAACCCGACTGATCTCATGACCGTTCACTTTAACCGTTGACTTAGAAAACCCGGGAGGGAGCCCATCCCGATGAACATCTATTAAAACCTTCATAGCAAGATAATCTTTCGTCATTTGAGTAGCCGTTTTCACAGACTCCCCATACGCTTTCATAAAATCGACAGCATCATGGATCTGTGTCGAATGGATGGTTGCGATTCCATTCCGTTCAAGGGCTTTCTTTAAAGTTTCACCCACCGTTACCACATCTCCATTTTCTCCTTGCTGTCGTTCCGGACCTCCATTTCCTGCATAACTTTCACTATTATGCGTATTATAAATCCCCACTTTTACGTCTGCTGCCCTTGGAATCAACGTCCCTTGAAGTTCATTCCCCGCGGGTATTTGAGATTCGATGGGCTCAAGAATAGGTCCTTCAAACTCTGGATCATTGGGATTATAGGCCCACCCCAACCAAACAGGCCCTTCCGGCGGATGCGAAAAATAACCCAAAAAAAAGGTACGTGGATCTGAGATATTGACACCCGTTAATAAAAACATACTGACCGCCATTCCTTGATGCCTAGCCAAATCTAAACGAGCACGCTCAGGTTGAGAATAACCAGGTGCCCCTTCTAATAGAATTGCTTCGAAAGGAAAAGCTTGTTGATTTAGAAAACGAACCAATTGAAGAGAACTTCCGCTGCGTATAGCATAAGCTAAACCCAAAATGACCAAGAGGCTGGCAAACCCTAATATAAATCCACGCATCCACTCTTTAAGCGACCAAATTTTAAACTGTTTTTTTTGACGTTGATAAAAATCTTCCCGTAACAAAGGACTTGTCCCCCCTTCCTCTTATAAAGAATTATGAGGGGCAAGTCCACTGTAGAACAAACAATTGCATTTTCAACTAAAAACTATGGTAAATGCTCATGTCCTAACGTAGTGTCGTGGGAACAAAGCTATCCACAATCCCGATGACCAGCGAAGCCAATAAAGCGCCAATAATTGACACACTCATGTATCCAGGAATAAGAAACTGACTAAAGTAAATTACTACTGCTGCCGTAATAAACCCAATTGAACCCCGTCCCATGCGTGAAATTTTGTTGTCTCCAAAGACTCTTTCAATAACATAGCCAATTATCGCTATCACCGCGGCAGCGATCAATGCTCCAGTAAACCCATTCACACGAAGTCCAGGAACAATCCAACTGACTAACAACAAAACTAACGCCGAAACAACAAACCGCACGATCATTCCTAACATATTTTGCCCTCCAATCATTTATTTGCATTCTCGACAAAAGTATTTCCTAGATACAAGGTTTAGTTTATACAATATCTGCACATTTATTAATATCATTTATTTCCTGTTTTTCCTTGATAATTTTGCGTGCTAATGTTAAAATGTAGTTTGTGTAACAATACATTGAATAACACAACCAAAGGGGGTGACTATTAGTGCCAAACATTAAATCCGCGATTAAGAGAGTTGAGCTGGCAAAAGTTCGCACGATTAAGAATGCTTCTGCGAAATCTTCTTTACGGACAATCATTCGTCGTTTCGAAGAATCAATTAGCACGGATTCCGAGACTGCAGCACTCGCTTTGAAAAAGGCAACTCGTGCTTTGGATAAAGCCTCCTCCAAGGGTTTGATTCATAAAAATCTTGCTGCTCGCAAGAAGTCCCGTCTAACGAGTAGATTCAGCAAGCACTTTACTAAAGTTAGCTAAAACAGAAGAGCTATAAAAAAGAAAGCGACAAAACGTCGCTTTCTTTTTTTATTTAAGATAATACCTGCACCAACATCGACCCAAGCCAAGAGGAAGTTCCTTAGCTTAGTGAGCACGATTAGTGGAATTGCGTCAATGAGCGCAGTCGATCAGGCGTTAAGAACCGCAACTGGACTTGTCCACGGATGGACTGATGTCGCGGTGCCAGGATGGCAAGGAGCGACGCACATGCAGAAAGCCCAGAAGTTTTGCGGTTTAGCCTGAGCGACAAGCGAATAGCAAATGGAACGTTGTGCGAACGTGCTAAGAAACTTCCTCTCCCTTAATCGCGGCAAAACTTAACAATCATCATTTCTAGCAATTGCCCCGGCTCTCCCCCGCCTGATTTCATCGCCAAATCTGTATTTTGGCACTCCTTTAACGCCTGAACTAATTTTGTTGGGGATAACCTTGCAGATTGCTGCCAAAGCTTTTGTGCTTCAAACGGTGAAATCCCTAACGCCGAAGGTGCCTCGGCCACGTTCCCGCCATGTTCCCGCAGTGCCATACAACCTAATAAAAGCCGAACTTGTCGAACCATTAACGTTAAAACCTTCAAAGGATGCTCTTTTCGCAACACCTCTTCAAGAGCATCTAAAGCCTTGGCAGAAGATCGAACTGCCACAGCATCCAAGAGATCAAAGACAGAAGCTTCAAGCGTACGTGTTGTAATCTCTTTAATATCTTCCGCTGTAATCGTTTGGCGATCCCCAGTATAAACCACAAGCTTATCTAATTCTTGGTTTAAAACACCCGTATGATGTCCTGCCCATTCTAAAAAAAAGGAAGAGACTTTAGTATCCATCGATTTTCCCCGAACCTTTAATTCTGACTGAAGCCAAGCAAGCCATTCCGGCATTCGTTTGGGAGCGCAAAATTCCAGAATTTCTCCGACTCGCTCTAACCCCTTATAGAACTTTCTCCCTCTATGCACACTCTCGGCAATAAATAAGAGACACGTCGAAAGGTTTGGACTGGCAAAATAATCGAAGAACGGCTCCAAATCGTTCGTTTGTCCATCTTTAAAATAAGATACATCTTCTACAATAACCAGACGGTTAGCAAAAAAGGACATTGTATTGGCCAGTTCGACAATCTCCACCGGAGTCATTTCGTTGGCATTAACTACCTCAATTCCGCTTCCAGAAGGATCCTTTATGAAATAGAACGACTTAAGAACCTTCAATCCCTCTTGAATCAAGTAACGGTCTTCCCCATACCACAAATAAATAGGCGAAATCTTCCCCTTGGCTACACTTTCCTTAATTCGTTCAATCTCGCGCATTCAGATCCCCCCTCCCCTCATTCTATAAGAGACCTTCAAAAAAAGCCAGCACGCCCCTCTTCAACAAAAAAAGTCCTCCACTAATGTGGAGGAGCAAAAGAAAGAGGAGGAGAAAAGAGATGTTCCTTGTTATTGTTACCCAGTATTTCCTTTTTATACATTTATCGGTCAATTTATGAAACTTTTTAGTGATTGCTTACACGCCCCAAATTTAACGGCCGGGAATAAACAATATTCCGCGTTCACCTATCAAAAGTCGAAGGGTTCCATGCTCATCCGTTCGATATACCGGGATCTGACGCTCCCCCCAATACTGTAATACTTCCCGGGATGGGTGCCCAAACGAATTTTTCCCTACCGAGATCCACACTGCATTAGGACGAATGCTATCCAGCCAAGGCCTATAAAGAGAAAATCGACTCCCGTGATGTGGCTCCTTAAAAATATCCGTTTCCAAATTTTCATCCATCTCGACGAGGTTTTCCATCTCTTCTTGCTCCATATCCCCTGTTAACATGACCCTTTTTCCTAAGTAATTTAACTTAAGAACTAAAGAATTATTATTGCCATCCGAATGTGTCCCTTCAAGTATCTGATTAGGGCCTAAGACATCCAGCCAAGCCCCAGAATCAAGCTCAATTCTGTCTCCTGCTTGAAGCATTCTTAATCCCGAATCCTGATTTGCTAACTCAACAGGGAGCCCCTCTTTCCATTCCTGATTTTCCAATCGCTCCCCTACATTAGGAACTCCTACCCAATCAGTTGGAATATTGGCTAGCACCGCTCGAACCCCGCCAATATGATCCTGATGTTCATGAGTAATTAACAAAGCATTCAAATGACGAATTCGATTAAGTAATAAATAGGGAAGGACGATTCGTTCCCCAGCATCAAATCGATCATTGCGAGGACCAGCATCAATCAAGATGGCCTGTTTCTTTGGCGTCCGGATTAAGATAGCATCCCCTTGTCCTACATCGATCATCACGATTTCCAGCTCATTTTGAAAATTCCAAGGACTCCAGAGGAAAAGAACCATTAGCAGTATCGCAACAATTCGAAGGAATACCCTGTCTTTAAACAATGGAGGAATGGTCTGTAGCGTTTTAAACCCTCTCTCAAGAAAAAGTAACCTACCCTTCAGCCAAAAGAGAGTTTTCTCTTTTCCCCACAAAAAGGTTTCAATTCCACCGTACCAGAAAAGCCCAAAAAGAAACCCGGGATTTAAAACCCAAACATCCGCATAGGGTAAGTCTGCCAACACCTTTAAGATTCTATTCACACCGTCTAAGAGCCATAAACTCACCTGAAAGAACGGAGCAGACAACTCTCCCGCAAACGAAAGGAGCACCCCGATAAGTCCAACTTCCAGCACACTACCTAAAACGAAGAGAATAAAAATATTCGTAAAAAATCCTATCAAGGATAACCGATGAAACGCAGTCATCAAAATTGGCATAGTAGCCACTTGGGCAGCAAGAGTTCCTGCAATCGCAAAACGAAGAAGTCTGGGGACCTTTTCTAGTAATTCCAGCTTAAGAATTTGAGGAGTCAATACCACAATGCCCCAGGTTGCCATAAAGGAAAGCTGAAAACCAACATCCTGAATGATTAAGGGGTTATTGATAAAAAGACCCA
>DAIEHY010000047.1 GCA_027353165.1 Desulfosporosinus sp.
GTCAACAAAACAGTGTAATCAAATTGTATTGGGTTACCCATTAGTAATACACCTCCTGGGGAAAGTATACATTATTTTCCTAAATGATACCATCAACAATCTGTACTATCCGATTCCAGATCGACCAGAAATTAAGGGGCCATTGCTAAATGAACCCTTTAGTGGAGTTCACGCTAAAGTGAGTGCTGATGCTGAAGCCTTATTACGCCTAGGTTCACATCTCGAGAAACCCAGAGGTTGGCGTAATAGCTTCAGCATCCAACGAACTAGTGAACGCAACGTGGGTGAATGTGCAATTGACCCTTACTTTCGAAGACCCTAATGCAAGTCAAGAGCAAGTCACGAATCGTCCCCGACGACTTGCATGTTGCCCCCTTCTCCAATATTTGCTATGATAGAGGGTAAAGCAACAAACATCCAAAGGGAAGGTGAATAAGTTGAAAATTTCACGTGAAGACGTTGAATATGTGGCAGCTTTGGCACGTCTAGAGTTGACTGAACAGGAAACTCAAGAGTATACAGAACAACTGAACTCTATTTTAGATTATGCGGCTATGTTAGAGCGTTTAGACACGAGCGATGTGGTACCTACGGCTCATGCGGTTCCTCTACATAATGTCTTGCGCGAGGATCAGGTGAGACCTTCGATTAATCATGACAAAGCCTTAAGGAATGCTCCAGATGGGGAAGAAGGTTTCTTTAGGGTGCCTAAAATAGTCTAACCTTGAAAGGGGGCGCGGAAATGGCAACAGGGGATATAGAAAAGTCAGTTAGCGAATTACACGAGCTGCTTGCTCATAAAGATATCAGCTCTACAGAGTTGACGCAAACCTACATAGATCGCATTCATAATCTTGAGCCCGATTTACAAGCGTATTTAATGGTCTTAGAAGATCAAGCCCTAGCCCAAGCGGCAGAAGTTGATCGTAAGATCGCTCAGGGAGGAGTTCTTAGTTCATTAGAGGGAATTCCGATGGCCATGAAAGATAACATGTGCACGGAGGGCGTACGGACTAGCTGTGGTTCAAAGATGTTGGTGAATTTTATTCCGCCGTATAATGCGACGGTTACTAACCGTCTACAGGCCGCGGGAACAATTCTACTTGGTAAGTTAAATATGGACGAGTTTGCCATGGGTTCCTCGACGGAGAATTCTTACTTTGCAAAGACTCGCAATCCTTGGGATTTAGAGTATGTTCCTGGAGGTTCTTCAGGGGGAGCCGCCGTTGCCGTAGCAGCGGATGAGGCTGGTTTTAGCTTGGGGTCTGACACCGGAGGTTCGATCCGCCAACCAGCTGCGTTTTGTGGGGTGGTTGGAATGAAACCCACCTATGGAGCAGTTTCTAGGTATGGTTTGATAGCGTATGCATCGTCACTTGACCAGATTGGTCCACTCACAAAAAACGTAAGGGATAATGCCTTGGTGATGAATGCCATCGCTGGACATGATCCCCTTGACTCCACCTCGGTTCCATTTGAGAAACCAGATTATACGAAGTTCCTCGTCAATGACATTAAAGGTTTGAAGATCGGGATACCCCGTGAATATTACGGGGAGGGGATTGATCCGGAAGTTGCCAAAGGGATTCAGTCAGGGATTCAAACTCTGATTGATCTGGGAGCAGAAGTTTCGGAATGCTCTTTACCTCATACAGAGTACGCCATCCCGGCGTACTATCTGATTGCCACGGCAGAAGCCAGCTCCAATCTAGCTCGCTATGATGGTGTGCGCTATGGATATAGAGCAGAGTCAGAAGATGTTTTGGGTATGTTTAAATCCACTCGCTCAGAAGGCTTTGGCCCGGAAGTGAAACGCAGGATTATGCTCGGAACTTATGCCTTAAGTTCAGGGTATTACGATGCTTATTATCTGAAAGCACAAAAAGTCCGAACCTTGATTAAACAGGATTTTGATCGTGCGTTTGAGAAGTTTGATGTTTTACTCTCCCCGACGGCACCGACCCCCGCCTTTAAATTCGGAGAAAAATCCGCCAATCCTTTAGCGATGTATTTATCGGATATTACGACGGTTCCGATTAACCTAGCAGGAATTCCGGCCATTTCTATTCCGGCAGGATTCGTGAAGGGTTTGCCAATTGGTATGCAGTTGATGGGTAAACCATTTGCTGAAGGGATGTTGTATCGTGTAGCCTATACGTTTGAGCAAAACACGAATTATCACACGTTAAAACCAAGTATGTCAAGGGAGGTGCTTGCGCGTGGTAGTCGCTAACAATTATGAAATGGTCTGTGGGCTAGAGGTACACGTCGAACTCCAAACTAAGACAAAGATTTTTTGTGGTTGTACCACTGAGTTTGGGGGAGAGCAAAACACACATGTTTGTCCTGTGTGTTTAGGAATGCCAGGTGCGCTCCCTGTCTTAAATCGTGAAGTGGTGAATTATGCGATCAAAGCGGGTCTGGCGCTAAACTGTGAAATCGCGGAGTTTTCTAAGTTCGACCGTAAAAATTACTTTTACCCCGATTTATCCAAGAATTATCAAACATCCCAGTTTGATTTACCGATTTGTGGTAAAGGTGGGTTAGAGATTGAAGTCGAAGGAGAGAAAAAGTGGATCGGAATCACTCGGGCCCACATGGAGGAAGATGCCGGCAAACTTGTGCATAGCGGAGAGACTATCTCAACCTCTAACGAGTCTTCAGTGGACTATAACCGTGCCGGGGTGCCGCTGTTAGAAATTGTTTCCGAGCCTGATATGCGCTCAATTCCAGAAGTGCTCGCGTATCTCGAAAAGTTGGTACAAATACTAGAGTATACGGAAGTCTCGGACTGTCGTTTAGAACAAGGCTCGGTACGTTTTGATGTTAATGTTTCACTAAGACCGGTTGGTGAGATAGCCTTAGGAACACGTACAGAAACTAAAAACTTAAATTCCTTCAGCTCAGTACGCAGATGCATGGAATATGAGGTAGCTCGTCAGGCTCGTGTTCTTGATGCGGGAGATAAAGTGATTCAAGAGACACGCACTTGGGATGAGGGCCGGGGGGTTACGTTAACCCTTCGCTCTAAAGAAGAAGCCCATGATTATCGGTATTTCCCCGAACCCGACCTGACCCCATTGGTTATTGATCGGGAATGGGTGGAGAGAATCCGTAAAACCCTGCCTGAGCTTCCGGGGGCACGTCGTGCGCGATTGCAAGAGTTAGGCCTCTCCGCTTATGATGCAGGAGTTATCACCCAAGCTAAAGCTTTGTCCGATTACTTCGATGCAGCCTTAATACACTATGGGGATGCTAAGGCTTTAGCCAACTGGGTCATGGGTGACCTAACGCGTTTGCTTAACTCCAATCAGTGTCAGGTGGCGGATTCCCCAATTTCTCCAGAACGATTGGCGGAACTCTTGGTAATCATTGACAAAGGGACGATCAGTGGTAAGATTGCCAAGAGCGTGATTGAAGAAATGTACAGCACGAGTAAGGATGCCCAAACGATTGTCAAAGAGAAAGGACTCGCGCAGATTAGTGACGAAGGGGCCTTGCTGGGGATTATTGATAATGTGCTTGCTGCTAATCCCCAATCTGTAGAGGATTATCGAGCGGGAAAGGACCGAGCGATTGGGTTCTTAGTCGGGCAGATTATGAAGGCAACTAAAGGACAAGCGAATCCGGGTCTGGTCAATCAGCTGCTTAAGGAAAAACTAGCTTAATGCTGGGGCTTCTCTTTTTGAGAAGCTCCTTTTAGTTTAGTGTTAATGGAGACTAAGTCGGATAAACTGTATATAGCAAAGTGGATAAGAAAGGAAGTTTAGAATGGAACAAATCGAAGTATTCGACGACCTCTATCAATTCAACACCTATCATGAACAGATTAATCTCAGCTTTAATCAGTATCTGCTGCTTGGCGCAGAACCAATGCTTATTCATACTGGAAACAGTGCCCATGTTATTGAGCTCTTACCAAAACTAAAAGGTATATTGGGTACCCAACCGTTAGTCTATATTTTCGTTTCGCATTTTGAGGGAGATGAATGTGGCGGGTTAGAGTTTATCATGAAGTATTTTCCTCAGGCAAAAATCATTTGTTCCGAAGTGACTGCCCGACAACTGCAGGGCTTTGGATTCAAATACCTAACACTAATCAAAAAGCCTGGTGACGTTTTTGAGACTGCGGATTATAACTTGAAGTTTATAGGCTATCCTTCAGAGATGCATTTATGGGAGGGATTATTGGCGTTAGAAAATAGTCGAGGTTTACTATTTAGCAGTGATCTTTTCATAAGGATGGGTAAACTTGACGAAGCAATCGTTAGCTCTATTTGGGAAGAAGAAGTTCAGGTAATTACCCCTTCTCAAATTCCTTCCCCGACAGCTATTAAGGCTTTACAACAAGAATTATTAGGCCAATCAGTCAATTATATTATCCCGGGACATGGACCAGTTTTGAAGGTATAGTTGCCAAGCGAAAGTATACAGTATAAGGAAATGGATATCCTTCAATCTCAAGAAGGATTGTGCTACTATAGAAAGTAATTCTAACGTGTATTATATAATTTTGCATTCTAGATAATTAGAGGGGTGAGTCTGAAGTGAGACATTTAGTGATTGTCGATACTACATTACGAGACGGAGAACAAACTGCGGGTGTCGTTTTCTCAAACCAAGAGAAGTTGCGCATTGCTCGTTTGCTTGATGAGCTTGGCGTTCATCAGATTGAAGCCGGGGTAGCGGTTATGGGCGGAGATGAAAAGCAAGCAATCAGTGATATAGTAAAACTTGGTTTAAAATCTAGCATTATGGGCTGGAATCGTGCCGTCATATCGGATATAGAAGCCTCCTTGGCATGTGGTGTCGATGCTGTGGCAATTTCTATTTCCACCTCAGATATCCATATTGAACATAAGCTCATGACCACTCGTGAGGATGTTTTGGAACGGATGATCAAGGCTACGACGTTTGCGAAACGAGAAGGGATGTATATCTCTGTTAACGCAGAAGATGCTTCACGTTCAGACATGGATTTTCTTGTGCAATTCGCTAAAGAGGCCAAAAAAGCTGGTGCGAATCGTATTCGCTACTGTGATACTGTTGGAATCTTAGATCCGTTTACCACCTATGATCGTATTAAAGTCCTCATCGAAAAGGCAGATATAGATGTGGAAATGCATACCCATGACGATTTTGGGATGGCGACCGCAAATGCTTTGGCAGGAGTAAAGGCAGGGGCATCCCACGTAGGGGTAACGGTCAATGGTTTAGGTGAGCGGGCAGGAAACGCAGCGCTAGAGGAAGTTGTCATGGCTTTAAAGCATTTGTTAGATACGGATCTAAGCTTTGCGACGGAACGATTTGTTGAGGTTTCTGAGTATGTTGCTCGTGCCTCAGGTCGAATGCTCCCACCTTGGAAGTCGATTGTTGGAAGTAATATGTTTGCGCATGAGTCAGGGATTCATGCTGATGGTGCTCTTAAGAACCCTAAAACATATGAAGCATTTAGCCCTGAGGATGTTGGGCTTGAGCGACAGATTGTGATTGGTAAACATTCCGGGACGGCTTCGATAAAGGCAAAATTCTTGCTTGAGTATGGTAAGGAAATGTCGAACGAAGATGCTGAGGAAATGTTGTCACGTGTAAGAGCGTTAGCTGTTGACATGAAGCGTTCGCTTTTTGATAAGGAGCTCGTCTATATCTATGGAGATATGCTAAAGCAGCGGGCTAAGTAATTTACGAAATTCAGAAGGTTGAAATAAGCACGCAGAAAGTCACTCAGAAAGATTGGACACACATGATAGATCGTCAACAAGCATCCACTTCTAAAGTAGAATGGATGCTTGTTTTTTATTGTTAGTTGATTAATTTTCTGAATATTCTTCCAATTAAGGAAGTAATAAGATAGTATAGAGTTGAATAATATTGCTCTTGGATTATAGGTGTTGCTTGGAATAGGGGGTATAAGAATGAGCGGGAATATGGGAATAACATTTCGAGCTATGATAAACTCAATTAGCGATGGTATCTATATATGCGATTCTGAAGGATACTGTATTACTCATAACGACGCTTTCTTGCGTATCACAGGAATCCCTGTCGATGTCGTGGGACGACACGTAAAAACCCTCATAAACGAACACTTGATATCGGATTCCGTAACCCTTGAGGTTATTCGCATTGGACAGCGTGTGTCTAAAGTTATTTCTTATCCTAGTGGTTGCGAAGCTTTGGTAACGGGCAATCCTGTTTTTGACGAAAAGGGCAACTTGATTAACGTGGTGTGTGAAGTACGTGACTTAAGCGAATTGAGTACCTTGAAGGATGAATTAAAATGTTCCAAGCAACTTAACAAGCAATACCGAGATATCTTAATAAACTATGCTCCTTCTTTAACCAATGTCTCCCCCAAAATAACCGCTCGTGACCCCAAAATGCAAAGTATCTTGGATGAACTGCCAAGGATCGCAGATTCTGACGCAACTGTGCTGATCCACGGTGAGTCAGGAGTGGGAAAAGGGTTAATAGCCTCTCTGCTGCACATGAATAGTAGTCGCAGTGCTAAAGGGAAGTTTATAAAAGTCGACTGTAGTGCCATTCCTTCTACATTGATAGAATCAGAATTATTTGGTTATGAGGGAGGCGCATTTACAGGGGCACGACGTGAGGGGAAGGCGGGGTTGTTGGCTCAGGCCAACCATGGTACTGCCTTCTTAGATGAGATTGGCGAGTTACCTCTGTTTCTCCAGGTAAAGCTACTGAGTGTACTGCAGGACCATAAAATTATGCGTGTTGGTGGAACAACTCCCTTGCAGATGGATATTCGGTATGTTTGTGCCACTAACCGAGATTTAGAGGAGATGGTTGATGAGGGGACTTTTCGGAAGGATCTTTATTACCGTCTTAATGTCATACCAGTTTGTATACCTCCTCTGCGAGAACGAAAAGAGGATATCTTGATGCTAACCCTGTCTTTTTTGGACAAGTTTTGTCATAAGTATCATCGCGTTCTTAGTTTTGTTCCGGAAGCGATGGACTGCCTTTATGAGTACTCTTGGCCTGGTAACGTGCGTGAATTAGAAAATGTCGTGGAACGATTAGTCGTACTTAGCCAGCGCGGCATCATTGAGAAAGTAGATTTGCCTGAGAAGATTCAGCGGGCAAGTAAAGCTATTGTTTTACAAAATATACATGGTTCAAGTTATAAAGGAAGTGAAATAATCCCGTTAAAAGCAGCGGTGGCAGCCACAGAACGGCAATCGATTGAGCGAGCTCTCCACCAAAATGGGCATCTCGGTTCGGCTGCACAAGCCCTCAAAATTGACATTTCTACCCTTATGCGTAAGTGTAAGAAACTTGGAATTACGCGAGTTGCAACGGCGGGAAAAATGTAATTGATAGTTATCTAAACTATTTATAATTATTAACGATTACGGCACAATTCTTGCTCTGAGATGAATCATTAAGAGTAGGAAGGGTGCTATTTGTTTTGGGATAGAGATCCAAGCGTGTAAAAATGCCTAGATTAGGCAAGTTCACCTAGGTTAGATTGCCTAGATTTCCCGATTTGGGTTCTAATGTCTTTCAGGTAATAGTAAAGGCTCGTATTTAAAGGGTTAATATAAATATCAGAAAATTCATAATTATGGCACTAATATTGCTAAGTATAGTTATGCGTAAGCTTCAAATAAATTTTGGGAGGAAGAAAGCATGACAATGATCTTGAATGTGACGGTTGGAGATTTATTAGATGATGTGAGTAAGCGAGTACCGGATAAAGAAGCTATGGTTTACGCTGATCGTCCCGTGCGCTATACCTATGAACAGCTTCGCATAGCTGCTGATCAGGTGGCCAAGGCCTTAATCGGATTAGGGATTAAAAAGGGTGATAACATTGCACTGTGGGCCACGAATATCCCGGAATGGATTTTATTGCAATATGGAAGTGCCAAAATGGGCGCGATCTTAGTGACTGTCAATACCCAATATAGGATCACGGAATTAGAATATCTCTTAAAACAATCCGACTGTACCGCAATTTTCTTAGGAGAAGGGTTTAAACAAAGTGACTATATAGAAATTTTGCAGGGAGTGTTACCAACACTTGCTGACTCACCCATGGAGGGGCCGTCTGCATTTGAAAACTTACCGATGCTTCGCCACGCCATTTTATTGAGCGAGAAACGGGTTCCTGGCATCCTTAATTGGTCTGATTTTATGAGCTACGGCTTAAACATCAGCGATAAGGTCTTAAAAGACTATCAAAACGAGACTTATCCTGGGGATGTCATTAACATTCAGTACACCTCTGGAACGACAGGGTTTCCCAAGGGCGTTATGTTAACACATAATAATATTATCAATAATGGCAATATGGTGGCGGATTCTATGAATCTGATTGAAGAAGATCGCCTCTGTTTTCCGGTGCCTCTATTCCACTGCTTTGGCTGTGTTATGTCCTCTCTGGCTTGTGTAACCAAAGGGGCGACTATGGTCCCAGTTGAGGTTTTTGACCCAGCCAAGGTCCTTGAGGCAGTCGAAAAAGAAAAATGTACTGCGTTACACGGGGTCCCTTCGATGTTTATAGCGGAATTAGAATTATTAAAAAACACCTCGTATGATACCAAGACATTGCGAAAAGGAATCATGGCCGGATCCCCTTGTCCCGTTGAAATCATGAAGCAAGTGATTTCAAAAATGGGGATGGAAGAAGTAACCATAGCCTATGGGCAAACAGAAGCCTCTCCGGTCATTACCCAGACGAGAATTGATGACCTTTTGGAACGGCGAGTGTCCACAGTGGGAAGGCCTCTGGGGGGAATGGAAGTGAAGATCGTTGATCCGGTCACAGAGGCAGAAATGGCGTTTGGAGAACAAGGAGACCTCTGTGCACGGGGGGCTGGCATCATGGTGGGATATTATAACATGCCAGAAGCTACAGCCCTGGTGATCGACGAGGAGGGTTGGTTGCACACGGGAGATTTGGCAGTTATGGATTCTCATGGATACTGTAAAATCACCGGACGACTGAAAGACATGGTCATTCGAGGGGGAGAAAACATATATCCCCGGGAAATTGAGGAGTTTCTCTATAGTCATCCCAAGATTGCCGATGTACAAGTTATTGGCTTGCCGGATTTCAAATACGGGGAGGAGTTATGTGCCTTAGTGCGTCTGCGTGAAGGGGAAACGGCAACGTTCGAGGAGATCAAGGATTTTTGCAAAGGTCAGATTTCCCATCATAAGATTCCCATGTATGTCGACTTTGTGGACAGTTACCCAGTAACTGCGAGCGGTAAAATACAAAAATATCGTCTGCGGGAGATGTATATTGAAGTTTATAATTTGCAGGAAGCAGCGAAAATTGTAACAGCATAGCGACAAGCCTTTTTTATCCCTTAATGAACCTGGTGTGTAGCCGCAAGTCCAATTCGCTGGGTAGAGAAAAGAAAGGGGTCGGGTGTATGTTTGGGTTAACTGAAGATCAAAAATCGTTGCGCGCAATGGTGCATGCCTTTGCCAATGAGGTCGTAGAGCCTGGGGCGGAGGAACGTGATCGGACGGGTGAATTCCCACTGGAAATAGTTAGAAAGATGGCTGGGCTGGGACTTTTAGGTTTACCATTTTCGGAGGATGTAGGAGGAACAGGTGGAGACACGGTCAGTTATGCCCTAGCCGTTGAGGAATTATCCCGAGTATGTGCCTCAACTGGGATTACGTATGCGGCGTTGTTATCTCTAGGGATAAGCCCAATTTACTATTTTGGTACACCTGAGCAAAAGGAAAAATACCTACCTGCCTTATTTAGTGGCAAATATTTAGCAGCCTTTGGTTTAACCGAGCCGGATGCGGGTTCTGATGCAGGTGGAACGAGAACAAGGGCTCGTCGAACGGATAAAGGATGGGTTCTGAACGGCTCAAAATGTTTTATCACTAATGCAAGTTATGCGGGAGTTGTTACCGTAACAGCGCTTACCGATCCTTCGAAGGGAACTCGTGGGATAAGTTCCTTTTTAGTAGAGACGGGTACTCCGGGATTTCAGATTAACACGCCTTATGACAAAATGGGTCTCCATGCTTCAAACACAACGGAACTTGTGTTTGAGGATGTAGAAATACCTGCAGAAAATCTCTTAGGTGAGGAAAACCATGGATTTCCTCAATTCATGAAGATCTTAGACGGTGGGAGGATCAGCATAGGGGCCATGGGAGTGGGTATTGCTCAAGGAGCCCTTGATAAGGCATTGAAGTATTCCAAGGAGCGTAAGCAATTTGGGAAAACTTTAAGTAATTTTCAGGCTATCCAGTTTAAACTGGCAGACATGGCGACTCAGACTGAATTGTCTCGCTTAATGATACTGCGGGCTGCAAGTCTTAAAGATGCCCATCTGCCCTTTGGCAGAGAAGCAGCGATGGGCAAACTGCATGCTTCAGAAACCTCAGTTAAGAACTCGCTAGAGGCAATCCAGATTCACGGTGGATATGGCTATATGAAAGATTATCATGTAGAAAGATATCTGCGTGATGCCAAATTACTGGAGATTGGAGAAGGCACATCGGAAATTCAACGCCTAGTCATTGCTAGGATGCTCGGTTGCAGATAAAAGATTAGTTTCAAGATTCGTGAAGTCGTAGCATTGGCAATAATGCTAAGACTAGGCAAAATTGCCTGGGCTAAGTTGCCTAGGACCTTGGCTGAGATGCAATAGGATTAATCTAAGAGACTTGATGCCCGTAGTATTACAATATATTTCAGAATATTCATTAATGTGGCACATCTTTTGCTCTAGTATAACGGTTAGAAGCATTTCATTTTATAGCTTAGAAATCTAATAGTAAGAGGGGGAGAACTATGAGACCAGTGTATATGGTGTCGGGCGGTATCACAAAGTTCGCCAAATCCACTCCAAAAAAGGACTTTCGTTATATGGCTAAAGAGTCCTTTGATCAAGCCATGGCCGACGTGCCAAATTTGAGCCTAGACCAGATTGACGGCTCAGTCATCGCTTATTTTTCCGATCACTTTACTCGTCAGTTGATGGCTGGAATTATGGTACAAGATTATTTGGGACTGACCCCAAAGCCCTCTAAACGAGTTGAATCCGGTGGAGCTACGGGAGGAATGTGCTTTCAAACAGCTTGGGAGGCCATTGCCAGTGGACGGATGAACGTCTGTGCTGCGGTAGGCTTTGAAACAATGTCTCATGTGAATACCTGGAAGGGAAATGAATTTATAGCCCTTGCATCAGATGTTAACTTTGATTACCCTGTCGGTGGTTTTTACACTGGTTATTATGCAATGATGGTCCGACGGCATATGCACGAATTTGGGACCACCGAACGGCAACTAGCAGCGGTATCTGTTAAGAATCATGGCAACGCACTGCATAATCCTTACGCCCAATTCCCAGCGGAACTAACAATTGAAGATGTGCTCAACTCCGAAATGGTGGCAGATCCCTTAAAACGTTTGGACATTTGTGTCATGTCAGACGGAGCAGCTACGGCCATCTTAGCCTCAGAAGAGATGGCCTTTAGGTTAACAGACAAACCGATCCTGATTAGCGGCGTGGGTACAGGAACAGATGCCATGCGCCTGTCGGATCGGCCTTCACGCGAAGTTATCCTTCTTGACCACGAACGTGCTGAGGATTATAAAGACTTGAAATATCCAGGGGTCCATTCCTTCAGGGGTGGCCGTGTTGCAGCAAAAGAAGCTTATAAAATGGCAGGAATCGAGAACCCGCTCGAGCAGCTTGATTTCGTGGAGCTTCACGACGCCTTTACCTCCTCAGAAATTCAAACGTATGAAGATTTAGGTTTATGCAAATATGGAGATGGCGGAAAATTTGTTGAATCGGGAGCCGCCAATGTCAACGGAAAAATGCCGGTCAATCCTTCAGGTGGACTGTTAGCCTGTGGTCATCCGGTGGGAGCAACGGGCTTAATGCAATCCGTTTTTGCTCTCTGGCAGTTGCAGGGGACCATTGGTCAACATTTCGGCGGGGATAATACCCTGCAAATCAACAATGCCAAACGAGGTTTGATTCATAGTCATGCGGGTACAGGTACCTATATTACCTGTAGCATACTAGAGAGGGGGTTCTAAACCATGAACGAAAAGAAACCACTTCCATTCAAAATGGAAGAAGTCGAACAAGGATGTGTTCTTTATAACCTAGATCCTATCGTCATGAAATACCACTATGAAGTTGATTACATTCATAGTTATGCTCAAGATTCGCCATTCTTTGAGGGCTTAGCAAAAGGGGAACTCAAAGGGAGCAGATGCACGAAGTGCGGTGGTACGTTTGCGACCCCGCGCAGTCACTGCATGACCTGCGGAGCAGAGACAGAATGGATGCAGTTACCCTTGACAGGCAAAGTGCATACTTATACTACGTGTTACTTTGGCGGACAAGAGTTTCTGGCAGAAACGCCCTTTACCCTGATTATGGTCGAGTGGCCTGGGGTTGATACACTTTTCTTATCCCGTCTGATTGGAGTAGCTCCGGAGGATGTTAAAATCGGCATGGATATTCAGGCAAAGTTTAAACGTTTGAGTCAGTTCAAGCCCACGGACGTCTATTTTGTTCCTGTTGGATAAGGAAATGTAGGAACTCCTTCTCTTCTCTTCCCATACTTCCTATGAAACAAGATGGTCCACTAGTAAGTTAAGAATTCATGTGGGATAACCTGTGGAACATATTTAAACGGGCAGGCTCTGTTACAAATAGATTAAATAAGTTGTACCGGAGTCTGCTTTTTTGGCATTGCAGTTAAGGTTGGAGTAGGGGGTATTAAGAGATGAGCCAATGTCTGGAAATGACGTTTCGGTCAATGATAAGCTCAATTAGTGATGGCATCTATATAACTGATTCTGAAGGTTACTGTATTGCTCATAATGAAGCTTTCCTACGTATCACAGGGATCCCTGCCAATGTTGTAAGTGGTAATGTAGAAACGCTCCTAGACAATCACTTGATATCGGATTCCGTGACTCTTGAGGTTATTCGCAGTGGTCAACGTGTGTCTAAGGTAATATCTTATCCGAGTGGTTGCGAGGCCTTGGTCACCGGCAATCCGTCGTTTGATGAAGAAGGCAACTTGGTCAACGTGGTGTGTGAGGTGCGTGACTTAAGTGAGCTTAATACGTTGAAGGATGAATTAAAACGAGCAAAACAGCTAAACAAACAATACCGAGAGATCATCAAAAACTATAATCCAATCAACGATGAAGCCCAGAAGATATCGGCTCGTGACCTCAAAATGCAAGGCA
>DAIEHY010000048.1 GCA_027353165.1 Desulfosporosinus sp.
TGAGAAACTCTAAAGTAAAGGTATTGATCAGCTTGTCTTCAGTTTCTACTAAATTTTTAACTAGTTTCATGGTTATCGGGATATATGGATTCTGTTGCATCATTCCACCACCAATTCTGCTTTGTTAGCCCCATCAATGACTTGTCGAATATCCATATTAACTGGGCAACTTTTTATGCAGCGACCACAGCCCACGCAAGCCATAGACCCATTGTTATGGACAAAATAGTTAAACTTATGCATCATCCGCTGACGCCAACGGGCCTTTTTATGATCCCGTGGGTTGTGACCAGATCCATGCAGGGTAAAGAGGGGAGCCATACAACCATCCCAGGTTCGCACTCTGGTTCCTTCATTCTTGCGCACTTCTTCGGAAATATCAAAGCAATGACAGGTAGGACAAGAGAAGGAACAAACGTTACACCCTATGCACTTTTCTTGGAGAGTATCCCAGAAAGGACTATTAAACATCTTGTCGAGTTTACTGGTGGTGGTTGAGACATCAACCTTACTCGAGGTTTCAGCACTTTTAATTTTAGCAACCAAGGCTTGCTCATCGGCTGTCAGTTCTGAGAGCGCTTCGAATCGAGCTGCTAAGGCTTTCCCTTTTTCAGTGATCACTTCTACTTCGTAGGAATCTCCGAGATCAATGAATAAGATATCGGACCCTTCACTACTCGCCGGAGACATACCAAACGAGGAGCAAAAACAGGTTGGGGCGATTTTTTGACAGGCAACCCCGATGATGACAGCTTTTTCACGTCGTTCATAATAATAAGGATCTGTATACTGATCATTTTTAAAGACCATATCTAAGAGTTGCATCCCTTTAGCATCACACGGTCTAATTCCAAAAAGAATAGTATCCTCAACCTTAAGTTCACTCTTAACGGTGACATCTTTACCTTCTTTTTTATATGACATCAGTTTTTCATGTTGAGGAAAAAAGAAAGCTTTGGGAGGAAGTTTAGAATTGAGATAATCTTGCTTGACTTCTGAGAAACTTTTAACTCCTTGGAAAGCAATTCCGTTCGCATCACTTACAGGAGCAATTATTTGGTACTCAGAGACTAATGCATCAAATGCTTGGCCAAATTTTACTTTACTTATCTTCATAATCTTCACCTCACTCCTTTACCAAAAACTGTTCTTCTGGATCATTGGCGCTGTATACGTTTAGAGCAGGTTTACCCTCTTCACTAATACCGGATTCATGGTTATACATTTCGTAAACATCTTTGGTCATTTTGCGATTTAAGGCACGAATGTCAACCCCTTGTGGACAAGCACGGCTACAAGCCCCACAATCAACACAACGTCCGGCTAAGTGAAGTACACGTCCAGCTTGGAAAAGGAGATTTTCGGCACGATCCACTCCACCCGTAAGCCATCTTGGAGAATTACAATCCACAAAACATTCCTGACAATAACATAATGGACAAGCATTGCGACAGGCATAACAGCGAATGCACTTACTCATTTGCTCTTTAAAATACGCTTGTCGTTCGCTCTCAGATTTGTTTTCCATGGCTGATACGTCGGCAAAGGCGGCAACGTCTTGAGAAACTTGAATCAATTCACCAAGATGCAGGTCCTCTATGACTGGATTAGGGTAACGGCAGGTTTGACAGGTAGCATCCTTCACTTCTGCAAAGAGATACTCTTTATCCCCTTCCATCCCTTTCACGGATATTTTTCCATCGGAGATACTAGCTTCAAGAATTTCTCCTACTTCAGCTCCGATTTTCCTTTGATCAATGACACCATGACAGGAAACTCCAATGATATACAAGTCATCTCTGACCAGTTGGTTTTCTTGTAATAGGACGACTAAAGCTCGACTGTCACACCCTTTAGCGACAATGGCCTTCTTGCCAGGCGTCTTAGCTACAAAAGCGGCTAAATTATTCTCACAGGTTTCATCCCAAATTAATGAATCAACCTCTTGAGCAGAGTGCACAAAGCAAGGCGTCGCCTTTAACGGCAAGGAACCTTTTGCGTATCCAATCACAACGTCTACTTTGCCATCAGCCAGTAATTGACGGGCCGTTTCTCGGATATCGCTGATAATTTTATTCATCCGTTGCACCCCCGTCATCAACTTTAAAGACTCCTTTATTAGGTCCAAGAGCACCAACCCGCTCACTAACCCCTTTTACAACTTCAGCGAAGCGGCCACCTTCTGCTGCTGATACCCATGAAAAATTAACTCGATCTTCCTCTAAGCCTACATAAGTTAGCAACGATTTAATGAGCGCAAATTTTCTGCGTGCCACATAGTTGCCACTAATATAATGGCAGTCCCCTGGGTGACATCCGGAGACCAAGACTCCATCCGCTCCATTAGCCATCGCTTTTAAGATATACAAAGGATTGATTCTACCAGAGCATGGAACCCTAATCGTTCGGATTGTGGGTGGATATTGAATTCTTCCGACGCCCGCTAGATCCGCACCGGCATAACTACACCAGTTACACAAGAAAGCCGCAATTTTAGGGTCGTACTTTTTATTTTCAGCTTCTACTTGAATTTCTTCCATAATCATCTACCTTTCCCAATCATTATTAGGCTCACAAACATTATAGGAAATTCAACATCTCAACAATTTGCTCGTTTGTGCACCCTCTGAGGCTAATGGCTCCGCAACGGCAACTTGAAGCACAGGCTCCGCAACCTTTGCATAGTGCATCATTCACAACAGCTACGCGGTTAACTAAATCAACGGTGACTGCTTTGGCCGAGCAAACTGCTTCACAAGTTCCACAAGCGGTACATTTGCGTTTATTAACAAAGGCATTAAGACCTGCAGATTCTACCTGATCTTTGGACAAGGCCACACCCGCGCGTCCGGCAGCAGCTTTAGCTTGGGTAATAACTTCTTCCATATTTTTGGGACTGTGTGCGATTCCAGCCATAAACACACCATCCGTACTAAAATCAACTGGGCGCAATTTCATATGTGCTTCTAAGAAGAAGCCATCGGCGTTTAAGGGGATTTTGAACCATTTGGAAAGCTTTCTGCCATCTTCCGGAGCTTTAATGGCCGCCGCCAAGCAAATCACATCTGCTTCGATTTCCAGAGGGCGATCTAAGACATGATCTGTTACTGTGACGACTAAGGTCTCCCCTTCTTTATTTACGACTGGTTTGGCATTTTCACTATAGCGGACAAAGATGATCCCAATTCGTCTCGCTTCTTCATAATCTTCTTCAAAGTAGCCGTAGGTTCTCATATCGCGGTACAGAACGAAGATATTAGCCTTTGGATTTTTCTTTTTGACTTTAAGCGCTAACTTCACAGATTTGGTACAGCAAGTACGGCTGCAGTAAGGATTTTCATCACAACGTGAGCCGACGCATTGGATAAAGACAAAGTTCTTGGCGTTTTCTACTTTAGAGTCATGGTTATAGAGTGCCTCATCCATTTCGATCTGGGTCATTATTCGTTGATCTTGGCCGTAGAGATATTCATGAGGCTTATATTCTTGGCCCCCAATGGTCAGAAGTGCAACGCCATGTGCTATCTGTTCTCCATTTTCCAAAGTGGTTGTAAAGCTGCCTAAGAAACCTCCAACATCTTTGATGCCGACACCTACGTGGAGTTTGATGTTTGGATGGTTACTTACTTGATCAATTAGGTCCGCAACAAAAGCTTTCATATCTTCTCCTCTGAAACCAGTGGAGAATCTTCTCGCTACGCCGCCCAGAACCTTGTCCTTTTCGACCAAGTGGACCTCATACCCTTGATCCGCAAGAGATAGGGCACTGGTCATGCCCGCTACTCCGCCACCGATCACCAAGGCTGCATGGTTCATGGCCATGAAGATAGGCTGAACAGGTTGTTGCATGGAAGCGCGTACGATCGCTAACTTTGTGAGATCTTTCGCTTTTTCGGTTGCTTTTTCTGGCTCATGCATATGAACCCAAGAACATTGGTCACGGATGTTGGCCATGTCAAAGAGGTGAGCATTCAAACCCGCTTCCTTTAACGTCTCTTGGAATAAAGGCTCATGGGTTCGTGGGCTACAGGAGGAAACGACGATTCTGTTTAGTTTTTGTTCTTCGATTAAAGCTTTAATTGAAGCTTGAGCATCTTGAGAACAAGCATAGATTTTGTCAGTGGCATAGGCAACCGTTGGCAGAGTTTTAGCATACTCAACGACGCTAGGCACATTGACGACACTGCCGATATTGACACCACAGTGACAGATAAAGACACCCGTTCTGATGACATCACCAGCAACATCCAGTTCAGGTGGGTATTCTTTTTCACTGACTAACGTTCCACGCTCATCGGATAATAAAGCAGACGCAGCACCTGCAGCGGCGCTTGCTTGCATAACGGTTTCCGGAATATCTCTTGGACCACTAAAAGCACCTGCAGCAAAAACTCCTTCTTTGGAAGTATTGACTCCGCTTAGTGGTTCAAGCTCAGCAAATCCATATTTGTTGACCTTTAGATCTAACATATTGGCTAAGTCTTTAGAACTATCGCCTGGCTCAAGACCCACTGACAGAACGACTAAATCAAATTGGTCTGAGCAAATTTGACCGTCTTCTGTAGAGTATCTAATCACTGCATCTCCAGAATCATCTTTGGCTTCGGTTACTTCATAAACACGCGAACGAATGAAGTTAACCCCCTGATTATTCTTTGCATTGTTATAATATTTTTCAAAATCTTTGCCAGGAGTTCTCATATCCATATAGAATATAGTCGTATCCACTGGAATATGGCTGTGTTCTTTGGCGATAACTGCTTCTTTAATAGCATACATACAGCAAACACCAGAGCAGTAGTTATGATTAATTTTAGAGTTTCTGGAACCAACGCATTGAATCCAGGCAATTTTTTGAGGTTCTTTCTGGTCAAAAGGCCTTACTAAATGTCCATCAAAGGGCCCGGAGGCACTGAGAAGACGCTCGAACTCTAGGCTTGTTATTACGCTTTTGATCGTCCCATAGCCGTAATAATCGAGGCTAGAGGCATCAAACACTTTAAAGCCTGGATTAAGAATCATAGATCCGACTTCAACTTCAAATTCTTTGTCTTCCATCTGATGGTCAATTGCGCCTGCTTGACATGCTTTAACACATTTTAAGCAAATATCCTTACCTTTGGCTTTACCACGGGTTTGATACAAACAATTCTTTTCGTCAATACCATAGGCATTGGGGAAGGCTTGAGAATACTGTTTAAACGCAGCTTTACGCTTTCCTAAGCCCTGATTAAATTCATCATCGACTTTGACTGGGCAAGCTTCAGCACATGCACCACAACCCGTACACTTTTCCAGATCAATATAACGGGCCTTTTGTTTAATGGTTACTTTGAAGTTTCCAGCTTCTCCTTCTGATTTGACAACTTGTGAATTGGTGTAGGTTCTGATATTAAGATGGCGTCCGCACTCCACTAATTTCGGGGATAAAATGCACATCGAACAGTCATTCGTTGGGAAGGTCTTATCCAACATTGGCATAGTTCCGCCAATTGCTGACGATTCTTCTACCAAATGAACTAAGTATCCCGACTCTGCTAAATCCAGTGCAGCTTGAATCCCAGCAATCCCTGCGCCAACTATCAAAACAGAACCTATTTTATTTTGACTCATTACAACCCCTCTTTCTTCCTTACTCCTATTAAAGATAGTTACAACAATCACAAAGAACACTTAGTAATTCGCCACCGAAGCCATAAATCCTCTCTAAATATAACAAATATTTTAAAACTTTAATTATTATATCATAAAAAACTAAATGTCTTTAGTGGGTCCTCCTAGTTATTTGATGGTATTTGACGGTTTTGTCTTTAGGTATACAGATTTATCTTCAGAATAACGGGAAAGCGTTCCCCAAAATCTCTTTGCAAAGCTCACCGGGAATATCAATTTCACGGCCTAAGCTAAAGGAGTAAAGGGTACTTTTATCAACCTTAATTTTGTTTAAATGCTCGATGGCATGAGCATAGAGTGAAAGTTGAAGAGCATAGCGATTGCGCAAGACCTCCTCAGGATTCGTTTCGTCATCTACTTTCAGCGAATCTGTCTTGTAGTCAAGAATTTCTGCCGTTTTCCTTTGGTGATCGTGATTATTTATAACCACAACATCAATAACCCCTTGAACTAAAACTGTGGTTTGATCCCAATTAGGTAGGGTCAAGGTAAATGGGACTTCTCGCAGTACCTGTTCTGCATTAAAAAGTCTCTGCCCTAGGGGAGATCCTAGGAATTCAACAATCTGGCTGGGCTGAATGACGCTCTTTTGATCTGTACTAAGGATTTCACGTTTTTCGAGCAGGTTTAAAAATTCAAGCATATAATCGATCTGCTCTGATTGAACTAAATTGGGCCAAAGGGTTGTCAATTCCTTAAAGGGAATATGTTGCATAACCGTGTGTAAGGCTGTTCCCCGTTCTGCAGCGTTTAAAGATTGTGCGACCTGAAGGAAGTTCGGACGCTTCATAAAATCAGGTTGTTTTGAAAGCGTTGGAATCATAGAGACGTTATCCTGAGTATGCCAATTGTTTAACCGTTTCAGTTCACTGACACTTGTTTTAGAAATCTGAGCAACAGACTTGTGGTAGGGATATTGCCAGTTTAGCTGCTGGTCAACCTCCATAAACCATTGTTCTTTAGTTTTATTCTCAAGGTTCGCTATTGGCTGATCGGCAGCTCGCTCAAAACTGTCATCCCCACTCACTTCATGATTTTGTGCTTGGCAATGATCTTTGAGCGAAGTTAAACTCTGATGAACAAGAATCTCCCAGTTTGAACTAGCTTCAGGAAGTGAAATCGTGATTGGAGAATTTTCTGGTAGAATCGCTTCACCAAAGAGACGTTGAGGATGGCGAACTAAGGCTGGACCTATCCAATCCAGAAAGCATTTGGCACTCCGGAGTTGACCCTCTGGTAAGGGGATCTCGTTCCAAGCAGAAGTTCGTTGCCATTTAGCAAGAGTTTTAGCGTAGTTATCAATATTACCATAGAGAAAAAGTCGTTCTTTAGCTCGTGTGAGTGCAACATAAAGAATCCGTAATTCTTCAGCCAACGATTCTTGAGCTAGACGTTGTTTAACAGCGTACTGGATTAAAGAAGGGTAACGAACATTATTTTCCACATCAATAATTGGCATACCCATTCCTAATTTTGAGTGAAGTAGCACTTTTCCCTTAAGACTTTGCGTATTAAACGTCCGTCCTAAACCAACCACAAAAACAACCGGGAACTCCAATCCTTTGCTAGCGTGAACCGTGATCAATCGAACAACATTTTCGTTTTCTCCTAGGGCGCGTGCATTGCCCATATCTTTACCTTGTCCTTGAAAGCGCTCCAAGAAACGCAAAAAACGGAACAAACCGCGGTACCTCGTTGCCTCAAATCGACTGGCTCGATCATAAAGGACCCGAAGGTTGGCCTGACGCTGAATTCCCGCAGGTAAAGTCCCCACATACGTCAAGTACCCAGTCTCATCATATAGAGACCACAACAGATCTGCCAGGGAAGTTCGGCGAGATCTGGTTCTCCAGATTTGTAGGTTGATCCAAAAACCTGAAATTTTATCCTTAAGCGCCGGAGCCGTGCTTAAAATCTCCTGGGCTTTATTAAGCCGCCGTTCCCAAGAATCTTCGTAAAGATCTAAGATTTGTCTGAACTGATTCTCTAGATCAGGGACTAGAGTTTCTGGGACGAGTGCAGCCCATACTCCTAGGGATAAGGCCTCATAGAAGTCTCCTTCAGGAAGCATCATTCGAAGTTTGCCTAACTCACTTCCATTGAGACCCACGAGTGGAGAACGAAGGACAGCTGCTAAGGGAATATCTAAACGCGGATTATCAATTATTTTTAGCAAGGATAACATCGTTTCTACTTCGCTCGCGCCAAAATAACCACTGGTTGTTTCAGCATAAACGGGGATGTCAGAGCTTTGGAATTCTTCCACATAGATTGGCGCAACAGCCGAATAAGAACGCATCAAAATCACGATATCCGAGTACCTTACTGGACGATAGGATTTAAGATCCTTGTCATAAATCTGAAATTCCGATCCTTGAACCATCTGCTGAATTCTTTCACTCACTAAGCGCGCTTCAATCCGTGCTTTATCAAGATCCTCAGAATGTATGGTTTCTTCAGCGCCTAAAAGGTTCTGAGCTTCGGTGCCTGAGTCGCTCTCCGACGATGTGAAGTCCATGTCGTCCATTCCCTCACTACTGGAAAGATCAGTCAACTGTTGTTTGATGCTGTTTGCGTCAATCAGGTGAACTTCAATCGGTCCTTCTGCTGTACATAGTTGATCCTGACCAGAGACAAACGCGGCTCCATATTGTAAAGCTGCTTGATCATCGTAAGGAATTTCCCCTGCCCCTTTCGTCATAATTTGACGGAAAAGAAAGTTTACTCCCTCTACCACTTCTAGGCGACTTCGGAAATTCTTATTAAGATCGATGATGAACTCCGTATGAGAGGTATCCCCCGGTTCACTCGAATTCCAATGGGGCAAAGTGCTGTATTTAGCAAGAAATAAGTTGGGATCAGCCATGCGAAAGCGATAGATACTTTGTTTGACATCTCCGACCATAAAGAGATTTGGAGACCCCTCTTGTCTCGATACAAGCTGTAAGATTCGTTCTTGAACAGGGTTAATGTCCTGATATTCATCCACTAAAACTTCCGCATAATACTCCTTTAATCCTTGAGCGATCAGAGAAGCCTTTCCCTCTACCTCCAGTAGTTGCAGGGCGAAATGTTCTAAATCGGTAAAGTCCAGGAGGGTATGGGAGTCCTTAGCCGCTCGATAGACTCGAGAGAATTCCTGGACTAAGACTCCAAGTGTTTGCACCAATGTGCCCATCTCGCGAAGGGCAGGAAGCTGCAGTTCAAGGGGAAAAGTAAAGACGTCCTCCTTGAGAGAATTAAGTTTCTTTTTGGCGTCTTCTCTCAATTTTTTGCATTCTTCTTGTAATGACTTTTGGCTTGCTTCATCAAAATTTGGTGTATCTTCGTTTGAAAGGGCTATTTTCTTGGCTTTGGAAGTCATTGGTTTTAGCTTAGGAAACTTAACCGCTAGTTCAAATTCTTGTTCGACCTGAGTCCAATCCCCTTCTTTCAAAGCACGATTTAGTAACCCAATTCGATTAAGATCATCTTGAATGGTCACTGCATAAGGCATTGGCCCTTGTTGAGCCTGGGCTAGTAGTTGGGCACGTTCGAGTAAGTTAAAACTTTCTCCCACACTGTCCATCAGCCCTTGCCGGGCTGATTGCCCCCATTGGCTTTGCATCAAAGATTCAACCGTCTCCCACATATAAGCTTTGTGAAGTGCACTTAACCATTCAGCAGGCTGAGGTTGACTATACGCAAAATTATAAAGATTTAAGACATGACCCATCAAAGGTTGATCATCGCGATCTGTTCCAAAGGCCTCGACAAGCTTCAAAAAGGGACCATCTTTTCGTTGATAGTAGGTTTCAAAAAGATCTTCAACCACGTCCTGACGTAAAAGTTCGGCCTCAGCTTGATCCGCAATTCGAAAGGCTGGATCCAGTTCTAGTTGATAAAAATACTTTCGGATTAATTCTAAGCAAAAGGAATGTATCGTAGTAATGCTGGCCCGATTAAGAAGCATGCGTTGCCGATGGAGGCGTTCGATCCCCTCAATCTCCGGTTCCTGAATAAGAGAATCATCTAAAGCTTTACCAATACGCTCGCGCATCTCATTGGCGGCCGCTTTAGTAAAGGTTACCACCAGAAAGCGATCGACATCGACTGGGTCTTCTAGGTCTGTGATTCTGTGAATTAAGCGTTTTACGAGCACAGCTGTTTTTCCGGAACCTGCAGCAGCAGCCACTAAAAGCTGGCCTCGCAATTGGATCGCGGCTAGTTGTTCCGCCGTCCATTTTGGTTCACTCATATAAGTTTCTCTCCTTCCAACCAGTTGAAATCGAGGTTTTCTGGACCTTTTAGGTTTGAATGAAGGTTCGAATCATTCTCCACGCGGCGCCATACCTCTTCATGCTTTAAGGCAGGTAGGTCTCGGTATTGGTTTTCTGGAAGGTAGGGATCAAAGTGACACACAGGTTTAAAAGAACAGTATTGACATCCAGTGCTCTTTCCTCTCCGATAGGGAGATAGTGAAATATCCCCCTCATATAGTCGCTCCCCTGTTTGCTGGAACCACTTATGAAGATAATCACTAAGCAGGGAAAACTGGTCCTCCGTTAGGACGTTGGCCCCTTTCTTAAAGGTTCCGTCTTTTTTTAAGGCTAGCCCCAGTAAATCAGACCGTCCGGTGGTGAAGCTAGAATCCATAGCTTCTAGGACTCGTGAATTCGCTAATAAGTACCCGCTGACTTTAACGGCTTGAACACGATGTTCTTCCAATTCTTCTGGGCTAATCGGTATACCCTCTTCAAGCTGGGGTTCGAGTACAGGAAAATACAAAAATCCTGCGGGAACTTTCTGAGGGGATGACGTATTCAGTAATACTTCTGCTCCCTGTAGAGCAACCTTTAAATAAGTAAGTAATTGGAGATTTAATCCATAATATATTGTATCCAGGGCTAAGGATAGTTCACGGGACTTATAATCAAGAATCCGCAAATATACTTGCCCATCAAAGAAGGCAGCATCCACTCGGTCAATTTGCCCGCATAGCAACAGGGAATCCTCTTCAGTCAAAGGAATCTCGATTCCTGGGAGTGTTTGATTGGGGCCAAAACCCACTTCCAACTGAATTGGAATAAAAACCCCTTTACGAGCATGTTCAGCAAGGACTTTTACAGCGTGATGAACCGTTCGCTTTAATTTATGGGTTAAAAAGCGATAGCGAGAACTACTTTGGAGGATGTTGTGTTGAAGGTTTGGGACAAGCTCGTCAGCAATTTGATTAACGAGTGCCCAAGATTCTTCCTTCGTCAATTTGCCCCAATCTAAGCCACGTTCTTGGAGTTGAATGGCAAAATTATGGAGGATAGTATGAAAGAATTCACCCATATTGGGACTCGTTAGCTGATAAGTGGGTCTTTCACGAAGCTTAAGACCATAACGAGCATAATGCCCAAACGGACACTTAGCGAATTGTTCTAAACGAGAGACGCTGGCCTTCAAGCATTTACCATATAAGCGGCGTGCGAGAGGGCGTTGGAGTCGTTCTTCTTGATTCTGGTATAAAAGACTAGCTTGTAAACGCTGAATTTGATTAGTTCGCAGGGGATCCTGTGCCAGCCATGCTTCAGTAGCCTGCCACAATGGGGAAAGTGGCTCCCCTTCACGCAACGCGCGTAGTTGTTCTGCATAAGCTTGCAGGGCAGAATTGGGATGACTTAGGCGCTGAATGTCCTCTTGGTTACCTATGAAACTCTCTGAAAGGGTTGGAAAAAGAAGCTTTAGTCTTCTGACAACCGGCGAAACCGTCAGCCCTTTCCCCTCCTCATCCGTCAAAGGGTAACTAACCACCAGTTTTTCCGTAGCTCGGGTAAGTGCTGAGTATATAAAAAATTGTTCTTCAAAGGTCTGGGCCTTTCCTTTAGGAGCTAGCGGGATACCAACCAGCTTCAATTGTTCCCTCTCATACTCGTCGAGAACTCCATCTGTTCCTGGACGGGCAGGCAATACCCCTTCATTAGCTCCCATGAGAACAAGAACCCTAACTTCAGGATTCCGTGAACGATCTAACGACCCTACTAAGACCTGGTCCAGTCCAGGAGGAATCAGACCCAGTTCAATCGCTTCAAGGCCAGAGGCGAGAATTAAGGAGTAGTCCTCCAGCTTCAGAGACTCATCCCCCAAGCCGGCTACTATTTCATCAAGGACATGAATAACTGCTTCCCAAATTTGTTCATGGAGTTTGGCATCGCCTAGATTCCCTTGCATCTGAGCCTTTTGTGACCATTCCTTTAAAGTGGCTTGAACATTAAGGCGTTCTAAGAAACTAAACAGTGTTTCTGTCACGTCCCGAACATTCAGGGTCTCAGCGTGGATTCCTGGTATGACACTTTGAATCAAGGGATCGATAAGGTCATAAACTATTTGCCTAGAAGTATTCAGTTCAGCCTGGAATTTTAATTCCTCAGAACGTTGTTCTTCATTTTGCCCCAGAGTCCATTGACGGTGATAACGCCAGTCCACATTTCTGTCCCAACCTGCTCCGTGAATTCCGTGTTCAAGTACGTAGTTCTCCAGTCGATCGATCGCATCCCTTTGCAACGGGAAAAAATCCGTTTTCAAACAACGAAAGAGAGGTTCATAGCTCCAATGTTTCACTGCCACCTCTGGAATGGATTGGACTAATTCAATCAAAGGATGATGAAGGACGGATCGCTTATGATCTAAAAAATGTGGAACATCATAGGCTGTAAACACCTGAGTAATGAGTTCATGGTAGCCCGTAAGATCACGACTCATGATCGCAATTTCGTTCCAGCGTAACCCTTCAGCTCTAACTAAACGCCGTAATTCCCGTGCAACCCCTTCCACTTCAGCCCTCCGATTTACGGCCGATAAAATTTGAATTCCCTTTCCACTTAAAATTCCAGCTTGATTCCCTGCTTCAGACATTGTTGTGATCGGGTAAACAAAGAAATTTGTTTCTAAATGACTTAGCCAGGGATGTTTAAAGCGCTTCGTGTTCTTAAGCAAGCTCGGAGGATGTATTGTGGTGCCAGTCTCAACTACAATACGTTGCAGATCTTGATAAGTACGCCAAGGACCTGTAAAAAAATCCTCCCCCACTTTAAAGATCCCCTCGCCTTGGGTAAGCTCCTCGGTTACTAATAACGGATCGAGAGGGGAAGTTACGATTACTTCCTTGACCGTTCTGACAAGGGTTTTTAAAACTTCTAATTCTTGAGGGGTAAATCCATTAAATCCGTCAACCCATACAATGGCCCCTTGGAGAAAGGGCGCATCAGGGATTTTTTCCGCCAAAACTGATAATTCATCATCCGTATCACGTGTACCTAGGCCAAGAGCCGCTTGATATTCTTCAAAAATAAGGGCTAAGTCCTGCAGTTTATCGTTTAAAATACCGTCCGTCATGGTTACTTTTCTCAATACGCTGGGAGGGATCCGATATGTTTTAAATTCCCCGATGGCTTGGGCGAGAAGATCAGCCATACCCGGTCGGGTTGCCGA
>DAIEHY010000049.1 GCA_027353165.1 Desulfosporosinus sp.
ATTCACCCAGGCCAATTTCATTGATGTAGTCGAGCTCGCTAAGTTCTCGCACGATTCCTGAAATTGCGGCGGGTGTCAGCCCCGTGAGTTGTGCTAATCCCTGACGTGAAATATATCGGTTTTCCCTGATGATATTTAAAATATTGATTCGATTAGACCGTTTGGGATACTCAAAAATGCGGGGATCTCTCACAGTTGTATCTCCTAACTTAATTAATTGTGTTAATAATATTAATAATTTTTGACCAATTTTTAGGCCTATTTAACAGCCTTTAAGTTTTTCTAAGATAACTTAATTAATATTGTTAACTAAGTATTCGACATACTCAAATTAATTCCTTCTGGAATTTGAATAATGAGAAAATATATTTTTGTAAAAAAATAAGCGCTGAGCTATTGCTCAACGCTGTACACTTTTCTTATTTAGATCATACAAAGTCGTCCAGTATATAACGTATTTTTCCATACTCCTCAATTTCATGTCTCTTCGTTTCGAAACCCTTGCGGCCCATTAAAGCATATGTCCCATTTTTCCCTTCCTCAACCCCCGGCTGGTCAAAAGCGTTAATGTTCAATAGTTCTCCCATATAAGCCGTCTCCCACTCGAGCAAAAGCAGTAATTGTCCAACCTGAAATGCATCCATGCTGGGAAGTACGATCTTCTGATGTTGACGACCAGCTAAAGTAAGAGCGTATTCCGTGGCCTTTTGTTCTGCCATCAACAATTCAGTTAGAGTATGGCCTCCTAAGAATTGAATATCCTCAGGTAGTTGTCCAATATCTGAGGGAATCATTTTATTTTCCCTGAATTTTTCTAGGGTCACAAACGTAATTACTTTATCATCAGGACCTTCCACATAGAGCTGAACTTGAGAATGTTGATCAGTTACTCCCAGCGCCTTTACAGGTGTCTGTCCAACTTGAACGTTCCGTCCTTGTCGATCAAACCGTTTTCCTAAGCTTTCCGCCCATAACTGTGCATACCAATCAGCCATGGTTTTCAGTCCATCAACATAGGGCATAAAAACAGAAATAGTTTTCCCTTTTCCCCATGACAAGAAGGAAAGCGCTGAACGCAACTGAGCGGGGTTTGAGAATACTCCTTGAGTTTCGCGAATCTTCTCATCCATTTCTAAAGCTCCAGCCATAAGTTGGTTAACATCTATCCCACAAATAGCAGCCGCAAGTAATCCGACAGGGGTCAGTTCTGAGAAGCGCCCTCCAATATGAGAGGGAATTACAAAACGTTTAAATCCTTCAGCGAGAGCAATCGGTAAAAGATTTCCTTTCTCTTGATCAGTTGTAACCACCATATGCTTGGCATAGTGTTCTCCGCATTCCCGTCTTATAATATCCCTGACAATCATAAATTGGGCCATAGTTTCAGAAGTATTACCGGATTTACTAATCACATTAAATAACGTTTTCTGGGGATCTAAAATTTGTAACAATTCATGGAAGCGCACTGGATCAATATTATCCATGACATAAAGACGTGGGCGATGACCACGTTCCTCGGCAGAAAGTTCATTATAATAATAATGGTTTAGGGCTTGATGCACGGCCATCGGTCCGAGTGCAGATCCCCCAATTCCTAAGACCACAAAATTGTCGAATTTAAAGGCTACCTTGTTCGAGTAATCTATGATTTCTTTGAGTTCGGACTTCATGGAGGGTAAAAGCTTTGAATAGTCCAGCCCTCCAGCTTCCCTCTGCTTCGCGAGTGAGATTTGGGCTTTATCTAAACTTACTTGGAGATTCTCAAGTTCTAACCTTGAAAACCCCTTCAAATTTTGTGGACTTTGCATCATCCCAGTATAATCGAGCACAATTCCTTGACGCACTTGATCTATCATAATTCAACCCCATCTCTATGATTTGATGGACTAGAATGTCTAAATCGAAAGCTCATTTGCCAAATCATAGAGCTCTCTATTAAAAGGCCGCCGAGTTCCATAAGCTGCAGTAAGAGGGCTTGAAATAACCGTTTGATTGACAAACGCTGTCATCTTGTCCGACTCTCCAGCCAAAACGATTTCAACGGCTTTTCCCCCCATAGCTGCAGCGATCACAGCATCTTGAGCGCTAGGATTTCCACCACGTTGTAAATGGCCTAAAACAGTAATTCTCGTCTCAAATCCGGAACGAGCCCGCAATTCCTCACCAATTTTGTAAGCACTTCCTACACCTTCAGAAACTAAAATAATACTATGGTTTTTTCCACGTAAATGACCACGCTTTAACTTATCGCTAATCTCGTCTAAGTTGTATGGGATTTCTGGAACAAGAATCGACTCTGCTCCACAGGCAATGCCGGCCTGAAGCGCAATATTTCCACAATTACGTCCCATCACCTCGACTATGAACGTGCGTTCGTGGGAGGACGCTGTGTCTCTAATCTTGCTAACGGCGTCAACAACCGTATTGATTGCAGTATCGAAGCCGATGGTCAAATCCGTTCCAGCAATATCATTATCGATGGTACCTGGAATACCGACAACCTGAAATCCGTTCGCTGATAATGTCTGAGCTCCTCGAAAAGAGCCGTCTCCGCCAATGACCACCAAAGCATTGATATCAAACTTATGTAACTGCTTTATGGCCTTTTGTTGCCCCTCAACAATACGCATTTCTTCGGATCGTGCTGTCTTCAAGATGGTTCCCCCACGTAGCACAATATCCGCAACAGAACCTATGCTCATCTCTTGGAGCTCTCCATGGATTAGCCCCTCATACCCCCGATTTACCCCAAAAACCTTAAGTCCATGGTAAATCCCCTTACGAACAACTGCCCGCAGGGCTGCGTTCATTCCAGGTGCATCCCCTCCACTCGTGAGCACTGCTATCCGCTCTATCTTGCCTAACATCCGATCACCCCTCATTTATTATCTAGCAATTTATGGCTTTCTACTCTAATATCAATCAAGTTTCTAGTTATATAATGCGTAATCATATAAGAATTAAATTACCCTCTAAAAGCGTTGATAATTCGTTCATATAGTTTGATCAGCTCTTGGTCTTTAGTCAACTTCTCCTGCATCTTATAATAAGATGTTATCATGGTATTATGATTACGGTTAAAATAACCTCCTATGGCCGGAAAAGAAAGTTGGCAAAGCGTACGAATGACGTAAATAGCCATTTGTCTTGCCTCATTCACCCGTTGTTTCCGATCAGGGCTTAGCAATTCCTCGACCGAAACACCCATAGTTTGGCTCACAAGGCGGATAATATTGTTCGGTTCGGCGCATGAATTGAGATTATTCATTTCCTTTTCCCAATAAACTTTAAAACAAGAAAGACTCAGTTCATCTTGACGGGATTCCGCAAATTGAACAAACTGAGTAATGGTGCTGATTGCATCCGCTAAATTATTAGTACGCTCTGCAATGACACTCACCACAGTAGGATTTATAGTTAGGCGCTTTATATGAATATAATCGCTAAGAAAATGTTCTAGTTCATGTTTTTGGGGCCGGTCAATAGGGATAACGATTCCACTCAAAAAACGAGAAGCCAGTCTTTCCCCCAGAAAATCCAAATTTGGAAACCCTGCTTCAACTGTGATTACCATCTTTCCCCCATGACTAATGAGCGATTCATAGGTATAGTGAAGTTCTTCGATGGTCTTTAACTTGCTAGCTATACATTGAAGATCATCGATTAATAGCAGTTGTGTCGTACGGTAGCGTTGACGAAATAGATTGATCTTATTCTCGTATGCTGCATAAGCATACTGCCGGGCAAACGACAAAGCATCCGTCATTTGACTGCCATACTTCGACTCAGTTTGTTGATAGAGATAGCGTAATAAGGCCGATTTACCTATCCCCCGTGGTCCATAAATCAGTGTAACCCCTGGAGCATTTTCCAATTGGTATTCTCTGATTAAACGCCATGCCCGATTATTAAACTTACTTATGAACCATTTCAAGAGTGCCTCTCCTTTATTAAATTAAGTCACCCTAATTTATTGTCAACGTTATTATGCCATAAGATTGTCGAGGAATTTAGTTTTAAATGTCGAAGAATTCTATAGATAGCCCTCAAGGTCTCTGTCCTCTGACTTCTGCTGCCAGATACTGATAACACGCTTCAGCAATCACTGTCAAAGGCTTCGCGCGACGGCTTAAGAGATAAAAACCTCGCTCAAGGTTAAAATTATGGATGTTCATCCAAACTAAACCTTGTTTCTCCCCAGAATCTAAAGCATGCTTTGACAAAAACGAATATCCAATGCCAGAACGAACAGCATTTTTTACCGCTTCAGTACTGCCCACTTCTAAAACAATATCAAAATCATTAAACTCAAGACCCGATTTAATGAGAGCTTCCTCTAGCGCTCTGCGATGTCCAGACCCTGTCTCACGGATAATCATGGGATAGTTTTTCAGTTGCTGCAATTCAATTCTTTGGCATAAGCTTAAGGGATTGTCACAGGAAACAACGCAACCTAATTGATCCTTTAACCAAAAATCGGAGGTAAGTTTTTCGGTATCAAAAACTGCTCCTACCACGGCAAAATCTACTTCATGGGCTAAAACTTTTTCTGCTATCTCCAAACTGTCCCCAATAGACAGTTTGAGCTTAATGTCTGGATACATATTCCGAAATGAGGCCAAATACATGGGAAGCAAGTATTCGCCGGGGATGTGAGAAGCCCCAATATGAACTTTCCCATTCATGAGTCTTTCTGTCCCCTTAATTTCACTCATTAACTCTGACCATTCATCGAGCATATGTAAAGTATGATGATAAACCGTTTCTCCCTCGGCGGTTAAAGCAAAACTTTTTCCTTTACGATAGATTAATTTCACCCCTAGTTTTTCTTCAAAGGCTCGAATTTGATTTGAAACTGCAGGTTGACTAATTCCTAATTTCCGTGCAACAACCGTAAAACTTTGCTCCTCTACAACTTGACTAAACAAACGCATTAAATCTAACATGATACCCCCTCCAAACCTAACTTTTAACCTACTTTACTACAATTTGTAAAGAAGAAGAGGGCATAGCCCTCCTCCTCAATGATAAAATAACTTTTGGGGAATTCATCGTTCATATAATGTTTTAAAGGGTAACTTTTTTCATTCTTTGATCTTCTAAGGGTTTATCCCCACGATCCTTCTGAACGCTGACAATTCGATCAACTTCCTCTAGCCCTTCGATCACCTTTCCAAAGGAAGCATACTGTCCGTCTAAATGGGTCGAAGCCTTAACAACTATAAAGAATTGAGAACTGGCTGAATTGGGAGCAGAAGTACGAGCCATAGAGATAACTCCACGGTCATGTCGTAAATCATTCTTAAAACCATTACTAGAAAATTCGCCGCGGATGGTTTGCTTACTTCCACCCATGCCTGTCCCATCAGGGTCCCCGCCTTGAATCATAAAGCCAGGGATAACTCGGTGGAAAATAAGTCCATCATAAAAGCCTTGAGAAACAAGGGTCACAAAATTTTGAACAGTTTCGGGAGCTATCGAAGGGTATAGTTCCAGTTTAATGATGTTACCGTTTTCCATTTCGATGGTTACAATTGGGTTTTGCTTAAGTTCTTGATCTGGCGAAATTTCATTAGTCACCTAAGTGGCCTCCTTTATGCTTGAGTTTTTTCTTATATATTATACCACTGTGCTTAAACTTTCCCAAATTTCCTTTTCCTTTACTTACTCGACCTCTCTTCACGCTATAGATATAGATCAAAAAGACTATAATAGCCAGTAAAATTCCGCCCCGTATCAAATAACGATGCATGATAAAGGTGATTTTTTGCCAATGCTCACCTAGTATTCGTCCAAGTGTAATAAATGTAAAGGACCAAAGAGAAGCCCCCAGCCCTGCTAACGTAGCATATCGTCCATAATGGAGCTCACTCATACCGGAAAAATAGGCAGTAAAATGACGAAATCCTGGAAAAAAATAGCCTATGACAATTAACCGATCACCATACCGTTGAAACCAGTGTTCAGCTCGGGCGATCCTTCTTTCATTAAGGTGAAGATAGGGAGCAACCTTGTGCAAAAATGGGATTCCTAAACTCCTTCCGATCCAATAGCTAAAATTCATGCCTAAAAAACTACCGAGGGCAGCAATCACAAGGGTTTCTCCATAACCCATCCGACCTAATGAGGTTTGAAACCCACTGAAGGTCATTAGAAATTCATCAGGAACAGGAATGCCTACCATCCCAAAGGTAAGTAAAATGAATAAGCCTACATAACGATAGTGATAGATTATGTCTGTAACATTAAGTTCAAGCCCGTGCATGCTCAGCCTGCTTCCCCAATTAGTTTTAAACGTTTTTAAATGTTTACTTCAATTAAAATTGATCAAGTGTCCTTTTTGGCTTAACGTCGACTCAATTAGTTAGATTCTACTTTCTTATCCGAAATTCCTTCAATACTATTTAAGCAGACGCTATTTTCTAGCATCTGCTTAAATAGACTAACTATACTATTCACGGAAGCCCTCTTTATCCAAAATTTTAGTGGCTTGTCGACGGCTTACTAGTCCATTCGAGCACTCATAAAGGACGTTTTTATGATCGACCACCGTTTCAAGAACGACTGGTTTCCCCCAAAGGAATTGTACAAGTGCCAGAGTTTTTTCCAGATAAACAATATCAAGATCTACTCCTTCGTGACGATGTTTGAGAGACAGCCCGCCCTTACCCTCATAATCTCCTTCAAGAACAATAATCCGTGGATTACCTCCATTTACAAGTTGCTGTACAAGATTGTCTCGTACTTTCTGCCATTCATTTTCAGTAACCTGCCAATGTGCTCCGACTTTCCGGAAATTAAAAAGGTGGAGCTCCTCTACCAATTCCCGAGTAAGATGATTGCGAATAAACGAAAGGTCGTTTTCTGTTTCACGAAGATCCCATAAATAATCGAGTGGTTTTACACTGGCAAGATACTCCCATATCTTCACCCCTAGATAATATGGATTTAACCCTAAACGTGATGGCTGAACGACTTGACTATGCATTAGGGCAAAATCGAGAGACTCCGCATCGCTAAGATCAAGTTCGTGCATAATTCTCGCATGCCAAAAAGTAGCCCATCCTTCATTAATAATCTTCGTCTCAATTTGGGGATAAAAATATAACGACTCCTCACGAACAATACTAATAACATCTCTTTGCCATTCTTCAAGCCCAGGTGCAAAGCGAAGCAGATAGAGTAAAAGATCTTCGACCTCTTGTAGAGTCGATGACTCTGTGGAATTATCTTGCAGATCCCACCATAGATCATCATAAGGTGAGGATTTCTTCTTTCCAAGCTTCTTTTGACCTTCTCCTTGGGGACACTTATTTCTCGATTTAGTTTCGTTTTTGAGGGTGTTAGGGCTAATATGGGATCGATAATCCACATGTTCTTGAATAGCAAGAACTGCATCTAAGGTCTTTTCAACTCGGTCTCGTCCAAATTGAACTTCATATTCTCGAATTTTTTCGGCATGGGCACCCATTCGTTCAACCATATCCTTAGGAGTTCGCAGGAAATAACGATTGTTATTAAAAAAATCAACATGGGCATAAACATGCCCAATCACTAGTTTGTTTTGAATCAAGCGATTTCCTTCTAATAAAAATGCATAAGCGGGATTTGTATTAATCACTAGTTCATAAATCCGACTTAAATTCAAATCATATTGTAATTTCATGCGATAGAAAGCTTTACCAAAACTCCAATGTGTAAAACGCACTGGCATTCCATAGGCACCAAACGTATACAGTGCTTCAGCGGGCACAATTTCAAAGTTTACAGGACAAAACTTAAGTCCCAAGCTACGGGCCACTTGAGCGATATCTTGCGCAATAGTACTTAAGGATCGCTGCTCATTGTCCATTACTTCCCTCCTACAGATTACCACCCTTGAGCTTAAGCTGCTAATCAATCCAGGTTGGGAGTGTTAACCTTGTTTTAAGAAAAAACAGTTTTAAGCGCATCATATACCTCGTTTCGATCCCTAATCGTGACTAAGCGTAGTTTTGGATCTGAAATACGTTTTAATGTTGACATTAAAGTACTCGAATAATGGGTTCTTAAGATCTCTCCATAACCAACGATTTGACTAATTTCAACCAATTGTTTCATGAGAGACATGGCTTTAGCATTGTCAGAGCCAATATTATCCCCATCTGTAAAATGAACTGGGTAGATGTTAAAGTGAGCAGGGGGATAGTCCTTTTCAACTAAATCCAAGGCGTATTGATAAACAGACGAACAGCGAGTACCTCCACTTTCTCCGCGGGTAAAAAATTCCTCCTCCGTCACTTCTTTCGCCTCAGTGTGGTGAGCTAAAAAGCGAATCTCCACATTTTCGTATTTAAGACGTAGAAAACGTACCATCCAAAAGAAAAATGTCCGTGAAATGTATTTTTCAAATTGCCCCATCGAGCCTGAGGTATCCATCATGGCTAAAATTACTGCATTAGTCTCAAAATTCGGGCGTGTCTCCCAGGTCTTAAATCGCAAGTCTTCCGGGGTAATTCGTAATTTAGAGTCCTTTCCCTTCTTTGCAAAGGCCTGCCTCTTGATACTTTCGAGTAAAGTGCGTTTCTTATCAACATTAGCCATAAGGCCTTTTTTTCGAACATCGTTGAACACCGGACGGTCATGTGCAATGAGTGGTCTTTTCTTGTCATCCAAATTGGGTAATCTTAATTCCTCAAAGAGAATATTGGCTAAATCTTCATAGGAGACTTCAGCTTCATAGATATCTTGACCCGGAGCCTCGCCCGCCCCACTCCCGGATCCGCCTTTGCCATTGCCTTGTTCTCTCCCCAAAATTTCACCGGGAACCATTTTCTTAGTTCCTTGTCCGGTGTGATTACGTTTATTGTAATCAAAGCGAAATCGAAATTCTTCAAGGGAGCGCATAGGAATCTTGGTATTTTTCTTTCCATCAGATAAGATGATACTTTCATCAACAATTAAATCACCCAGCTGCTGCTTAATAATTTCATCCACTTTTTCTTTATGCCTTGTTTGGTCAAGATACCCTTTGCGATGAAGACTCCAGTCGTCTCGACTCACGATAATCTCATCAGACAACGCTAATCCCCCTTCCTCTTTAGCGGTTAAGGAGGGCTCCCACATACTTCACGATCTCATTGGCACAGATCGGACAATAGCCATGCTCATTTACCAATCGATCCATGACATTGTTAATTCGCCGTAATTGCTCATGGTCCGGATGAGTGACAGAGGTTGTAATTTTCACAATATCCTTTAAATCAGCAAACAATTTCTTTTCAATTGCTTCTTTCAGACGCTCATGTGACTCATAGGCAAACGTTTTTCCTTTTCGTGCATACATCGATATCCGGATGAGAATTTCTTCTCTAAACGTCTTTTTGGCATTTTCTGAAACCCCAATTTGTTCCTCAATACTGCGCATGAGTTGTTCATCAGGGGCTAATTCTTCGCCGGTAATCGGGTCATATAATTTTGTAGAATTACAAAATCCTTCGACATTATCTAGATAATTATTCAAAAGTGCTTTCGCTGATTCCTCATAAGCATAAACAAATGCTTTCTGGACCTCTTTTTTAGCCATTTCGTCATATTCACGGCGAGCAACCGCGATTAGATTGAGAAGATTTTCTTTTTCTTCTTTCAAAATAGAAGTATGCTGGGATAGTCCATCCTTTAAGGCCCTTAAAATATCCAGAGCGTTAATACATGCATGTTCATCCCGAATCAAGGCAGTCGAAATGCGATTAATCACATACCGTGGATCAACTCCACTCATCCCTTCTCCTTGTTCTTCTCCTTCCATAGCCAGCTCTTTAATATCCTTCTGATTAAACCCTTCAACATCCTCCCCATCATAGATTCTCATCTTCTTGACGAGATCCATCCCTTGTTTCTTGGAAGGTTTCAAACGGGAAAGTACACTGAAAACTGAGGTTGCCCAAAGGCTATGAGGTGCCAAATGCACATTTCGAATATCACTTTGACTAATTAACTTCTCGTATATTTTAATTTCATCACTGACACGGAGATTATAAGGAATATACATGACAATAATTCTTGACTGAAGAGCTTCATTTTTTTTGTTGCTAATAAAAGCACGATATTCATTTTCGTTCGTATGGGCAATGACCAACTCATCTGCTGAAATGAGGGCAAAGCGACCGGCTTTAAAATTTCCTTCTTGAGAAAGACTGAGAAGATTCCAAAGGAACTTTTCATCTGATTTTAACATTTCTTGGAATTCCATTAGGCCCCTGTTTGCTTTATTAAGTTCTCCATCAAAACGATAGGCCCGTGGATCGGATTCAGATCCATATTCAGTAATCGACGAAAAATCTATACTCCCAGTTAAATCGGCAATATCTTGCGATTTAGGGTCAGAAGGAGTAAACGTACCCACTCCAACCCGTTGTTCTTCAGAGAATAGAACTCTTTTGATTGGAAAGCTTTCTACCTCACCACTATATTCTTCATCTAACCGCAGACGACAAACTGGACATAGATTTCCTTCGATACGTATTCCGTACTTCTCCTCAAATTGTGGGCGTAATGACACTGGTAAGAGATGCAGAGGGTCCTCGTGCATGGGGCATCCTTCAATAGCATAAACTGCACCTTCTTCGGTTCTCGTAAACTCTTCAAGCCCTCGCTTCAATAAACTTACAATCGTCGATTTTCCACCACTCACGGGTCCCATTAACAATAAGATTCGTTTACGAACATCTAAACGTTTGGCAGCACTGTGAAAATACTCTTCGATAAGGCGTTCTAACGTTCTATCCAACCCAAATAATTCTTTGTCAAAAAACTTGTATTTTTTCTGATCTCCGATTGTCTCCACCCCAGCAGCCTTGATCATAGCATAGATTCGAGCATGGGCATGCAAGGCCAAGTTTGTGTTTTCGGTAACCATCTGCAAATAGTCTGCAAATTTACCACTCCAAGCTAGAGCAGCCTCTCCTTCACGATATTCTCGTAACCACTTGATGACTTCCATGGTAACCCTCCCTTCTCTAACAACCAGCGAGACCTCTGGATAGTTATGTATATGCCATATTAGAGAAGATAAGTCACTCCTGATTTTGTATAATAAAAAGGCCTAGCCAAGCTAGACCCTTTTTCCCTTAATATAATGCTAAATATCTATCCAGTTCCCATTGGGTGACTGTCACTATGAAACTATCCCATTCTTCAGTCTTTGCTTCAATGAAGCGATCATAGATATGATGACCAAGCGCTTCACGGATGACCGGTGCTTTAGTTAATTCATCTAAGGCATCTTTTAGGCTGCTTGGCAGAGAATCTATCCCTAGTTTTTCTCGTTCTTCGGAGGTCATGGCGTAGATATTCAGGTCGACTGCTGCCGGGGGAGAAAGCTTATTTTTTATTCCGTCAAGCCCGGCTTTAAGCTGTACTGCTAAGGCTAAATATGGATTACACGAAGGATCAGGGCTCCTTAATTCAATCCGGGTCGAAGATCCTCTTTTGGCCGGTATTCTGATCAGCGGACTCCGATTACGACCCGACCAAGCTATGTAACAGGGGGCTTCGTAACCAGGAACAAGGCGTTTGTAAGAATTGACGGTTGGATTCGTGATGGCTGTATACGAACGAGCATGTTTCATAAGCCCTGCGATATAATGATAAGCAATTTCTGAAATTTCCATGGGTCCTTCTGGATCGTAAAAGGCGTTTTTACCGTCTTTAAAAAGGGATTGATTACTATGCATGCCGGATCCATTGATACCAAAAATTGGTTTAGGCATAAACGAAGCATGCAACCCATGATGTTGAGCAATCGTGCGGATGACAAACCGGAAGGTTACTATTTTATCTGCGATATCCAGAGCATCTGCATACTTAAAATCAATCTCATGTTGTCCCGGAGCTACTTCGTGGTGCGAGGCTTCAATCTCATAGCCCATCTGTTCTAAGGTTAATACCATATCTCGTCGGGCATTCTCACCGAGGTCAACGGGTGTTAAGTCAAAATAGCCCGCTCTATCGTGGGTAATTGTCGTCGGACGCCCTTCAGCATCCGTATTAAAGAGAAAAAATTCCAGCTCTGGTCCTACATTTAAGGTATACCCCATTTCTGAAGCTTCTGCTAAGACTCGCTTCAAGGCACCACGTGGGCAACCAACAAACGGAGTTCCATCCGGATTATAGACATCACAAATTAGCCTGGCAACTCCCCCTTGCTTAGGGCGCCATGGAAAAACAACAAACGTATCGGGATCGGGACGCAAATACATATCTGATTCTTCAATACGGGCAAATCCTTCAATCGAAGAACCATCAAACATTAGCTCTCCTTCTAAGGCTTTTTCCAACTGTTCAATTGTAATGGCAACATTTTTAAGAATTCCAAAGATGTCCGTGAATTGTAATCGAATGAACTTAACTTCTTTTTCATGGGCTTCCCTTAAAACGTCCTCTTTGGTCATCTTCATAATAAGTTATTGCTCCCTTCAATCTCGAAAATTAAAACCGTCCATGCGTCACCCCTAATGGTTCAGCATGGACGACGTAGTCCTGAGGCGTATATAGATAGTATATCCACAAAAAATTTATTATACAATAGTCAAGTTGATCATCCGTAACTATTCTAATAGACAACGATCTTAAAACTCAATTCCTTGACGGGACATAACTCCATGCTCAAAGGGATGTTTTCTTTGAACCATTTCCGTCACCAGATCCGCTCGATCGATTAACAGCTGAGAAGCATTTCGTCCCGTCAAAATCAGTTCAACCTTTGGGGGTTTGTTATTGATTAACTCTAAAACATTTTCTTCTGAAATTAATTCGAACCAAACTGCGTTGATGAGTTCATCTAATATAACAATATCCCATTCTCCGGAAAGAACTATCTCTTCTG
>DAIEHY010000004.1 GCA_027353165.1 Desulfosporosinus sp.
GGGTTGAAGAATACGCATTTTGCGAATGCTTACGGGTTACCGGCAGAGGGTCACTATACAAGTGCGTATGATCTTGCGATGATTTCTAAAGAAGCTTTAAACTACCCCTTAATACGAAAGTTAACTAGTATTAAAGAATATGATTTGCGAGACGGCAAATTTAAACTTTGGAATACCAATAAATTGTTATGGTGGTATCCAGGAGCTGATGGTTTTAAAACTGGGTGGACTAACGAAGCCAAATATTGCTTAGCTTCGACTGTTGAAAGAAATGGATTAAGGTTGATTTGCGTTGTAATGGGTGTTCCTCAAGTTAGAGGACATTTTGCCGAATCGATGAAGATTTTTAACTATGGTTTTGCAAAATATGAGTTTAAACAATTTGCTCCCGCAAATGAAAAGCAGGGTGTTGTTACAGTTCGTAAGGGAGTTGAAGATCAGGTAATTGCCAATACGGAAAAACCCCTTGGCGCTACAGTGGAAAAAGGAAAAGATAAAAATTTCTGGGTCGAGACAAAGCTGAACCCAGAAATCAATGCTCCTATTCAGAAAGGACAAATATTAGGAGAAGTTCTCCTCTTTCGTAATGATCAACTTCAGACAAGCGTAAATTTGATAGCGGATCATGCTGTGGCAAAGGCCGGTTTAGTTGACCAGTTGGAACGAACTTTTAAAGGAGTTTTCGGTTATTAAGTCATGGATTATAAAATTATCATTCTGAGTCAGAATAGTTTAAATCTGAACGATCATTAATTTTCGCCAATTCACGAATTCTAAGCAGTGCAGCACGTTCAATCCGAGAAATCTGAACTTGAGATAAATTGAGGAGACTTGCAATTTGACTTTGAGTTTTATCTTCAAAAAATCTCATCATTAGAACACGCTTTTCTCGCTCGGGCAATTTGTCTAAGACTTCGTGAAGGGCAATTTTTTCAAACCAACTAGACTCTGGCCCCTTTTCTTCAGAGAGCTGATCAAGTACGTATATGGGATCGGAGTCGTCTTGATAAAGGGTGTCGTAGATCGAGGTGGGACTTTGGATTGCTTCAAGTGCTGCGACAATTTCATCCCGATCAACCCCAATATTGGTGGCAATTTCCCCGATCGTAGCCTCTCTGCCGAGCGTTGCAGAAAGTTCATCCCGTGCACGATTAACTTTATAAACTAGTTCTTTGTAGGAACGAGGGACCTTCACTGGATGGTCATCACGGAGAAAACGTCGGATTTCACCGATAATCATAGGCACTGCGTACGTGGAAAATTTTACTCCATAGGTAAAATCGAATTTATCAATCGCTTTAATCAATCCAATTGTTCCTATTTGAAAGAGGTCCTCCAGTTCATAGCCCCTATGAGTAAAGCGTTGAACCAAATTAAAAATAAGTTTAAGGTTGCAATTAATCAACCTTTCTCGTGCCTCGGCATCTCCTTCTTTCGCAGCATGGAGGAGTTGCATCATCTCTTTATCGGAGAGAAGAGGAAAATGGGGGAGATTCATTTCGGATAAGCGTTGAATCATAATATGCCGCCCCCCTAATGCGTAGGGTTGGGTGTTTGCTTGAAGTACTTCATCATGGTTACGGTTGTTCCCTCTTCAAGTACAGATTCTACTTGAAGGTCGTCCATAAATGATTGCATAAAGACAAAGCCCAAGCCCATACGTTCTGGATCTGTACTAAAAGCGGGTTGCATCGCTTGCTCAACATTCGAGATACCACACCCTAGATCTCTTACAGCAATTTTGAGGGTATCTCCAGTGACTTCCAAATCAAAATAGACTAAGTTGTTTGGAATGTTGCGGTATCCGTGAATAATAGCATTGGAGACCGCCTCGGAAACAGCGACTTTTAGTTCTTCGATGTCGTTAAGTGGAAGATCCAGTTGCGCTCCTACAGAAGCAATCAACAAACGGGCAATGCCTACATTCTCTGGGATACTTGAAAATGTTAGGTTGATCTGGTTAGATTTCATACTAGGCTCCCCTTCCTTCCTCATAAGCGTGTGCTTCATCCAGATAAAAATTGATAATTTTAGGCAGACCTGACAGTTCCATGATTTTATAAATGTGAGGAGGTACGTTAGTAATTTTGAGTTTACCGCCCAAAGGAAGTAGTTTTTTATATCGACCTAAAATAACTCCCAGACCTGAACTATCAACGAACTGGACGTTTTGAAGATTGAGAATGACTGTGCGAATTCCTCGCTTATCTATTTCACCATCAATGGTCTGTCGTAGCATATTAGCTGTGGACATATCCAGTTCGCCGTCTAAGCGCAAGATTAGGGTCAGGCGCTCTATTTTTTTTTCAAGATTCAAGACCATTCCCCCTTACTTTTAGCAGTAATAATTAATTCGATGTAATCCATAATTTTCCTGCTTATTTTTTTGGGATATCATAGAAAGCTCTGTCGAATCTGAAGTTTTCAATGTAGGATTAAGATTCTCTCGTATAATTTTGGTTAATCAGTTTAATAATAGGAATTATCTGTCACACACGGAAAGGAGAATTACGTTGGATAACCAGTCTTTACGTAAGCCTACGCTCGCGGTAAGCCCTGAAAACTATAAAATACTAGCTCAACAATATACGCCCAAACCTACTATTGTTAAAAATGTTATAAGAGCCTTTGCAGTGGGCGGAATTATTTGTGCCATTGGCCAAGTGATCATAAATTTCTTTGTGAGCATTGGGTTGACTCGTGTTGAAGCATCAACGGCGGCAACAGCGACGATGATCTTTTTAGGAGCGCTTTTAACTGGCTTGGGTATTTATGATGAAATTGGTAAATTTGGAGGTGCAGGTTCGATTGTTCCGGTAACTGGCTTTTCTAATTCCATCGTTTCTCCGGCCATGGAATTTAGGCGGGAGGGTTATGTGTTAGGGGTCGGAGCAAAGCTATTCACGGTTGCGGGTCCTGTGCTTGTTTATGGTATTGCGACCTCGATTGTTGTGGGAGTCATATATTTTCTAATTCACTAACTCTAGATTGGGTCGTTTTAACAAACACTGTTTGTATGAATGGGGATGAATCAGATATGGATTTGAAGCGAGCAGGAAATCAGACCGTGGTGTTTGACAATCCCCCGGTCATTTTAGCCTCCTATTCTGTGGTGGGCCCGAAAGAAGGACAAGGCCCACTAGGGAAAACGTTTAGTAAAGTATGGATGGATCAGCTAAATGGAGCAAAATCATGGGAGGTTGCGGAGAGCAATATGCTCCAAGAGGCAATGCAAGGGGCGATAGATCAAGCGGGCATTGCTAAAGATCAAATTGACTACATGTTATCGGGAGACTTACTTAATCAAATCATTTCCTCTAATTTTGCGGCCCGTCAGATGGCACTTCCCTTTATCGGTCTTTATGGAGCCTGCTCAACGATGGCCTTAGGCCTAGCGTTAGGGAGCATGCTAATCGATGGAGGGTTTGCTCGAAATGTTTTGGTAGGTGCTTCTAGTCACCATGATACAGCTGAGCGCCAATTCCGTGCACCAACTGAACAAGGCACTCAAAGGGCGATGAGTGCTCAGTGGACGGTGACAGGCGCAGGGAGTGTAATACTAGGGCGGAGAGGAGAAGGCCCTCGAATCTCATCCGCAACAATTGGAAGAGTTATTGACTACGCTGAAAAAGATGTCAATAATATGGGCTCAGCCATGGCCCCAGCGGTTGCGGATACGATTCTGAATCATTTCCATGACTTACAGCGCCAAGCAACTGACTATGATTTAATTGCTTCCGGTGATCTGGGAGCAGTTGGATTAGTACTTGCGACTGAGGTTCTTAAGCAAAGTAGTATCGATATGAAAACAGTATTCACTGATTGTGGAGTTATGGTTTTTGATCCTAGCCAAGATGTTCATTCGGGAGCGAGCGGATGTGGCTGCTCAGCAGTAGTTTTTGCTGGAAACATTATGCGCCGAATCAAAGTCGGGGAATTAAAACGAGTCATGTTAGTTGGGAGTGGTGCATTACATAGCCCGACCTCTGCGCTGCAGGGAGAGTCCATTCCTGGAATTGGGCATGCTGTCGTTATAGATGCTTGAAAGGAGTAAAAACTATGTTTGCTATGATTATTCCAGCCTTCATCGTTGGTGGGGTAATTTGTGTTATCGGACAGTTGCTTATGGACCTAACAAAGCCAGCAGTTACTCCAGCCCATGTCCTCGTTATCTTTGTCACGGGTGGAGCAATCTTAGGGGCATTAGGCCTCTACGAACCTCTTATAAAAATAGGTGGGGCCGGAGCTTCGATCCCTCTATCCGGGTTTGGCTATAGCTTATCCAAAGGGGCGATGGAGGCAGTTGGAAAACGCGGAATTATCGGGGCTTTTTCAGGGGGGGTCGAAGCAACAGCGGTAGGAATCGCATCGGCTGTGTTTTTCGGGTATTTAATGTCAGTGGCTTTTAAACCTAAAGGATAAACTCGTTGTTCGATGTTCGTGGTTCAAACTACGATCTACGAAGCACAACGGTGATTTTCGAACAACGAACCACGATAAGGGGGTGAAGTTGCATGGATAATAATTCAAGCGAGAAAAATATTCCGGTCAGTAAGAATTATCAAGAAAATGTGGATTATCTTAATAAGGAATTAGGAGTTCCTGATAGTTTTGATATAGTGCTTCGGGAAATGTCCGTGGGTGGAAAACGAATCGCCATTTACTCTGTCAATGGGATGGTCAACTCCCAAGTGGTGAGTTTGATACTCGACGCTCTAATAGACCTGGAGCGTTCAGATTTAATTGTCAATGCCTTAGATAAATTGGTTAAAGGGCGGATTGTAAATTTACAAGTTTCAGATGCTCAGACCATGGATAAGGTGTTTTACTTTATTCTTTCCGGTCCGATGGCCATCTTTGTTGAGGGTCAAGATAAAGCGATTATCGTAGATGTTCGCGCCTACCCAAGTCGTCAACCAATGGAACCAGATATTGAGCGTGTGACTCGAGGATCCCGTGATGGATTTACAGAAACCCTCGTTATGAACACAGCTTTAATTCGCAGGCGTTTGCGTGATCCAAAGTTGCGGATGAAGTTAGTTCAAGTAGGAGGTCGCTCTAAGACAGACGTTTGTATTGCCTTTATTGAAGATGTCACTAATTTGGATATGGTCAGAAAGATTCAAAAAGATATTCAAGCAATTAAAATAGACGGGATACCTATGGCAGAGAAAAGTGTCGAAGAATTTATTCTCGGCAGTAAATTATGGAATCCCTATCCTCGAGTACGGTATACTGAACGACCAGATGTTGCAGCAATTCATTTATTGGAAGGGTATGTGGTAATCCTGGTTGATACGTCTCCTTCTGTTATGATTGCACCCTCCACCTTCTGGAGTCACGTTCAACATGCGGAAGAATATCGCCAAGAACCGATTGTCGGGGCGTATCTGCGTTGGGTTCGATTTGGCGGGATCTTTGCAGCCCTCTTTCTGCTTCCCTTATGGTTGGGTGCTGCACTTAATCCACAATTACTACCAGGATGGTTAGATTTTATCGGCGTTACCAAAGCAGCTAAAATTTCCTTACTTGCCCAAGTTTTAATTGCTGAATTTGGGGTAGATCTCTTAAGGCTAGGTACAATTCATACCCCGGGCCCTTTAGGAACGGCGCTGGGTTTAATTGCAGCGTTTATGTTAGGGGATATTGCAGTAAAGGTCGGATTGTTTTCCCCGGAAGTGGTAATGTATATTGCCATTGTTTCCGTGGGAACGTTTGCAACGCCCAGTTACGAGTTGGGATTAGCAAATCGGTTATCGCGGTTATTTCTTGTCATTATGACAGGTCTCTTTAATTTTTGGGGATTTTGGATCGGCACTGCCCTTGTCTTTTTTCTCTTATGGCGGACAAAATCGTTTGGCGTGCCCTACCTGTGGCCCCTCTTGCCTTTAGATCTTCAAGCCATGAAAGCTATACTAGTGCGTTCTCCAGTACCCATCAAAGAACAACGCCCAAGTATCTTAAAACCACAAGATCAAGACCGGCAGCCGTAATCGAGGCGCGAAGGGCAACTTGAATCAAACATGAAAGGATGCTTGTTAAGTGAAGATAGGCTTTCCTCGTGCACTTTTTTACTTTGATTTTTTCCCTTTTTGGGCTGGTTTTTTCCATCACTTAAATATTGAAGTGGTAACTTCTCCGCCAACAAACCGACAAATTATGGATCTTGGTTTAAAGAACGCCAGTGACGAAACGTGTTTACCTTTAAAGCTTCTTTCTGGGCACATTCAAGCACTTAAAGCAGTTGATTGGGTTTTCTTGCCCCGTATGGTCAGTGTAGAAGCAGAAACCTACACCTGCCCCAAATTTTTAGGAATTCCGGAAAGCCTACTTTCCTCGGTTCCCACGGGAATTCCAGTCCTTTCAGTCACGTTAAATTGGCGTAAGGGTCAACGGCTTGTTTTAAAAGACCTTCAAACGATGGGGGAGACACTAGGGAAGAGTAAAATTGAAATTAAACAGGCCTTTTATGAGGGTCAGAAATGGCAAGAAAAGTTTCAGAAAACTAGGGGGGCGGAGTGGAATTTTGCGCCGACCAACCTGGAATGGCCTCCCGAACCTGAGCGTTTAAAAATTGCCCTTGTGGGGCATTCCTACTTAATTCAAGAATCCTACGCTAACTTGAACCTCCTTAAGAAACTTCGTGAAAAAGCAAGGGTGGAGTTGGTTCAACATGTTGATCAAATTGAAATAGAGACAAATTTGTTAGAGTTGCGCAAAAAGTTATTCTGGAGTCACTCTAAGCAAATTTACGGTGCTGGAAACAAATTTTTGGCCGATCCAGAGATTGATGGAATTATTTATTTAACCTGCTTCGGTTGTGGCACAGATTCAATAGTACAAGAACTATTATCTCGAAAGGCCCGTCAACGACATAAACCTTATATGGTGATTACTTTAGATGAACACAGTGGTGAGGCTGGCCTTATTACCCGGTTAGAAGCCTTTTTGGATATGATCGAAAGGAGGAGGGTCCATGAAGGTTACGTTTCCACACATGGGGAACGCTTGGATTGTAATTCAAACACTCTTTGAATCCCTAAATGTTGAGGTGGTGGTCCCGCCAGTCAATAGCAAACGAACTCTAAATTTAGGAACAAGGCTATCACCAGAGTCGGCCTGTCTTCCCTTAAAACTAAATCTGGGCAATTATATTGAAGCAGCAAGTCAAGGGGCAGATACGATCGTGATTACAGGAGGGATTGGTCCCTGCCGCTTTGGTTATTATGGCGAAGTGGAACGAGAAATCTTGCGGGATGCTGGATATGATTATGAAGTAGTGACTCTTGAACCCCCTAACGGAAGCTTGCTGGGGCTAGCCAAACGCATCCGTTTCCTAGCGGGTACTAAAAATTCATGGACAAAAATTCTGAAGGCTTTAAGGTTTGCCTACCTCAAAAGTGTCGGGTTAGATCGAATTGAAGATTTGATCCATGCGGCACGGCCAAGGCTTCCATCTCCCTTGGATACGGAAAAGCTTTACGAAGAGGGCAAGGAACGATTAGCACAAACGATGTCGGAAAAGGGGATCTTTGATACGATTCAGTGGGTACAAGAGACTATTCGAGAACGGCAAGTAAATGTACGAAGCTCTGTCGACGGAAAATATAAACCTCTACGCATAGGAATCGTTGGAGAGATATACACGATTCTTGATCCCTATTCGTCTATGGGTGTCGAGCAAGAGCTTGGGCAATTAGGAATAGAAGTGGATCGTTCAATTTATCTTTCGGGGTGGGTTGGGAACCATGTCTTTCAAGGTCTTGTACCAGGATATCGCTCAATTAAATCCTATCCAGGTTATGCTAAACATTATTTACCACATTTTGTAGGAGGACATGGTCAAGAAACAGTGGGAGCTGCCGTGAAATTTGCACGGGAGGGCTTTGATGGAATCATTCAAATTTTTCCGTTGTCTTGCATGCCTGAAATAGTGGCCGCAAGTGTTTTGCCAAAAATTCAAGAAGCTTATAAGATACCTATTATGACCTTAATAGTTGATGAACACACGGGTCAAGCAGGGATTAAAACCCGTTTAGAAGCGTTTGTGGATCTTTTGGAAAGACCAACTATGCTGCGAGGAATTGAACAAACAAGAGGGGAAGTGTTAGGAGTTGGAGGAAGATAAATTCTTTCTGGGTGTTGATGTTGGGTCAGTAAGTACAAACATGGTCTTGTTGCGACCAGACAATACCTTGAAAGAGGCACTTTATCTAAGAACGCAGGGACGGCCAATGCAAACAATTCAAGAGGGAATTAAGCTATTAAGATCTCGAATTCCAAATTCTTCTGAAATTATTGGTGTGGGAGCAACCGGTAGTGCACGTCAGCTAGCGGCAACTTTATTAGGTGCTGACGTCGTGAAAAATGAGATTACTGCTCACGCCGTAGCTGCTTCAAGAGTTAATCCAAAAGTACAAACAATCCTGGAAATTGGCGGGCAGGATTCGAAAATTATTATTCTTCGAGATGGAGTCGTTTCTGATTTTGCCATGAATACCGTATGTGCAGCAGGGACTGGGTCATTTCTTGACCAACAAGCGGCAAGATTGGGAATTCCTATTGAAGAATTTGGACCTCTGGCCCTTCAGTCAAAGACTCCGGTTCAGATCGCTGGACGTTGCTCAGTCTTCGCAGAATCCGATATGATCCATAAACAACAGTTAGGGCACTCTCTTCCAGATATTTTGGCGGGTCTCTGTCAGGCGATGGTTAGGAACTATCTAAATAACGTTGGTAAAAATAAAGACATCCAGGGACCGATTTTCTTCCAAGGGGGCGTGGCCGCCAATCCAGGCATACGTAAAGCCTTTGAAGAAGAATTAGGACAGTCGATTGTAGTGCCGGAGCATTATGGAGTCATGGGTGCTTTGGGTGCTGCGTTTTTGGCCCAAGAAAGATTAGCAAAACGACCAGAAAGCTTAACAGGTTTTCGAGGTCTAAAACTTTCTGAGACACAATTTCAAGCAAAAAGTTTTGAGTGCTCAGGGTGCGCAAACCGTTGTGAAATTGTAGAGATTATTCAAGAGGGGATAAGTTTGGCAAGGTGGGGAGATCGATGTGGAAAGTGGTCTCTTGCAGTTGGTACCAGTAACGATAACAGTTTAGCGGGACAACAAAGGGGACAACGGGGAGCATAAAAAAATCAATTGACTTAAGCAGAAATTCCCGTTATTATTAATGGATAGAATTTCATATTACCTCATCTCTTTGGGGGTGTGGTAGAGGCGCGGACGACAAGATTACCATGAAGAAGGTTACGAAGGCCGATGAATTCATGGGAAAGGGAAGTTCGCCGAAGCCCAAAAATACGTGCTTTTTGGTGCTGGGTCTGTAGTAAAGAACTACAGGACTGTCATACGGTGCAATACTCTAGGCCATCGTGTGGAGAACTACTCACAACAGGAGAAGAGGGTCATTGTTCCGTGCAATGTGTATGGTAACAGAGGACCTCCTTCTGTTGCCATTTTTAATTAGGTTGTTTAGAAAAGGGAGGAAGAAAAATGAGATTGCACGGTTCGCAATTAGTGAATGAATTAGGACACCTTGAAATTGGTGGTTGTGACACAGTAGACCTAGCCCATCAATATGGGACGCCTTTGTACATCATGGATGAAGCCCATATTCGGGATATCTGTCAGCAATATTACAGTTCATTTGTGGAAGGTTTTGATAATTCAGAGGTCATTTATGCTTCGAAAGCATTTTCCACATTGGCTATGTGTCGGATTATCGAGGAAGAAGGGCTGGGGCTGGATGTTGTCTCTGGTGGGGAACTCTATACTGCCCTGCAAGCCAATTTTACAGCTGCTCGTATTTATTTCCATGGAAATAATAAATCCCGAGATGAATTAACCATGGCCATCAAAGCTGGAGTCGGACGAATAGTCGTTGATAATTTTTTTGAGATGAGTGTACTCAATGATTTAGCACAGGAGCTTAAGTACCAAGTCAACATTTTGCTTCGAGTCTCGCCAGGGATAGAAGCACATACCCATGAATACATTCAGACGGGTCAGATCGATTCGAAATTTGGTTTTACATTATCAGATGGCACTGCAGATCGGGCTTTAGATTTGGCCTTATCTTATTCAAACCTTGTAGTAAAAGGACTTCATGCTCATATCGGTTCACAAATTTTTGAATTGGAATCTTTCCGACATGAAGTTCAGGTCATGATTGAGTATATGGCGGATATTCAAAAGCGAACCGGTTGCCTCCTGCAAGAGTTAAATCTCGGAGGAGGATTTGGAATTTATTATGCCTCAGGTGATGACCCTGCCCAAATTTCGGATTATGCTAAAACAGTTCATCAAGCGATCGAGGAAGCCTGCTTAATACAAAACTTTCCGCGTCCAAAAATTATTGTTGAACCCGGTCGCTCAATCGTGGGAACGGCAGGAACCACTCTTTACACCATCGGATCTACTAAAGAGATCCCTGGTATACGAAAATATGTTGCCGTCGATGGAGGAATGGCTGATAATCCTAGGCCTTCTCTATATCAAGCTCGATATGAAGCAGTGCTTGCTAATCGCGCTAATGAAGAGGGAATTGAGACTGTTTCGATTACTGGTAAATGTTGTGAATCTGGGGATATGCTGATTTGGGATATTGATTTGCCTAAAGTTCAGCCTGGCGATTTGCTGGCGGTATCGTCGACGGGTGCTTATAACTATTCTATGTCCTCCAATTACAATCGCCTTACAAGGCCTGAAGTGGTTCTTGTGCGGAATGGTCAAGCAGACGTTATCGTAAAACGTGAAACTTATTCTGATTTGCTTCGCAATGATATCTTGCCGGAGCATTTGAAGCAGCTGTATATGGCAAGCCGTTAATAATATGAAAAAGGACCTGTAAGCGTCGATGTGCGCTACGGGTCCTTTTTTAGAGGGTTAATCTTTCGGGGGAAAAAGGGGTGGACATGGAACCTTGGACTTCGGGCCTTGATTTCTGAGGGCGAACTAATACGAGATCTAGAGCAACCAGAATAAGGGTTGCGATTAAAATAAGGGACAACCCTTTGGAAGAGGCGGTCGGCGCATAAGAATAGGTTGGCATAGAATAAGAATAGAAGGGTAACTGAGATGGCGATGGGGGTCCGGGCAAAGTGAGCTTCTGATAAGGATTTGACGATTGTAAATAATAAGGCATTGGGGGTGGAACGTTGTTTGGAAATTGTGGTGCATTGGACGAAGTATATTGATAAAAATTGAGGGCACCTGAGGGAATTGGAACATATTTACTAGGAAAGTTGCTAGGCGAAGAACGTATCGCGTTTTGATGAAAAAGGTTTGGATTTCTCAATACAGGAGTATATACTCGGGAATATCCATGATTCAAAGATTATCCCCCCTTTTTTTGTGGAAATAATAGTTTGCGACTTTATCAAAAAAGTTTAGTGATAATTTTTACATTATATGTATTATTTTACATAATGCTAATCGTACTAAAAGCAAGCTCAGATATTTTTCATAGGAATTTAGCTTGAGAACTAGTATTAAGCCTCCAACGAATGGAGACTTTTTTTATTGATATATTAAATTTTGGCAGAATATTTTGGGGGGGATTGTTTGATGCTAAAGAAAAGACGTTAGAAATGGAGTGGACTCGGATGAACGAAAAAAAACGTTGGACGCTGACGATTTCCCGGGTCTTTAAAGCCTATAAAAAGAGTTTATTTATCGGCTTTTTTATAGGGGTCAGTTTGGTTATGGGTGTTCTAATAGTGGGGCAGGTTTTAGGGAAGGAAAACAAATCCATCATTAGTGTAACTGAAGGAGTAGATCAGAAACTCAGGAATGTAGAGGTCCCGGTACAAACAAATCTCGAGAATAACAAGCTTATTGATAAGTTCGAAAAGCCCCCAGACCAATCCCCAGAAGAACCTTTAAAAGAACCTTCAGAAGGTTCTTCAAAGAGTTCGTTGGCTCCCTTCGATAAAAAGCATTTCACGGTACTTATAGTGGGTTTAGATCGAAGAATTGGAGAGAAATCAATTGGTAACACGGACACACTTTTAATGGCGAGTATCAATACAATCACCGGTCAGGTTACCCTTCTTTCTATACCGAGAGATACTCAAGTTACGATTCCGGGCTATGGTAAGGAAAAAATCAATGCTGCAGCACGCTTAGGGAAAGGTCTTAGAACAACAGAAGGCTTGGTTGAAGGGTTAACGGGTCAGAAAATCGATGGGTATGTCCTAACAAACTTTTCTGGATTTAAGACAATCATTGATATCCTAGGGGGTATCAATCTAACGGTAGAGAAAGATATGTATTATGTCACTGGGGATGAAAAAGATGGTATTATCAACCTACGCAAGGGGACGCAACGTTTAAATGGAACACAAGCTTTACAATATGCTAGATTTCGCCAAGATGCTTTAGGAGATATATCTAGGACAACTCGTCAACAGGCTGTTATCAAGGCAATGGTAAAGGAATTACTGCAAATGAAAACAGTTCTTAAAATTCCCTCCTTAATTAAACAAATGACTAAATCTTTTGAAACAGACCTTTCAGCCGGACAACTATGGTCATTGACAAATCTTTTACTTAGTTTTGAGAAAATAGATCTTATTTCTCAAACTCTACCAGGTAATTTTCTGATTGAAAATGAAATTAGCTATTGGAAAGTTAACCCTCTGAAGTCGAAGGTAGTTGTTAAACGACTGCTAGAAGAGGGGAAGACCACTTCAGTGTTTTTTAATAATGGCGCGAGAGGGGAGCTCTTGGAAAGTACGCCCTAACTAAAACGAGCCTTACTTGTCATTTTAGATAATCGGTTGTATACTATATAAGATTTAGTACTTTGAGGTTCAATTTTTTGGAGGGTGGACATTGGAAAAGTTATTAGAGAAATTAAAAGAATACTTGAACATGGAAACTGAAATTCCTTTTGAAGAGTTTTCGGATTATTATCGTACACTCATTTCAGAACTTAACCAAACCTTTAATGATCTTGATAAGGACGCTCGCGTAAAAGCACTCTATATTTGTTCGATCGTTCAATCGAATGCAGATGCTAGAGCAAAGGCAAGTAAGGTTAATGCTAAAACATTTAAGAAAATGAGCGCAAAATGTGGATTCTGGGCTGATGCCATCAAGTTTAATTTGGGCAAAGATGGGATGTCTGCTGAAGAGATTGAACAAGCGACTGAAGAGATTAATGCAAGCATTTAGGTTGTGTTGTAAGATCGGATCGCTAATACAAGGTGTCAATTGATAAATCGTTATTAGGAAACCTCAAACCTTTATGGTTTGGGTTTTTTCTTTTTCATGTTAATTTAAAAATAAATGCTCGTAAGAACATTTAGCTGAAACAAAATAGTATACTCAATCGTAATAAGAGTGTAAACAAAAACAAATGCGAAAATTATAGGAGGAAATGAGCATGACTGAAAGAGTATACCGTTCTGTACGAGATAAGATGATCGGAGGAGTTTGTGGAGGGCTTGCCGATTATTTCCGTGTCGATGTTACCTTAGTGCGGCTTATCGCGTTAGTAGCCTTGTTCGCAGGAGGCGTTGGCTTTGTCGCATATCTGGCGGCATGGGTCATTATTCCGGTTAATCCTACCGAACAATTCGGGTATTCGGTGAACCCAAAGCGTGAGGTTGGAGATGTCGACAAACAAGTCGTTTCTGATGAAGAACAGGCTACCTATGATTTTAGTAAACACGATAATCATGAGAACCGCACAAAAATGGCGGGTGGTATCTTGGTGGTCCTTGGTGCATTTTTTCTACTTGAGCGTTGGTTTCCGGTATGGTTTGATATGAGCAAGATGTGGCCTTTACTTCTCATTTTCATAGGACTTGCCATCATTTTACGGGGGGGGAGAAAATGAAAAGAGCCTTTAATTCGGTTAGTCGAGGACTGCTCCTGATTGTCTTAGGCTTTATCTTTTTCATGCTTAACTACGGAGTATTATCATGGAGTTTATGGTCACATGTCATTGACTTATGGCCATTAATTCTAATCTTAACAGGAATTGGGTTGTTTTTTAATCGCCAAATTCCGCTCAGTGCTGTTTTATTAATCTTCCTTCTAAGTATGGTCGGGTACTCTTTAGCAGTCGGAGATAAACCTGGACCGCACTCTTTTAATAGTGTTTCAGATGGAACGGGGGGCATAGATGTACCATTGCCCTCGGATGTGAAAAAAGCTCAGGTTAACCTTAAACTGGGTGGAACGCAAGTTCAAGTGAAGGATTTGGATTCTGGGAATAACGGTGGACAACTTATGACTGGGACCTATAAATGGGCAAGTCGCAGTTTAAATCCAGACCCACAAGCTTCGGTTGTTCAGATTAAGCAGTCGGGAAATACCCTCACTGCTACTCTTTCTTCCCCAGGTGGCAAAGGGGAGCGTAATTTGAGTGATGTCGCTCTAAATCTTTCCCCTAAAATACACTATGACTTAGATATTAACGCTGGCGCAATCAACGGGATGATTGATTTAGGTCGCCTTATGGTGGATAATCTAAAGATTAGTACAGGTGCTAGTAACTTTGAACTTCAATTTGGTGAGACTGGAATTGTCACACAAGGTAAGATTGACAGTGGTGCTTCAAAATTAACGTTAGTGGTTCCCGAAAGCGTTGGTTTACAAATTCGTTTAAATGGAGTGGCAACTAGTACGGATTTTATGGGGTCAGGATTGTTGTTAGAAGATAAGAAGTGGATTAGCTCGAATTATTCTGATGCTAAAACTAAAATAAATTTAGAAATTTCGACAGCGGCTGGTTCAGTTCGACTAGAAAGGCCTAAAATGAGTATTCAATAGGTCTGTATTCCTTAGAAGGAGAGTCTCGGAGCTCTTCTTTTTTGTTTAAGCGTGCCCCCAGGCTTTGATGCCCCAAGTCTTTGAAGTTGATGAGAACAGGCAGATGATGGTATAATTCAAGAGCAATATATAAAGAATTTGAGGATGTAACATGGATATCATACTGGCACATCGACAACTTGATTTTGATGCCTTGGCTTCAATGGTGGCAGCTCAAAAAATTTATCCAAACAGTGAACTGGTTATGGACGGTAAGCCAAACGTCTACGTTCAGGATTTTTTGGCACTATCCAGGGATCAATTGCGATTTCGCAAAGCACAAGATATCAGCGTCGACGAGGTTTCTCGAGTCATTCTAGTAGATACTCATGAACTACATCGTGCAGGGCCACTGGGCGAAAAGGTCGCTAAAAACCATACGGTTGAGCTGGAAATCTATGATCATCATCCCTATGCCGGAAAACTCAAACCAGGAATGGTCATCGAGCCTGTTGGAGCCTGTGCAACTCTTCTTGTTGAAAAGTTAGCAGGACTGGGGTTACCTTTAAGTAGTTTTGAAGCAACGTTGATTGCCATCGGAATTTATGACGACACAGGAAGCTTGTTGTTTGATAGCACCACAGTTCGTGATGTTCACGCTGTGGCTTATTTATTAGGACAAGGGGCTAACTTGGGAGTTATTGCTAAATATTTAAGACGACCACTGGCAGAGGAACAAAAAGAATTATTACAACAATTGTTAGATCAGGGTCAGACGGAATTCTTTGAGGGATTACCAGTGTATATTTCATATGCTGAGACAGAGGATTATGTTGGCGGGTTGGCTTTGTTAGTTCATCGAGTCGGAGAGCTTGAAGGCGCTGATACTTGGTTTGTGCTAGTTAAGATGGAGAACCGAGTATATATCGTGGGTAGATCAAGGGGAAGAGGATTGCCTGTCAATGGTTTGGTGCAATTATTCGGTGGAGCAGGGCATGAGAGAGCAGCATCGGCTACAGTTAAGGACGGAGAACTCCCTGTTATCCTTCGACAATTGCGTTCTGCAATTAAGAGCCGAGCTAATCGGCCTCATATGGTTCGGGATATTATGAGCTATCCAGTTAAAACTGTTTCCCCGGAGACAAAACTTGGTGAGGTAGAACAGAATCTTTTGCGTTACGGACACACTGGAGTTCCTGTCACTGTGGATAAGCAATTGGTAGGAATAATTTCTAGACGTGATGTTGATAAAGCAATTAAACACGGCTTGCAACACGCACCCGTAAAAGGTTTTATGACAACAAAGGTGTTAACAGTGGATGTAGAAGCGCCGTGGGAGCAAGTTCAACGTATGATGGTTCAACATGACATTGGGCGTCTTCCTGTTGTCGAGGAAGGTAATCTCGTAGGCATTGTTTCGAGGTCTGATGTATTACGCCTTGTACATGGTGGCTCCGTTCCGATCGAAACACAGCTTGTTCGGGAACGAAGTGTGGCAATGCGACAGGATATTTTGGATTTGATTGAACACTTACCGGAAGAAGTCCGAACTATACTTGAGTCAGTTCGAGATACTGCTCAGGAAGAACAATGTTCTGTTTATCTTGTTGGAGGGTTTGTTCGGGATTTGCTGCTTTCGGTTCCTACACAAGACTTGGATTTTGTGGTGGAAGGTAGCGGTGGTCAATTTGCACAGGCTTTAATAAGAAAAATGCCAGAAGGCAAGCTTACTCAGCACGTGAAATTCGGAACTGCTCAAATCATTTTTCCCGATGGGAGTCATCTCGACGTAGCAAGTACTAGGTGGGAACATTATTCCTTTCCCGGAGCGCTACCACAAGTTGAGGAATCTTGTTTACGTGATGATCTTTTCCGGCGCGATTTTACGATAAATTCTATGGCAATATGCTTAAATGCAGAACGTTACGGGGAACTGGTGGATTATTATAGTGGTAAACGAGATTTGCAACAAGGTAAAATTCGCTTTTTACATAATATTAGTTTCATCGACGATCCGACTCGGATGCTGAGGGCTATACGTTTTGCTGAACGTTATAATTTTTCGTTAGCTAAAGAGACTCAAGAAGCGCTTCATACTGCAATAGATTCGGGAGTCCTTGTTAAACTGAGTATTGAACGCTTTACAGAGGAATTAATGCTAATCTTTAAAGAAGTAAACTATCTAGCCATGGGGCAAACCTTGATTAAGAACGGTTTATTTAAAGCGTGGTTCGGAGAAGATCTTACCTGGAACTTTAGCTTTGATGATCGAGAGAACAGTACTCAATGGCCTCTAAACATGCGGTGGCTAATCGCTATTTCCGATATGGACACTGCCAATATTGAGCAAGTCCTTGAACGAGTAAGCCTAAACAGAACTCTTAGGGATGAAACGCTGGCTTTTATAGGCCTACGTGAAACTTTAAAGGTTTCCATGACGTTAAGCGAGATGGACAGAGTACTTGCCAAAACTCCGAAGTGTGTCGTCAGCGCCTTAGCGAGGGATGAACATTATAAGAAACAAATTTCCGAATGTCTTGAGGCTGGTAAAAAAATCAATATGACCATTGATGGCAAACTCTTAATTCAAATGGGTGTAAAGCAGGGACCGAAGATCGGAGAGATTCTGGATCGAGTGCGTACGGCTTGGCTTGAGGGCCGAATTAGAACTTCAGAAGAAGAACAGGAACTAGCTCGACAGTGGGCCAATGCCCAGCGTTAGAAGGAGGAAAGCGTTTGTTTGGTTTTGATATATCAACCATTATCGCCAATATACCAGCCTTGATGATAGGCTTTGCCTTTCATGAATATGCTCATGCTTGGGTCGCAGATCGTTTAGGAGACCCAACCCCACGAAGTCAAGGGCGTTTGACGTTAAATCCATTGGTGCATTTAGATCTATTTGGAACGATAATGGCTCTTTTATTCCGTTTCGGCTGGGCTAAGCCAGTCATGACCAACCCTCAATATTTTAGAGGGGATAAACAGAGGGGCCTAATGTTGGTTTCTTTGGCAGGTCCTGTTATGAATTTGCTCATGGCGTTCGTAACAATGTTCTTTTGGTTTTTAACGATGAACTGGGTTCAAGTATCTGCTTGGAGTGGGATTATTTCTCTTATATTTCAATCCATCGTGCTTATGAATTTAGGTTTGGGAATCTTTAACCTACTACCGATCCCTCCACTCGATGGTTTTTCAGTTCTCGGAGGATTATTACCTCGAAGCTTTGCCCCTTGGTTACAAGTGATTGAACAGTATGGTATGATAATCTTGATTGTAATTCTCTTTACAGATATTTTAGGTAAAGTACTTTCACCCGCCGTGATAGGCTTATTTTACGCCTATCAAAAAATCATTACTTTAATCCTAGCACCTTTTGTTGGGTGAAAATGGTTAAATTTGTTAATAAATATATATGACTTATATTATTAAAGGGGTGTTATGATGAAAGGGAGAATATTGAGTGGAATGCGACCTACAGGGGCATTGCATATAGGACATTTGAGTGTTATTCAGAACTGGGTGGCTTTACAAGAGGATTATGACTGTTATTTTTCCATTGTCGATTTACATGCTTTAACAACTGGGTATGAAGATCATCTAGACTTTCCAAGCCTTCGGCGAGACATAGCCTTAGATTGGCTGAGTGTGGGTATTGATCCTCAGAAAAGTGCCGTGTTTGTTCAATCGGCTGTCAAAGAGCATGCAGAACTTCATCTGCTTTTTTCTATGTTTACACCATTATCGTGGTTGGAACGTGTTCCAACCTACAAAGATCAAATCTTACAATTAAGTCAACAGGGGAAAGAACTAGGCACTTATGGATTTTTAGGGTATCCCCTCCTAATGGCAGCTGATATTTTGGCTTATAAAGCAAATGTGGTGCCGGTAGGGGAAGATCAGCTTCCGCATGTAGAGCTTTGTCGGGAAGTTGCTCGTCGATTCAATCATCTTTATGGAATGGTTTTTCCAGAACCTAAAGATCTGTTAGGGGAAGTACCTTTATTGCCAGGCGTTGATGGACGGAAAATGAGTAAAAGTTACCATAATGCTATCTCGCTGACAGCTTCAACTGAAGAAATCAAGACTCGTGTTCAACAAATGGTCACGGATCCTGCTCGGCTTCGAAAGGATGACCCTGGGCATCCTGAAGTCTGTATTGTGCATAAATTTCATCAAATCTACACCCCGGAAGTAACCGCAGTTGAAGAAAGTTGCCGGGCAGGAAAAGTGGGTTGTGTTGCTTGTAAACGGCATCTTGCGGAGAATTTGGAAAAACTGATCAGCCCATTTAGAGATAGGCGTACTTATTGGGAGGAACCCGGTAGAGTGGAGAAAGTTCTGGAAGAAGGGGCCGAGCGGGCCCGAGCCACAACCTCGGAAACCATGAAAGAAGTCCGATGTGTTATGGGACTATAATGTTAAAGGAACGTGAAATAACTGTTCCACAGGTGAAACTTCCTGCTTTTCAGGGACCCCTTGATTTATTGTTAACTCTTATACAACAAGAAAAAGTCGACATTTATGATATACCTATTGCCCGAATCGCCGATCAGTTTGTGGAAGCAGTACGTCAATTAGGGTCTATGGATATGGAAGTTACGACAGAATTTCTAGTTCTTGCTGCTCAGTTGCTTTATATTAAGTCAAGGGAACTTTTACCTAAACCTCCCAAGATGGAACAGAGTGAGGCCGGAGAAGAAGATCTTCGTCAAGAATTGGTTGAGCGCTTATTAGCCTATCGGACGTTCAAGCAGGCAGCTCAATTATTCGAGAGGATAGAAACTTCCTCAGGGCGATCCTATTATCGTGAAGTTGATGTTGAGGATTTACTCTCGGAGGTACCACCGGAGGATCCACTCAAGGGGATTGTGTTTGATGATCTTTGGCAAGCGTTTTGTAGAGTCATCGAGCGTGCAGAAAAAGGGGAAGAAATCAGACATGTTAAGCCTGATGAGATCTCGATTGAGAGGGTGCTTGCGGATGTTTTGCGGCGAGTTATACTGCATCCGAAGGGAATGCACTTTTACCAGCTTATACGAGAAGGTTCACGCATGGAAATGGTTGTCTCATTTCTTGCCTTACTAGAACTGTTGAAGTCTGGAAAGGTGCGTGCTGAGCAACCTTCCCTACTGGGTAATATTATGTTATTTCCAACGCCCAAAGCTTATGAATTCACGGAAGAGGAGTAGATGGAATGCTGTTTCGGGAGCCGGAGACGGCGGCCTTAGAAGCCCTTTTATTTGTTGCCAAGAGTCCGCTAACCTGTGAACAGCTTGGAGAGATTCTTGAATTAGCTCCAGCAAAGATTGAAGAACTCATCTATGAGCTTCGTGACCGTTATCTTCCTGATTCCAGTGGGTTAATGCTCCTAGAAATTAACGGAGGATACAAATTAGGCACTAAGCCCGAACTGGCTCGTTACATTGAAATTCTCTATAAACAACCTGTTCAAGTGCTCTCCAATGCAGCGCTAGAAGTTCTCTCGATCATCGCGTATAAGCAACCAGTAACAAGAGGAGAAGTCGATTTTATCAGAGGAGTCCAATCCGATCGCGCTCTGACCACTTTAGTGGATAAGGGATTAGTGAAAGAAGTTGGGCGCAAGGACGGTCCGGGACGCCCTATTCTCTATGGAACGACTGAACAGTTCCTTCTCCATTTTGGCTTGCGTTCCTTAGCTGATCTGCCCAACTTGGAAATCGAGGAGCTTAGTTCTGATGAAGTGGCTAGTGCGTTAGATTAGAGGTCGGGGGTTAGAAGTTATGCCTATTTTCGAATACGGACAAAAGGAATTAGACTACTTAAAACGAAGAGATAAAAAACTGGGTGTGGCAATTGATCAGATAGGGATTATTAAACGGGAGATTACGCCTGATCCGTTTACTGCACTTATATCAAGTATTGTCAGTCAGCAGATTTCTAATAAAGCCGCTGAAACGGTCTGGAACAGGCTAATACAGCGGCTTGGAACTATTACACCAGAAAGTATAGCCCAAGCAAACCTCTTTGAAATAAAAGGCTGCGGCATGTCTGAGAGAAAGGCTGGCTATATCAAGGGTATCGCAGATAAAGCAACCTCGGAGATGGATTTTAAGAGTTTACATACTCTGACTGACGATGAAGTTATAAAAAAGCTCTCTACTTTGCATGGGGTGGGTGTTTGGACTGCAGAAATGCTGCTTATTTTTTCGCTCTGTCGTACTAATGTAGTTAGTTACAAGGATTTGGCAATTTGTAGAGGAATGATGAATTTATATGGTCTCAAAGAACTTCCCAAACAAAAGTTTGAGATGTATAGAAAACGATATTCGCCTTATGGCTCTGTTGCCTCCTTGTACTTATGGGCGCTTTCGGTGATGTGACAGAGCGAGAAATGCCATGCCTTCCTTTTCTATAGAACTAATTTCGGCTATTTTAACTTACTAATTGAATAAATTTTAATCAAATCGTACATCATACCTATTTAGGGACAGTCCCCTTGACGAGGGTATGGAGTACGGAGGGGTTTTGGTGCGGGTTTTAGCATTCTTGCTTGCTATGGCTATTCTAACATTGCTTAGTTTAACCTTAAAAGCAGAAATAGATTTTCGATATCGACGTATTGAAGAAAACGATAATATTGATATCCATTTGCGGGCATTTCATGGTTTATGGCATATTCGATATCAAATACCAACCCTTCAATTAGAATGGGAAAAAGGCCCCCAGCTCCAATTTGAGCAGGTTACTGAGACAAAAGAAGGAAAACGTCATGCTACCGGGAAAGCGCGATTTCGCTATATCCGTCGTGGTCTGATATTACGTCTATGGCCTAAAATACCTAGGCTCTTGCATCATTTAAATCGCCTGAGACGTGAATTTTATCGAGGAATCCATTGTAAGGCCATTAATTGGCGCATTGAAATTGGCTATAAGGATGCTCAACATACAGCCATTGCCGCCGGGGCGTTTTGGACCATGATTGGATTTTCTCTTTCCCGCCTTTATCGACAAGTGACCGTCGAGGTCTCTAAACCAGAGTTAATTGTTGTTCCTCAGTTTAAGAAAGAAGGTTTCTTTTGCGATATTCAATGCATATTCCATTTGAGAATCGGTCATATTATTTTTATTGGAATAAATGTACTGAGAACGTTTATATGGGGTAGAAGGGGGTAGACGCATGGGAAATCATCCTATCGAATCCTTAATGAAGACAGCCATGGAGAGTATTCAACAGATTGTAGATGTTAACACCATAGTTGGAGATGCAGTTGAAGCGCCAGATGGGTCTGTGATTATTCCTATTTCACGGGTGTCTTGTGGTTTTGCAGCAGGCGGGAGTGAGTTTGCCTCAATAGAGGAAGGCAAAGAGCATGTTCATACAGGAGGGCAAGCACCTCCACTTCCTTTTGGAGGGGGTGCTGGAGCTGGTGTATCGGTACAACCCGTTGCTTTCTTAGTCGTAGGAAATGGGAATATTCGACTTCTTCCTGTCGATAGCAATGTGGTAGTTGATCGTTTGATCGATACCGTTCCTGATTTATTGGATCGAATTACAGGTATGTTTCATAAGAAAAAGAAAGTCTCGGATGACATAATCATTGCCCGAGACTGATGGCGATGATAGTTTGAAATGCAAATAATGAACGAATAGAAAGTAAAGAACGAATAATCTCGTTCTTTTTTTTTTGTCCCTTTCATACATTTTAGGCAGGGGGTGGGAAATGGTTAATCTCATCTGGCTATTAATGTTGGCGATTGGAATCATTGTAGCGGCACTCACTGGGCATATCGAAAATGTAACAGTTTCGGCAATGAAAGCTGCAGAACTTGGGGTCGAGGTTGCCATTGAGCTAATTGGTGTGATGAGCTTATGGCTAGGTCTTCTGCGTTTGGCAGAGGAAGCCGGTTTTATTAGGGGAATTGCTCGTGTGCTGGGACCGGCTGTTCGGCGCTTATTTCCCACATTAAAGCCTGATAGTCCAGCGTTGGGAGCTATCATCATGAATTTAAGTGCTAATATTCTTGGCTTGGGTAATGCGGCAACCCCTTTTGGCTTGAAGGCCATGCAAGAGCTTCAAAAAGAAAACCCAACGCCTGACGTGGCTAGCCCAGCCATGATCACGTTTTTAGCTCTAAATACGTCTTGTATAACAATTATCCCCGCAACGATTATTGGGGTGCGACTTAAGGCAGACTCGGCTAATCCAACCGAGATTATCGGCACAACCATTGTTGCAACGGGTTGTGCCATGACTGTCGCCATTTTTGCAGATTACTTTATTCGTAGGAGAAAACGATGAATGTTATTGCCGGAATTTCACGATGGGCAATACCTATACTCTTGCTACTTATCCCAGTGTTTGCCTATCTGCGCAAGGTCCCCGTCTATGAATCCTTTGTTGCAGGAGCGGAAGATGGGTTTAAAACAGGGGTTAAAATCCTTCCTTTTTTGATAGGGATGCTAGTGTCAATTAGAGTTTTTGTAGACTCCGGTGCACTTGTGATAGTGTCGCGCTGGCTACAGCCCCTTTTTATGTCTTTGGGTTTGGACCCTAATTTTGCAGATATCATTCCTCTTGCTATTATGCGTCCCCTTAGTGGTTCAGGCGCTTTAGGAGTAGCGACACAGCTTATAAATCAACATGGGCCGGATTCCTTCATTGGTCGTTTAGCATCTACTCTTCAAGGGAGTACGGACACAACGTTCTTTGTGCTAACGGTGTATTTTGGTTCAGTAGGCATCAAAAAGTATCGTTACGCTCTTAAATTAGGATTACTTGCCGATGTTATAGGTTTAATAGCTTCTGTTTGGATTGTTCATAAGACGTTTTATTGATCCAATCTTTGTGCATACTAACGATGAACCGAAAGGGGGCATTGTTATATGCTTTATATTCTATTACCTGCCTATAATGAAGATCAAGCGCTTCCGTCTTTACTCAAAGATATTGAACAGATTTCTGCTCAGATTCCCCATCAGACTGTGATAGTCGATGATGGGAGTACAGACCATACAGCAGATGTGGTTCGGAAGTTTGCACAAACGCATCCAAATATACATATTGTTAGTCACTCTCAAAATCAAGGATTAGGTGCAGCCTTGAATAGCGGTTTCCAGTTTGTCTTAAACTTTAACCAATACTACGACAATCTATGGGAAGAGCGGCTTATCAAGCATCAGCTAGCTCCCGACATGGTTATAACGATGGATGCTGATAATACCCAGCCGGCGGATTGTATTCCAAAGCTTTATGAAGCAATATGTTCAGGGGCTGACCTTGTGATTGCCTCTCGTTACGTTTCGGGTGGGGAACAGAATGGACTTTCCTTAGGTCGTAGGGGATTATCTTGGGGTGCAGGTAGAGTGATGCATTATTTTGCCCCAATCAAAGGGGTTAGAGATTATTCTTGTGGTTACAGAGCTTATCGTCTGGTCTTATTGGCCGAAGGAACTCGACAATATGGTCCGGAAATTATAAAAAGTCGTAATTTTTCTGGAATGGTGGAACTACTTTTAAAAGTTGCACCCTTTGCCGAGTGCGTGACCGAAATCCCCCTTAAACTTCATTATGAACTAAAAAAAGGTGCTAGTAAGATGAAAATATGGCAAACAATTTGGGGATATGTGCAACTGATATATCAAGTGAAACGTCATAAATGGAGCACAGTTGAATGGGCAGAGGAATAAGACGATGGTCGTTGTTATTAATACTTCTACTGGCTTTAGGACTCCGGCTTCGGGGAATTACAAACCCACTATTAGACGATCAAGCTTGGCGGCAAGCCGATACTGCCAGTATGGCGACTCATATGCTGGGACATTTAACCGATCTACCCAATGTTTTTTTTCCGCAACTCAATTATGATGGAGTAATTCCACAAAAGGTAGAATTAGAGTTTCCGTTTTTGCCCTACCTTTTGGCCTGGACCTGGACCTTTTTTGGTTGGGCAGATATATGGGGCCGGCTTTGGTCAGTTATCCTGTCTATGCTTACAATTGCCGGAATTTACACCTTAGGAAGAGATTTGTTTACAGTTCGAGTAGGACTTTTTGCAGCAACGATCTATGCCTCAATGCCTCTATCGATTTATTATGGACGTGTTGTTATGCCTGAACCGATGGCCCAAACCTGGAGTATTTGGGCCTTAGTTTCAATTTATAAGTGGAGAAGTACTCAAGAGGAGAGTGGAAGTTGGAAAGCAGGTCTATTAATGGCAGGTGCGATCCTTGCTAAGCTTCCCCAACTTATGTTGTTTCCAGTTGTTCTTCTGTTGGGTTTTTGGCCGCTTAAACCAAAGTTAGCAAAACCGCTTATTCGTTATGTTGTAATTGTGCTCATTCTTCCTATGGTATACTATTTATGGGTACATTATTATTCAACTCCTTCAAGTCAATTCGTATCTGGAATTTTGGCGGGGAATATGGTGGAATCAAGTAATTTAGACTGGAAATTCTTAAGCGATAACATACGTCAAGGACTTACTGATAGTATACTTATTCTTGCAGGAGGAGGTATGTGCCGATTATTGTTTTTTCATACGACTGCCTTCACTGAAGCTAGGCGCCAGAAGGGGTTTCTTGTCTCTCCAGTCCGAATGGCTGTTCTAGCATGGGCTGGAGTAAGTGCTCTTTATGTAGGGATAGTTTGTATTCGAATCCCCTTTGATTATTACTTAGTACCAATTTTGCCTCTGATCTCCTTGCTGAGTGCTTATGCACTCGATGGAATCAAAGATCTTCGAGGTAGAGTGCTTATCTTGGTGCTGATTGTCGTGTTTAACTGGGATTCTTATACCTATTTGTCGACAAAATATGAGTGGGATGTAGACTATATCATACAGGCAAGGTGGATCAAGGACAATACACCCGAATCTAGTATATTAGTGTTAAGCGACCCGCCACCAATGACGTTTTATTACGCGAACCGCGTAGGGTTTCGCTTAACAACCGTTCAGGATTATCAAATTTCGATTAGAAGACTGCAACAGTTTTCTGCTGATTATCTTATTCGACTGCCTCATACTCAACAAAATGAAACTTTTTGGCGGAAGATCCAGGAGAGTTATTCGGAAATCGGTCCGGGTATTTTCGACTTGAAAAGATAGGAAAGCGATCATCAATCATGTAATGGAAGGTGAGACTATGGGACAAGACCAAGAGGATGGAGAACGTTTGCAAAAAGTACTTGCCCAAGCCGGAGTCGCTTCACGGCGACATGCCGAAAAGCTAATCCTAGATGGGCGGGTCAAGGTTAATGGAGAAACGGTTACAGTTTTAGGCATAAAAGTTGGGGCTCAGGATCACATCGAAGTCGATGGACGTCTCGTTAAACGAGGCGAAACTTTGTACTATTATTTACTTAATAAGCCAGTTAGTGTTATAACAAGTGCCAGTGATCCCAGAGGGCGACCAACGGTGGTAGACTTATTGAAAGATATCCCAGTGCGAGTTTACCCCGTAGGTAGGTTAGATTATGATACCTCTGGGCTAATAGTACTAACGAATGATGGGGAATTAGCCCATCGTTTGATGCATCCCTCATATGGTATAGAAAAGACATACCGAGTTTGGGTACAGGGCCCTGTGGGTGTTCATGCCCTCGAAACGTTACGTCAAGGAGTTCTTCTTGAAGATGGAAAGACCGCCCCTGCTGAAGTTCAAAGCGTGAGCGGTCTTTTAAAGCGGACCAGTAGAGAGTCTAAAAACGATTCCTTAGAAGTTTGGGAAGTGACTATTCATGAGGGTCGAAATCGACAAATAAGAAGGATGTTTGAGGCGGTCGGGTATTTAGTCGTTAAGCTTGAACGGATTCGTTTCGGGCCGTTAGTCCAAGAGCTGGCGCTTCGCCCAGGTGCTTACCGTTTACTTACTGGAGATGAAGTCAAAAAATTGCGTTCCAGTGTAAAACTCTGAGCAGAGTTTAAAATTCGGATAGTTTAACCATGGGGGTGGAGCGGGTGCTCAATTTCTTTATTCCAAATATCTATGTCTCGCCCGCCATAGCCACGCAAAGTATTGGCAACGGAATTGATTTTTTCTTGGGTAGTTTGAATCAAAACTAACCAATGTCCTGTTCTAACTTCATGTTCATAATGTCTGGCCCGAATTTCAGAAAGACCGTAGGTTAGCAAAACTTCGACAAGCCCGCGACTCAGAGGTTGGTGCATAAGTTGGCTAGCCATCGGTCCTGCAACGACTACTTCGCCTAGGTTAGGAACAACAAAGGGCGGAGTTTGAACTAACCAGGCATTAAATATATCTAAGTTGATTTCACTAGGGTAGAAGGCTAATTCATGAGCAATTTCTTCGCGGAACTCGCCCTGATGTAGATTTTCGCTTCGAACTATCACGGATATTTTACTATTCGCTAAAGATTCCTCTTGAATTTCTTCAACCGCTTCTTTAGTTTGTTGAGGACCTTTGAAAATAGCAATAGCTGTTTTTATCATTTGATAACCTCCCAAATAATCATTACCGAATTTATCTTAGTATGTCCAAAATTCTATTGCTAAAGCAAGGCTTGCAGGAGAAATCAAACCTTTGGAGAATAATTTTACAAAATAATAGTAAAAAAGACTCTTTTAATCATTTGATGGATTAAAATTGGGAAACGGGGAGACCGAAAATGAAGATTCGGATAGGAAATGAGCTTCTAACTGAGCACATTCGCGTACGGATTCGTGTAGATTACCGCGGAGAATCGAAAAGTGGGCGATTTTTCTTCGGAGGTAAGAGTAAAGAACTCATGGCAGAAACAATCCGTGAACAGCAGGTTGCGTTACTTCGTAATGTTCCACTACAAGGAGTCATTATTGAAGATGTTGATCTGAGTCTTGATGTTTACGCTGTGACAGAGGGGGAGGGGAGACGAACCCATGAGGTAGCCTATGCCCCCATTATTTTAACCCTTCGAATCGAGAACCTCGACGATTTGCTTCCCCTCTTGATTAAGCCTGAGTTTCGAAAGATTGAGTTCCTTAGCCCTGATACCGTTTCACTACATCGTTTGGATATGGAGCGATTACTCTTTCGTTTAAGTCAATCGTTTCAACAAGAGATAAAAATTTTAGAACAAAGATATTTACGTTAGTGTTTTTCAATTTTTCTAATTTATAAGAACGAATTTAAGTGCATTGAAGATACCTAATTTGGTATATTTGATGCACTTTTACTTCGTTTTAATCTTCAATTTAATTATTCTTTTCACAAATGTATTTACATATTGAAAGTTTGTATAAATTAGATTAGTATATTAATAGGTGGTCTGACAAGTATAAAGATTCGATCAATTAATTTTCTATTAAAAGACTTAAGCTAACTGATTATTACATATAGTTTGATCAATGAGAATATTTAGAAAGTTATGCGCTTTAATAACAGCTAAGTAAATAAGGCTATTTACCTTATTCGTAGATTTTGACTATAAAAGCAAGTATCAATGTAACAAGGACAATTAAAATAGTATTATGTGAAAATTTTAAATTTTTGGGGGGTGATAGATGAGTTTTTTTCAATAGAATATCGTACTTATTTTAAATTTGAAGGAGGTTCAAGTATTGAAGTATTTGCAAAATTATAACCCCACAGGTAACTTTTGGTTATCTGTAATTATGGCGGCTGTTCCTATTGTTACTTTGCTCTATTTTTTAGCCCTTCATCCTCATAAAGCAAAAAATGGTGAAAAATTATTAGGTATTTATGCTCCTTATGCTGCAGCGATCGCTGCCTTTGTCGCCTTCCTGGTATGCGTTTTCGTAATGAAGATGCCTGCAACTACCGCTGTAGCGGCTTTTGGATTAGGAGTTCTTAGTGGGTTATTCCCAATTGGCTGGATTGTCTTCGGGGCTATTTTTCTATATACAATGACGGTTGTTACCGGTAAGTTTGAAATTGTTAAAGATTCAATTGCTGGAATTACAGCGGATCGTCGCTTACAAGCACTACTTGTCGCTTTTAGTTTCGGGGCTTTTATTGAAGGCGCATCAGGTTTCGGTACACCTGTGGCGGTGGCCGGGGCCATCATGGTTGGCTTAGGTTTCCGTCCTTTAACAGCTGCTGTAATCTGTTTGATCGCTAACACAGCACCTGTGGCATGGGGAGCAATCGGGACACCGGTTCTAACCCTTGCTGCAATTACGAAAATTCCTGATGGTTTAATTACTCAAATGGCGGGCAGACAATTACCGTTCTTTTCTATTCTGATTCCTTTTTGGTTGGTAGCAACCTTGGTCTTAATGGAAAAAGGAAAATGGAAAGATGTTTGGGAAGTATGGCCTGCTATCCTCGTAACAGGTGCATCCTTTGCAGCTACTCAGTTCCTGATGGCTGAAGCAGGCATGACGATGCTTGTCGATATCGGAGCTGGAATGGTGAGTATTATTATCACTTCGTTGTTCTTGAGAGTATGGACACCCAAAAATATTATTACTAATGAAATGGCTTATGCAGTAATGGATGGCAGAGAGCCTGGAAAAGCAAAAGTTGTACCTAAACATTCTTGGCCAGTATTATTGCAGGCTTGGATGCCTTGGGTTTTCCTAGCAATCTTCGTTGCCTTATGGGGAGTTCCGAGTATCAAGACTTTCTTAAACGGTCTGTTTAATCCTAGTTTCAAGGTTCCTTTTTTACATGGTGTGGTTTTCAGAACAGCACCGGTTTCTCCGACTGCTGTGGCTAAAGCGGGAGAAGCAGCTGTGTATAGCTTCAATCTAATTACCATGGCGGGAACCGGGATTCTGATTGCAGCGTTCATCACAGGAATTTTATTTCTTAAAGTTACTGCAGCTCAGTGGAAAGAGATTTTTGTCACAACGATTGTTCGTCTAAAAATACCTCTCTCAGTTATTTCCTTAGTTTTGGGTCTCAGCTACATGACACGTTATGCTGGAACGGATGCTGTCCTAGGTTTGGCTTTTGCTAAAACTGGTTCGCTCTATCCCTTCTTTGCAGTTATGATTGGTTGGTTGGGAGTTTTCTTAACAGGTAGCGATACAGCTTCGAACTCGCTATTTGGAAGTTTACAACAGATTACAGCTCAACAACTTGGGCTAAACCCGCTCTTGATTGTAACAGCAAACAGCACCGGTGGAGTTATGGGTAAAATGATTGATGCTCAAAGTATTACGGTTGCTACGGCTGCCTGCTATTCTGACCCTGAAGAAGGGGTTAATGCTATCGGAGTTATTTTCCGAAAAGTATTTTTGCATAGCGTTGTGTTGGCGATTCTTATGGGCATCTTGGTCTGGCTACAAGCGTATGTCTTTACCTGGATGATACCTAATATGTAAATTATTCATAATTGTTTTATGGGCTGACCTAAGTAAAATTAGGTCAGCCTTTTTTCGTATTCATCTATGTTTAGGGCACTCACTTCTATTAGTGGGTGTCCATGTTCTGTTTCATTGCTTTTTATACCTTTATCGCATAGATTATTGCAGAATTATTAAGTTTTACTGACAATTTGGATTTTATAAATTATTCAATTTAAACGCAAACACAAGGAGTCTTTCTATTTTGATTTAACGGATAAATCCTATATAAGTAAAATAATAGAAATATTATATTTTAATGGACTATTGCATTTTTTGTTATAAAGTTTTAAACTTAGTAAGTGGTCTGACGGCCATGTAGTTAGGCCGTTTCTTAATATTAATATGATATAAGGAGGAAAATTATAGAAGAGTATAATTAATCGAGTAAAGGCCAAAATGATAGAGAGTTGTTGTTCAAATAATTACGTAAATGAAGGTGGAATTAACTATGCCATGGACACAAAATTATGCCGCACTAGGAAATAACCTAGGACTTACAGCCTTAGTCGTATCCCTGCCAATTTTTTATCTATTTTGGGCGCTAGCTATTAAACGCATGAAGGGTCATGTCGCTGGGAGCACAACGCTCTTATTGACAATTATTGATGTTGTGCTTGTTTACAAGATGCCAGTTGGGCTGGCGCTTTCGGCGAGTGTACTCGGAATCCTAAATGGATTATTCCCTATTGCTTGGATTATTGTGACTGCCGTTTTCTTATATAACCTTACTGTTGAAGCAGGACAATTTGATATTATTAAAAGTTCAATCGCCTCTCTATCCAATGACCGACGTCTTCAAGCGTTACTTATCTCCTTTTCGTTTGGTGCGTTTTTAGAGGGTGCCGCCGGATTCGGTACACCCGTTGCCATTACCGGAGCAATCTTAATCGGCTTGGGTTTTGAACCTCTCTATGCAGCGGGTCTTTGCTTACTCGCCAACACGGCACCGGTTGCCTTTGGTGGAATTGGTTCTCCGATTATTGCTGCTGGTGCTGCGACTGGGATTAGCGCAAACATTATCTCAGCTGGAGTCGGGCGTCAACTTCCATTCCTCTCCATTTTCGTGCCTTTATACTTAATTATTGTCATGGCTGGTTGGAAAGCAGCTAAAGAAGTTTTACCGGCTATCCTTACTGCAGGTGTGACCTTCGCCTTAGCACAGTGGTGGTCGTCAAATTACCTCGGTCCTATGCTACCTGATATTATTGCTTCTTTATTTTCACTCATTTGCTTAGCAGCCTTATTGAAAGTTTGGAAACCTAAAACAATCTGGCGTTTCCCACATGAAAAAAGTGAAAAGGTAGAGCAGTATAAAAAGTATACTAGTGGTCAAATTCTTAAAGCCTGGTCTCCTTTTATCGTACTCACCTTCATTGTGGGTATTTGGGGAACAAACACCTTTAAAGATCTGATTGCTAAAAAGCTTCAATGGTTTATCATGATTCCTCATTGGCCTGGACTCGATGGTTTAGTCATCAAAGCGGCTCCAATCGTTAAAAAAGCGACGATTTACGGAGCTTCATACAAGTTTGATTTCGTAGCATTTGCCGGTACCGCTATCTTAATTACGGCGATTATCAGCATGTTCATTCTTGGAATCAGCCCGTCTAGAGGGGCCAAAGTTGCGAGCTCAACCTTTAAAACCCTTATCTATCCTTGCATCACGATCGGATCAGTATTAGGCTTTGCCTATATTGCAAACTATTCCGGGCTATCCTATACCCTCGGTCTCTTGTTTTCACAAACCGGTCACGCCTTCCCATTCTTTGCTCCAATCCTAGGTTGGCTTGGTGTATTCTTAACGGGTTCAGATACCTCAGCTAACGCTCTGTTCGGTCAACTGCAAAATGTTTCGGCCCAACAAATCGGCATCAATCCTGTTTTGACTGTAGCAGCGAATAGCTCCGGGGGTGTTATGGGAAAAATGATTTCTCCACAATCTATCGCGGTGGCGGCAGCAGCAACCGGGTTAGTTGGTAGAGAGTCTGATCTCTTCCGTTTCACACTTAAACACTCGATCTTCCTCCTATTAATTGTTTGTGTCATGACTTATCTTCAAGCGTATGTGTTTACTGGTATGATGCCAACGATTGCAGGTATAATGCCTACGATTGCCTCACTTATCCACTAAACGACTGATAAACAAAATGAAAATCTTCTGTGAAGGTTGAATTTGATAATAGTGGGGAGCATTCAATTAATACGCTCCCCACTATTATTTTAAAAAGAATTAAAATTTTATATTGAAATTTCTATTAAATTAAATTAATATAGAGTTATAACTGGTCTGACCATCAGACAAAGAAGAGTTTGTTTATTTTATTTTTTAAGGGGGTAAATAGATGTTAGCTCGTGAAGTTTTACAAGAGCTTGTTCAAGTGCTTGGCGCAGAAAACGTCCTCACAGAGCAGGAAGACTTAATGACTTATGCTTATGATGCAACGGCCGCCATGAAACATCATAAACCGGATGTTGTAGTTTCGCCCCTTTCTACTGAACAGGTGTCAGAGGTTGTAAAAATTGCTGGAAGATATCAAATCCCAATCTATCCACGTGGTTCAGGAACCAATCTTAGTGGAGGAACCATTCCTACTAAGGGAGGGATCGTTCTCTCTATGCTCAATCTTAATAAAATTATAGAAGTAGATCAGGACAATCTAACGGCAACTGTTCAACCTGGAGTGATTATACAAGCTCTTAATGATCAAGTGACTAAACTGGGTTTGTTGTATCCACCGGATCCGGGAACCGTAACTACAGCGACTATGGGTGGCTCGGTATCAGAATGTTCGGGTGGATTGCGCGGTTTGAAATACGGTGTAACTAAACATTATATCATGGGTATAAAAGTGGTTCTAGCCAATGGGGAAGTCCTTCGTTGGGGAGGAAAAACGGTTAAAAATGTCACTGGGTATGATTTAGTAGCCCTCTTCACTGGGGCTGAAGGCACTCTGGGGATCATTACTGAAATCATTGTCAAACTAATTCCAGCTCCAGAAACTCGGAAAAGTATTCTAGCTGTTTTTGATAACCTCGATAAGGCTGGAAATGCAATTGCCTCTATTATCCGGAATAAGATTATCCCAGCAACCCTCGAAATTATGGATAATGCGACTATTCAAACCGTAGAACATTTTGTGCATGCGGGATTGCCTATGGATGCTGAAGCTGTCCTTTTAGTTGAAGTAGATGGGTACAGAGAAGTGGTTGAACGAGAAGCGGTTTTGGTAGAGCAAATTTTGCAAACAGAGGGTTCAGTTGAGGTAAAAATCGCCAAGAACGATCAAGAACGCGATCTTTTGTGGTTGGCTCGTCGTAGTGCCTTGCCAGCTCTTGCTCAGAAAAGACCGACAACCGTTTTAGAAGATGCGACGGTTCCTAGAAGCAAAATTCCTGATATGCTCAAGGCAATTCGTAAGATTGCCGAAAAGCATCGTCTCCTAATCGCTACCTTTGGGCATGCAGGAGATGGAAATTTACATCCTACGATTCTTACGGATCAACGGGACGAGGATGAAATGAAACGAGTTCACCTTGCCGTCGACGAAATTTTCCAAGCAGCAATTTCTTTGGGGGGAACTCTTTCAGGGGAACACGGGATTGGGATTGCCAAAATGAAATATCTAGATTGGGAATTTGGAGAAGCCGGCGTTGCGGCACTGCGACAAATAAAAGAAGCCCTGGATCCCAACTATTTGTTGAACCCTGGGAAGATTGTAAGGAGGGACTAATCGTGTCCGTATATAATTCGCTGGATTCGATTACCGATGAACTCCATAAATGTATGAAGTGCGGAAACTGTATGGCCGTATGTCCAATTTATAAAGAAACTCGTCAAGAAGTGGGAGTTGCAAGAGGTAAGATCAGCTTAGTAGAGTACCTCCTTGCAGGGGAACTTGACATGACTGAAGGATTAGCTGATCGCTTTTCTCTTTGTACTACTTGCATGGCCTGTAATACGAACTGTCCTTGTGGGGTCAGATTTGATAAAATTATTTTAGCTGCTAGGGCAGAAGCAGTACGCAAAAAAGGGTTACACTCGGTCAAGAAGATTGCGTTTACCGCCTTAAAGATGCAGCGTTTATTTGATCTGGGCATGAAGACTGGTAGCATATTCCAAGGTGTAGCCTTAAAACACTTACCTCATAAAAGTGATCGGATCGCACGCATGCGTTTTGATGTTGGAATTGGAACCGAAAAAGTGTTTCCAATGTTAGCGAAAAAGACTCTGCGATCAGAGTTTCCAGAAGTTATACGGGTTAACAACCCAAAAATGAGAGTGGCATTCTTCACGGGTTGTATGATCAATTATTTCTACACAGATATCGGTAGGGCTGTGGTCGAGGTGCTTAATGAAAATGATATCGAAGTTGTTATTCCGAGGGGCCAGGGATGTTGCGGGATCCCCGCTTCAGTTAATGGGGACGTTGTTTCAGCGCGTGCCTTGGCAAAACGCAATTTGCGTGCGTTTGAAAAATTGGGTGCCGATGCCTTAGTCGTGGCCTGTTCTTCAGGTGGAACTGCTTGGAAGCATGTCTTCGCAGAACTATTGGAGAATGACCCGGAATTTAAGGTGTTGGCGGATAAATGGGCTTCGAAGTCGTATGACATTTCTGAGTTTCTAATTCATAAAGTACCTTTCAAAAAGGAAGGCTTAGGTCGTGTGGAACGTAAAGTAACTTATCATGATCCTTGCCACTTAAACCGTGGTCAAGGAATAAGCCGTGAACCACGCGAAATCCTTACTAGTATTCCTGGAGTAGAAGTGATTGAAATGAAAGAGCCGGGTCGATGTTGTGGTATGGCTGGATCGTTTAGCATCGTTCATCCCGATCTTTCAGTACAGATTTCGGATCATAAAACAGCTGATATTGCCCTAACTCATACGGACACCGTAGCAACGGGTTGTCCTGCCTGCCGCTTACAATTGAAAAGTGGGGTAGAGAATGCTGGGATTGAAGAAGAAGTCGTTCACACAATTCAAATTTTAGCAGAATCTTATCGGGCAGGTAAAAAAAACTAATAGCTCATTAAGGGTGGTCGAAACGAGATGGTTAAACATGGAAACACTTAATAATATAAGTGTTTCCATGTTTTATTTGTTCCAAAATTATGGTAAACTGATGTGTGGTATAAAGTCTGGATAGAGATTTAACGAGGAGTGAAACTAGGGTGAATTTAAAACCCATAAAGACCCGGAAAATCTATGAGCAGATTGTTGACCAAGTTGGACACCTGGTTGCTGAAGGACAGTTAAAACCCGGTGATAGGTTACCTTCAGAACGTGAATTGGTAGAGCGGTTTCAAGTAAGTCGTGCCTCGATCAGAGAAGCTATTAGTGCTCTGGAGATGATGGGTTTGATTGAAGTGCGCTCTGGAGAAGGAACTTATATCAGGCAGGTTAATATTGAATCCGTAGTGACACCGCTTGCATGGATGCTATTCATTGAAACGGATTCGGATTTGGAACTTTATGAAGCTCGCAAAATTTTAGAGGTTCAGGCTGCGGGATTGGCTGCTGAGAGAGCGGGAGAAGATGAGATCAAAGATTTGTTTGATGCACTTGAAACCATGCGAAAGGACCTTAAGAACCATCGTTTAGGGGAAGAAGCTGATCATCAATTCCATTATGCAATTGCAAGGGCGACGCATAACAAAATTTTGATTCGTCTCATGAACACACTTTCGGATACTATGCAAAAGGCCCTCAAAACTAGTCGCAGTAGACTTTACGAACACGGTGAGACTCCTAAGAAATTATATGATGAGCATTGTAAGATTTATAAGGCGATTAAAAATCATGACATAGAAGATGCACAAAAGTTTATGTTGGATCATTTGCTCGGCGTGGAGAGACAGTTGGCAAGGTATTTGAGTATGGATATAGACTAAAAGGGACGGAAACACTAAACATGTTTCCGTCCCTTTATTGGAAAGGTAGCTTGTTATGGGCCATTAGAGGAAATTATGGATTAGAAGCGAATTAATAGTCATGGTTAGAATTGTGATAGTGAGGATAAAATGATGACATGTCAAATGGTATATTTCAATGGAAACTGTCTTAATTCAAAAAAACCTTATGCGCGACCTTGTCGCTTGTGTATAGAGCATTGTCCGCATCAAGCGATTTCGGAATATCGGCAGTTGGAAGCAAAACGTTGCACAGAATGCGGAGTATGTATGGCCGTGTGCCCGAGCGACGGATTTGCGGATCGAACGATGGATAGACTTCATGATTTTTTAATCGAAAACGAAAAAATAATTTTAAATTGCCCTAAGGCAAGACCACAAGGTTTTGAGATCCCTTGTTTGGGAATGTTTGATCGTGATAGTTGGATGACTCTCATGATTTTAGCTAAGAGAAAGTCTGTTACGCTCATGACGGGTGTTTGTTCAGAGTGCGATGATCGTCATGCTTGTGCATCGAGTGTCAAGGTTTTTAAACAGGTTCATCTGGACTGGCCAGAGCATCCAGCTGTTCAAATCCAAGTTCGCGCAGATGATGGTAGTGCAGTCAAACTAGAACCAGCGTTTAAAGCCCCTGTCTCAAATAAAAGGGTAACAAAGTCTGGGTGGAGGCAAAGGAGCCTGGAGAAGATGGAAGAATGGCTGCCGAGCTTAGCCGGGGACGAAACTTATTCAATGCCCAAATCACGTCAATGGTTGATTGAAGCTTTGGGGGATACTCCTGATGGAAAAATTCCGTTTAGGGCTTTAACTGTGGCAGATAGTTGTACAAATTGCGGTGTTTGTGCAGCGATTTGCCCACAAGGCGCGTTGCAGAAGCGAGAAACTCGAGATCTTAATCCAAGTACTGAAGAGCAGGACAAAGAGGAAAAGATCCTCTCCCTGCGACTTATTCTGGAACCCCAAAAGTGTGTTCATTGCCAGCGCTGTGTAGAAACTTGCCCACCTCAAGCCTTGTCTTTTGGTCTTAAATCATTGTCACATCGTTTATTAACTGGTAAGATACTAATTCATGAGGGACAGCCAAGTTATTGTACTCGATGCGGCAAACGAATTTTTGATAAAGCAGAGTTGTGCCTAGTATGCGCTACCAGTGATCCAGAGAGTCGTAGTTTTTTTTCGAGCTAGTTCCCGCATCCACACCCGCACTGGTCACTGTGCTCGTGCGGGTGTTTCTTGGATTCCCGCAAAAGTTGATTGGTTAAATGGGTTACATGAGATATAGGTTGTTGTTGAATTTCTTTAGCCAGATTAATGACTTCTTCAATTTCCTCTGCAGCTAAACCTAGGGCTAAGGCCTCTGTGACTGCAACACGAAGGGTTGCAAGGGCATTACAGGCTACTGCTGCCGAGATTTGCGTTAGAACAATCGTTCGTTGATCGAGACTCATCAAGCATTCCTCCAAATTTAGATCTTAGTCCATTAAGTTAGGGATATTGATAATTTTAGCATAGAAGAGTTCGAAGGGCAAAAGCCAACAAGAAAGGAATAAGCTATGAACGAGTATCAGGTTATTGTGGTTGGCGGCGGCGCTGCGGGTATGATGGCCGCTGGACAAGCTGCAAAGGGGGGGGCAAAGGTTCTCTTAGTTGAAAAGAAAGAGCGTCTAGGACGGAAGATTGCGATTACCGGAAAAGGACGTTGTAACATAACGAACGAAGAAAACGTAGCAGATTTTATCAGCCATTATCCAGGCAATGGACGTTTCCTACACGGCATTTTAAGAGGGTTTGATAACGTGGCTTTGCGAGAGTTCTTTGCTCAATACGGAGTCGAGACGAAAGTTGAGCGTGGAGGGCGTGTGTTCCCAGTTTCAGATGATGCAGAAAAGATTGTAGAGGCTTTAGTAACCTTTCTCACAGAATCGAGAGTAGAGATTCGAACCGGATTTATCGTAGAGGAGATCTTAGTTAAGGATGGTCAGGTGAGGGGTGTAAGAGGAAATGGTCAGCAAAGCTTCTTTGCCCCTGTGGTAATCATTTGTACGGGAGGTTTATCCTATCCAGCAACCGGGTCGAGTGGAGATGGCTTTCGGTTTGCCCGCAACCTTGGGCACAAAGTAATTGACCCCAGACCCGCTTTAGTTCCACTTAAAACGGCAGAAAGCTGGGTGAAAGAACTTCAAGGATTAGCCTTGAAAAACGTGGAGGGGTCGTTGTGGATAGCTGGCAAGAAGCAAATAACTGAGTTTGGAGAAATGTTATTTACACATTTTGGGGTCTCCGGGCCCATTATCTTAACCATGAGCCGTCGAGCCGGGGATGCGTTGCGGGTCGGGGAAAAGGTTGAGTTAAGGATTAATTTCAAACCGGCCCTTTCCCAGGAACAATTAGATGCTCGAGTTCAACGGGATTTTCAAAAGTATAGTAACAAGCAGTTTAAGAATGCTCTCGATGACCTTTTGCCCCAAAGCTTAATCCCCGTCATGATCCATTTAAGTGGGATTAACCCGGAAGGGGTAGTGCATCAAATCAGCCGCGAACAACGAAAATACTTGGTCAGATTGTTACAAGAGTTGCCCATCACAATTATCGGCACTCTTTCCATTGAGACAGCAATTGTAACAGCCGGTGGGGTGGATGTAAAAGAAATTAACCCTAAGACAATGGCTTCTAAATGTCTGCAAGGGCTTTATTGGGCAGGCGAAGTGGTTGATGTCGACGGTATTACGGGAGGATATAACCTCCAGGCTGCATTTGCTATGGGGTATCGGGCAGGGTTTGCAACTCATCAGGTTGCTTCACCGTGGTCTGTTTAAGACATTTCCTGCATACACTTTTTTCGAGGTGATGCAAAGTGCGTCGAAGAGGAAGTCTATTAGAGTGGATGTGGAATATTGTTCAGCGGGGAGAACGTCGGATCATTCGCGTGATGGTCTTGGCATCGGTAGTCCTTGTTTTGATGCAGTTAAGTGCTACAAGAGACCCGGTGGAATTTTATATGGCGATGGCGGAAAGGGTTGAAGCACCTCCGCTGGATTTGCCCCCTCTTGAAAAGTCCACCTTAGTTGATACTGTTAATATCTGGAATTTGACACTTAAAGCGGTACCTGCTCTGCCGGTTCGTGTGATCCAAAATGGCAAAGTGATAGCGACTTTAGCGAAAGGGGAACAACAATTAACCGTTCAATCGGGTCAAATCCAACTAGATGGGGTAGGAATAGCTCAGCGCGTACAGGTTCAAGTTCTTAAAAAAGATCCCCAATTACTTGAGCCGCGTCTTAACCAAGTTTTTGTGGTGCAAGGTAATCAACAGAATGTGAGTGTAAGACCTTAATGTTGCAAAGCACTTGTTAGCGTACTATAATTATCCATAAATCATAAAGTATAAATCATAAAGTATGATGGTTTCTCATTCATGAGAAAAGGAGGGTAGAACGGTAGAATGGAATGTTCCGCGTTTATGTAGTAGAATGGTGGGATGGTTTAATCGGAATTTTAAGACACTGTTCAGTGTCTTTTTCTACCATTCTATACGTTATATCTAGGGGAGCCTTTTTATACTAGTAGAGGGCGTAGATAAGTGGGGTTAATTCGTGGGAAAGGGAGAACGCGTATGGCACAAAGTAAAAAAATAGCGCTCGCAGCCTTAAGAATGGCTATGACAGAAAGCCGAGAAGAAGAAGCTCAATTAAAAGAGTCATATCATCGACTTGGGGTTAAAACGGCTGCGGTCGATTATGGAGGAGAGTATATTAGCTCGGTTCGCAAGATCGTGGAGCGTGCCATAGTGGCGGCCAAACGCGAAGGAGCTATTCAAGAAACACATGGGGATGAAGGGGCTGTAGCCGGTGCAACCCGCGAGGCCTTAAGTC
>DAIEHY010000050.1 GCA_027353165.1 Desulfosporosinus sp.
ATTTTATTCTCATGTTGTATTAGGATTTGGGATGGTATTGATAACGCTGTTATACTGGAGAATTAACCTTCCTTCGGAAGACCGCGTGAGATGGCCCCATATGGTTTGCGAGGCCTTTTTCGCGTGCTTTATTTTGTTCCTCAGTGCAGTCACCACAGGGTGGATTGATCCGTTGATTCATGGACAACTGACAGTTTATATTATAGGTTGCTTCGGGGTAGCTCTTTTTTTCCATTTAAGGCCAACGATTAGTTTCTTCATGTATTTGGCTTCCTACCTTATCGTTATAATTGGAATAACTCGCAATCAACATAATCTGATTGTGCTTAATGGCCATTATATTAATAGTTTAATGCTTATTTTTGTCTCCTGGACTTTATCCTTAACCCTTTACAAATCAAGATTTCAAGAATTTATTCAACAAAATCATCTTGAGCAGCTCGTGAAAGAACGGACGGCAAAATTAGAAGAAATGAACCAACTGCTGACGAAAGCAGTTTGGGAACGCGGACAGATCGAAGAAAAAGTTTTTCGATTGGCATCAATTGTTGAATCATCAGAGGATGGAATTATAGGAATGACCTTTGAAGGAGTGATTACCGATTGGAACAGAGGGGCAGAGTGTATTTACGGATACTCTGAGGTGGAAATTATTGGTGAGTCGGTTAAAAAACTGATTCCCCCAGACAAGCAGTTTGAGTTTAATGAGGTTTTGTTGGCAATCTCTCAAGGAAGACCTTTCTCACATTATGAGACAACTCGGATCAAGAAGGATGGACAGATCATCAACGTTTATATGACAATCTCCCCGATTAAGGATTATAGTGGAAAGTCCATTGGAGTATCAACAATTGTTAGAGATGTTACCGCTCAACTGAAATTGGAGAAAGAAATGGTGCGGATGGATCAGTTGAATTTGGTTGGGGAAATGGCCGCTAGTATTGGTCACGAAGTTAGAAACCCAATGACAACGGTTAAAGGATTTTTGCAACTTCTTGGAGAAAATAAAAATTCTGCTAAATTCAGCGAGTATATTCCGCTTATGATTAGCGAGATTGACCGAGCTAACACTATTATTACGGAATTTCTTTCAATAAGTAGGACGAAAATAACCGAGTTTGCCCGGCATAACTTAAATGAAATTATTAACAATATTTTGCCGCTCGTCCAAGCGGATGCTATTCGTGATGACAAGTGGGTAACAATTCAATTAGAGACGATCCCTGATTTAATTCTCGATGAGAACGAAATCCGTCAAGTTATCCTTAATTTAACACGGAATGGACTTGAAGCAATGGGCAAAGGTGGGAGCCTTATAATAAAAACGTCAATGTTGGCTCAAGAAGTTATCTTGGAGGTTCAAGATGAAGGTGAGGGAATTAAACCAGAAGTGATGGATAAGTTAGGTACACCTTTTTTTACGACCAAAGATACAGGGACTGGTTTGGGATTGGCTGTCTGTTACGGAATAGCTGCCCGGCATGATGCGAAAATTTCGGTTCAAACTAGCTCGAGGGGGACAAGAATTTTAATGAAGTTCAAGAAATCATTTGACCTTGCCTGACCTTTGTACTAAAATAAAGTTAATCGGCAAGAATATAATGAGTAGAAATGCAGTACGCTAAACAAAGAGAATAGGGGGAATTGTGAATGGGCTATCTAGTCCCAATGGTAGTGGAACAAACGAATCGTGGGGAGCGCTCCTACGATATATACTCCCGATTATTAAAAGATCGGATTATTTTCCTCGGGGGTGGTATCGATGATGATGTAGCCAATCTTATAGTAGCGCAAATGCTTTTCCTTGAAGCAGAAGATCCAGAAAAGGATATTAATCTTTACATTAATAGCCCAGGTGGTTCAATTACAGCCGGGATGGCCATTTATGATACTATGCAGTACATTCGCTCAGATGTCCGTACGATTTGCATTGGTATGGCAGCAAGTATGGGTGCGTTCCTTTTAGCGAGCGGTGCGAAGGGGAAACGGGTGGCACTACCAAACTCGGAAGTCTTAATCCATCAGCCGTTAATCGGGGGTCATGGTTTATCCGGGCAAGCGACTGAGATTGAAATTCACGCTAGGCAATTGCTTCGCACCAAAGCAAAAATGAACAGGATTCTCTCGGAGAGAACCGGGCAACCCCTTGAGAAGGTTGAAAAAGATACGGAGCGCGACTATTATATGACGGCCGAAGAAGCCAAAGAATATGGCCTTGTTGATCAAGTCTTAGAAAAAGTCGAGACGGTTGTCGAAAATAAATAAATTAAGCAAACAAAAAAACGCAAGAGTGATAAATGCTCTTGCGTTTTTTTTGTTTGCTTAACTTAATATATACAAATACAATACACTCAATTATAAACATGAAAAGTATCACAAATCAGACAAAATTTTACCTTTTGCAACATTACAAAAAGGATATTCTGGGCTGATGTAGAATTAGTGCTAATCTAGACAGCAGTGTAAGGAGTGGAAGATTTGAACTACAGAAATTTAAGGCTTGGCTTTCAAGTTACGGCGTTGATGCTCTTTATTGCCTTGGCGGCCGGCGTAGTTGGAGCTATCGGGATTTATGGGATGTCTCAGTTGCACAATAATTCAAATCAGGTCTATCAACAGGATGTGGTTCCCATGAACGTACTCTCTCAGATGCATTTTGACGCCCAGGCCTACCGCTCTAATGTCGTCTTAGCTGTCAGTGCACGCTCAATCGACGAGCGTCAGAAATTCTTAGACCAAATTGATGTGAAAAAAGATGCGATGATTAAACACATGGCGAAGTTTGAAGCCTTTTCTAAAACGCCCGAAGAAGATCAAGCATGGAAACAGTTCAAACTCGCATGGAATGATTATGTTATTTCAGCACAAATTACCATTCAAGATGCCGTGGAAAATAGGCTTGATGAGTCTAAGGCCAATATGTTTGGAGTTGCTGCTACCAAAAACCAGACGGCAGCAGATATGTTGCAAAAAATGGTTGACTCAAAAATGGATAGGGTAAACACGAATAGTACGGATAAAACAAACCAAATTTTCACTAAGACCTCAAAACTCTCTATAATACTTATAGTAATAGATGTTCTGGTCAGCATCCTGATTGGCTGGTTTCTTAGTCGTGCTCTCAGTAAGATGATGAGCAATCTAGTACTCAATGCGAACGAAATTGCTGTGGGAGATATTGTACGTAAGAAAAAGTCTCCCTGGAAGCCCTGGAATCGCGAAGGCATAGAGTTACAAAAGGCTTTTGGAGATATGGTCATTTCGCTGAGAGAAATCATCTTGAAAGTGGTAGGTATGGCGGATCAATTAACGATAACTGCTCAGGAAATGCGTCTAGGTGCTGAGCAATCGGCACAGAGCGCAGAACAAGTGGCCACGTCAGCAAGCATAATTGCGACTGATTCGCAACTACAAGTTAAAGTAATGACCGAAAACTATCAACGGATGAGCCAAGTAATCGATGAACTTAATACGACTGAGAAGCATGCAGAAAAAGTAAGCTTGGCCTCAAGACGTTCTGCCGAACTTTCACAGCATGGAAATCTCGCGCTTGGACAAGTAGTCGGACAAATGAAGGATATTGAGAATCAGGTCCAAAATCTGAGCAAAGTCATAGGACAAGTGGATGAAAAATCAGAGGAGATTGCTACGACCGTGCAAATAATTGATAGTATTGCACAGCAAACAAATCTCTTAGCGTTAAATGCAGCGATTGAAGCTGCACGTGCCGGAGAAAATGGACGAGGGTTTGCAGTGGTCGCAGAAGAGGTGCGCAAACTTGCTGAACAAGTCCAAACCAGCTTAGTCGAGATTTCTCAACGAGTCAACGAGATGCAACAAGCCTCCCAAAGTGCCCATCAAGGCATGAAATCAAGTGTGGAGAGCGTAAACCAAGGGAGCGTTTATTTAAAAGAGATATCAGACCAGTTTTCTATTATTCTTAGTTCAGTAGAAGAAAGTACTGAATTGGCACAGAACATTGAAACAACGGTTCAGAAAGTACAGCAAGATGGGGAAACAATTAAACTTGGTATGAATAACGTAGTAACTCAAGCAGAAGCTACGTCTGCTGGAACCCAAACTACCGCTGCAGCGGCAGAAGAACAAAACGCTTCTGTTGAAGAGTTGTTTGCTTCAGCCGAAAATTTAAATGAAATGGCTGGGGAATTGAAGCAGTTAATGGACCACTTTAAACTTTAGAGCATAGAGCAGGCTAACCTTTTAACACGACGTCAAGGCGTTTCAGGAGTAACATATAATGAGTAATGATAAGTGTGAGGGCATAAATTGCCCTCACCTTTTTCTGGATAATTTTACATTAAGATTAAATAATAGGGAGGTAATCATATTCGTACGTCGAATTTATGATTATAATTCTTTGAAGCACTTAAGAATTTATGGGGTTACTGTTCTATATATTTAAGGGTAGAAAATAGATTTCAAAGGGGAGTCATCGATGCGTAAAATTCGAAAAGCAGTCATTCCGGCAGCAGGACTGGGAACCCGTTTTTTGCCAGCAACAAAAGCTCAGCCAAAAGAGATGCTGCCTATTGTAGATAAACCAACTATTCAATACATTGTTGAAGAGGCTATTCAATCGGGAATTGAGGATATCGTAATTGTTACAGGTCGCAACAAACGGGCTATTGAAGACCACTTTGATCGCTCAATGGAACTAGAAACGTTTTTAGAAAAACAAGCCAAGGAGGAGCTCTTGGATTTAGTACAAGATGTTGCTCGGATGGCGGACATATATTATGTTAGGCAAAAAGAGGCGCTAGGTTTGGGACATGCAATCTACAGTGCTCGAAAGTTTATCGGAAATGAACCGTTTGCTGTTCTCTTAGGGGATGATGTTATCTACTCCGAAGTGCCTGCATTGCGGCAAATGATGAATCATTACGAACGCTATGGAGCAAGTATGGTAGGGGTGCAAGAAGTTCCGCTCGAAGATACTTCTAAATATGGGATTGTAGACGGAGAAAAATTTGCGGACCGACTTTATCGTGCCAAGAATATGGTGGAGAAACCACGTTCAGAAGATGCTCCCAATACACATTTAGCAATTATGGGACGTTATATTTTGAATCCCGAGATTTTTGGAATTTTAGGCGTTCTTCCAGCAGGCAAAGGCGGGGAAATACAACTGACTGACGGCATTAAGGAACTGGGTCGATATCAAGAGATTCTTGCATACGAATTTGAAGGTCGACGGTATGACGTAGGGGACAAGTTAGGGTTTGTGGAAGCGACGATTGATTATGCCCTGCGCCGAGAAGATCTTTCAGAAGGGCTTACCAGCTACTTACGAACCTTGGTTCACAAATTTGACATTGTATAGAACATAATGCCCTTCCATGTTCAGTTGATTTTGAAATGGAAGGGCTTTTTTTTATTTAAATAATTCCTGAGAACAAAAAAGGTGCAAATTAATCTGGATAATATTGGATAATTCTCGCGAATTTTAAAGATGAAGAGCTTACTATTAGTTTTTAGGAAAATAGAGAACGGAAAATGGGCCAAGCTCTACAGCAAAAACGACAGCCTTTTCTCCTAAAAATTGGTAATATATTGACGTACCGTAATAAAGAATGAAGGAGGGAAGAGACTAATGATACCAATCGACAAAAAGAGGATAGTAACCTTAGCGGGAACGTTGGTTCTAGCGGGTGCTGTTGTCGCTGCTGGAGTTTATGGTCCCAGTGTCTGGAAGGTTTTTATGCAACAAAGCGCTATCACGGACCAGGTAGTCATTCAAACTCCAGCAGTAAATGGCAGTAATGGCACAGCTTTGCCAGAGGGTACTGCCCCGCCCGTAAAATCGGGTGCCGCACAAACAACGACTCCACCGACAGAACTTACAGTACCTACGGCACCCATTACCATCAACGCGCCTCCCCAAGGTGATGTTGGATCCAAGAACAAATACAGGGAACCGGATACCAAACTGATCAATTTGGCACCTTCGGTTACAATGTTCTTCGGTGAGACTGCCTTAAGCGGTGATGCTAAAACTTTAGTATTCGGCTCTGCATGGAACATCCACCAATATGTAGATGGTTATCTCTATGGACCAGCGGCAGGTCCACAGATGAATGAGCAAGATATTAAAAAGTACATCGTATTCCACAAAACATTATTGGATAAGCAATATAAAAATGAAGCGAACGCTTCCAAGGCTTTAAGCTTCACCAGTTACTTTGATGTCCTCCTTAACAGCGGCATTGACGCATTTGATTCAAAAGATAAAACGCGGATTGAACAATTCCACCAGGGAATTCATGATCTTGATTCCCATCTTATGCGTAATGATGCAAACTCTAAGATCTACGGAGCAACGCCATTTGCAACCAAACGCAATTAATTCAGACACCTCCGATGTAATATAAGCAGGAATGATATAAAGTTTAGTTGAAGTAATATAGGCGATAACAATTATGCTGAATTATTTTCAAGGTGTAGATGGCTGCATAGAAGAAGAGGGTAGAGACATAGGACTCTCTCAATGAATTGAGTTTAATATATAGGCCAGTAACTAGGACTTAAGAGCAAATATCATAGGTTGACGAGTGGAACGGAAACATTTAGGAGGGGCGTCTGTATTATTTTTTCATTAAAAATTGAATAGGCAACTAAGTTCAGTAGACTGTGACCTAGTTTCACTAGGTTGAACGCTGAATTTAAGAGTTTAAAAACTAAATACCCACAAGGCCTGCCTAGATCAGACAGGTCTTGTGGTTTTTTCATGTCTAAAATCTCTTCAGAGAGGCAAGAATAGTAATAAAAATCCATTTAAAGGAGATTTTGGTCTTTATGCGTAAAATGAATTATCTATTTGGAGCGCTGGCTTTGGGTCTTGGAGTATTAGTTGGAACCCTGGGAGTGTCTTTACTCACGAATTCGAGTTCTCCAACGTCTTTTATTTCCAAACTACGTGGCGAAGATAAGATACAACCAGTTTCTGGATTGGTTAACACTCCAGTTCAAACTCCTTCAGGTCAGAGTACTATACCGGAGGGACTATCTGACAATGATCAGGCAAATACTTCAAAGGTCAATGGAGGCTCTCTGATAACCCAACAGGTGATTGCAGATTATAAACAGAATATAGGAATTTTCTTCGGGGCCTGGAAATCCACAGATATGGCTACCTTTAGACAAAAGTTAGCGAAAGCTTATACGGGAGAATTGTTTGAAAAACATGCCCGGCGGGCAGAGGAGTATTTAGTCCAGGGAATTGGTCTAGATGTTAGCGAAATAACCTTTGATCAAATCGATGTGGAAAGCCTTGGGGAAAATACAGCCACCCTTCGAGTGGATTATCGCTATAAGGCTAAGGATTATAATTTAGCCGATGGCGCAGCAGTAGGGGAAGAGCATGAACAAATTGTTCAGGTACGTGTAAATCTAGTCAAACAAAATTCCCGTTGGTTGATTACTGGTGAGAGCACAATTCAGTAAGATAGAGGTCTAAGCAATAGGCGTATACCTATAGGACTATCGTCGTAACGACAAGATAGTCCTTTTTTATGCAAAGAACTATAGTGTATGATAAACTAGGGTGAGTGTGAAAAAGAGGGGGCTAGGAGCGTGGGAGCCGGCAATGACTCAGAATTAAAACGAATTGATTGGGTTGATATATTAAAAGGATTTGGCATTCTGTCGGTAGTTTGGGGGCATTCAGGCGGTAAAAATGCCTTTTATATGTTTTGGTTTCATATGCCACTGTTTTTCTTGGTTAGTGGATATTTATATCAATTCAAACCGCATCAAACGGCACTCGCTTATCTAAAGAAAAAAGCGAAACACTTATTGGTACCATATCTTTTTTACTTAACAAGTTTGACACTGATGATGGTCGGGATAAGCCTTTGGAAAGGGCAACCGGCAAGCTATTTTCTGCAACAAAATTGGAAAGCCCTTTTATTAGGCGGGAGTCTCTTAGAAGGAGTGTACGCTACGTTTTGGTTCACAACCTGTTTGTTTAGTGTACAAATATGCTTCGATTATTTATGTCGAAAGGTCCCTTCCGGGTTTTTAAAAGCAATGTTTGTAGCCGTTTGCTTTATATTAGCTTACTGGGAATCACGGTATTGGGAGGGCAGCTTTGTACCTTGGAATGTGGATGTTGGCCTATATGCGCTTGCCTTCTATGCTTTGGGTTATTTAATTAAGCAACGACAGCTAATGGAAAGACCTACTCAGCGTACGATAATCTTTGGACTATCGTTGGTAATTTCCTTAGGTTTTATTTATCTCTATTCACATCAAATCCTTGATTATGGGTTAGATATGAAACATCGACAGTATTATTATGAGGGGACGAATCTGATCTTGCCCCTGGTCTTTTCCTTACTATTGATTAAAGTAAGTATGATTTTTAGTAAATTCCCTTTGCTCGAATACGGTTTAGTTCGCCTAGGGAGAGCAGCTATGGTAATTATGTATTTACATCTGGCATCAGTTTATATAGTTGGTCAGCTTGTAGCAATTACCCCTCTTCGCTTCTTCGCAGTGGGAGTTCTTTTCCCTTTACTTTTTTATAGCATTGCAAAACGGGTTCCATACGGAAAATTCTTGGCACTCGGCGAGACTGAAGCAGGTTTTGTAGCGCAGAAGAAGGGAATAGTATTACATGAATAATGCTAGAATGAGTCAAACGACACCGAACACTATTGAGGAAATCAATTATCTCAGGGGATTTGGTGTTCTGGCCGTCATCGCGATCCATACAACAGGCTATTTTACCGAGGTACCACAGTTTAATACGTTAGTATTACTAAATCTATGGACAGATATCTTCGCTCAGTTTGCAGTGCCCTTATTTATCCTGATCTCAGGGTTTGTTTTGGCGAAGAAATATCGTGGAGCCTTTTCATGGATAGAGTTTTATAAAAAAAGGATTCGATCCATTATTCCACAATACATACTTTTTTCCGTATTATATTCGGTATTTAACAACATGGCTGTTATCCGAAGTCACTCCTTGAGTTCAAATTTAAAGCTTTTTTTTACAAGTATCTTAAATGCGGATGCCTCTTACCATTTGTGGTTTTTTTCAATTATTATTCAAGCGTACATTTTCTATCCGCTCCTTATTAAGGTTTATGATTTTTTTAGACAAAGAAACAAGTCTGAACTGTTAATCACCTTATTAATGATCCTTCAGACCTTGTGGATGGTGGGGTTACATACCCCTTATTTATTGGGTATTAAACTTAATTTGATCGGCTTTATTTTCTATTTTGGAATCGGAATTTACACATCCGATCATTATGAAGCTTTACAAAAGCGCTTCAGTCGTCAGACTTCCGCTTGGCTGATAGCAGCTTTGGCTTTAACCTTTGGATCAAGTTTTAGTATCATTATAGGCTTGACAACGGGTTATCGGTATAACACAATACCCCAGTATTTCTTTATAGGGCCAGAATTGATCTATCCTATTTTTAGAGTCCTCACCTTTTTACTCCTATATAATCTCGCAAGAAGTCTTGCTACGAAAAGGAGTGTCCTTGCAAAACTGGTACATAATATAGGGGTATACTCGTTTGGAATATACTTAATCCACATTTTTTTTAATCAATCCTTGATTAAGATACTGAAAAACTATAATATTCAATTTGTGGATGCATCATTTTATCCGATTGTGTTTGTAATGACCGTAATATTGAGTTATATAAGCGTAAGATTGATTAGTTTTTTACCCTATAGCTATTTCATAATTGGTTACCAATCCAAGAAAAAGAAATCCTTACGCTAAACCTAATTTAAAGGTCGCACATAAGTTGCGCAGATGGTTGATAGTTGTAAAACTGGGGTAGTTGTAGTAAACTTTAGAGCGATAAAGTTAGCGACTGGTTTTATCAAGAAAGGGCTGAGCTAGTTGTCATTTCGCAAACGAACCATGATCTTAATGCTGATTGATGCTATGTTAATCAACTTGGCAGCTTTCGGTAGTTTTTATTTGCGCTTCGAAGAAGGGATACCCTTAGACTACTATCAAATGTACTATCATACGGCTATTGGGGCCACTGTTTTGTATCTTGCGATTTTCTACGTTTTTGGGCTATATAATCGTCTTTGGCAGTATGCAAGTACAGGGGAGCTACTCTCGATTGTTTATGCGGTCACAGTTGGAACGGGTGGAACTGTGGCAGTGGTTTATTTTTATGGCTTATATAATGCTGCGACTCTGCCTTATATTAGGATGCCACATTCAGCCGCGATGCTGCTTTGGCTTTTAATGGTCGCTTTGGTGGGTGGTTCGCGGTTTATTTGGCGGCTCTTACAGGAAGGTACCTTTGATCGCCATATCCCAGGCGCGCAAAAACAAGTACTGATTGTTGGTGCTGGGGATGCCGGTGTCTTAGCTGCTCGAGAACTAAAAAATCGCAATTATCGGGATGGTCGACCGATTGGATTTATTGATGATAATCATTCAAAACAGAAGTTACAGTTACTTGGGATTCCGGTTATGGGAACGCGCAAGGATATTGCCCGCGTCGTAAAAGGGCATAGTGTCGATGAAGTGATTATTGCCATGCCATCAGCTTCCGGGGAATCTGTCCGTGAAATTGTAGAAATCTGTGAGAAATCAGGGGTCGAGCTTAAAATTATGCCCGGCGTCTATGATATTATTAGTGGAGATATGAATGTCAATCCGATCCGACAGGTGCAAGTGGAAGATTTACTGGGTCGTGATCCCGTTTCCGTTGACTTAGAGGAAGTGGGAAGCTATGTTGCAGGAGAGACCGTATTCATCACAGGCGCCGGTGGTTCGATAGGCTCGGAAATTTGTCGTCAGATTGCTCGGTTTAATCCGGGGAAACTTGTCTTAATAGGACATGGTGAAAACAGTATTTTTGATATTGAACAGGAGTTGCGTGCTGAGCATCCGGGAGTCGACTACATAACAGAAATAGTCGATATCAAAGATCGGCTGAAGGTCTCCCTAATCTTTAATCGTTATAAGCCAGGTGTCGTATTCCACGCTGCAGCACATAAGCATGTTCCCTTGATGGAAAGAAACCCTGAAGAAGCGATGAAGAATAATGTAATCGGTACACAAAACCTGGCAGAGGAAGCGGATAAGGTCAATGTAAAGACATTTGTTTCGATTTCCACTGACAAAGCGGTCAACCCCACAAGTGTGATGGGTGCCACCAAACGAACAGCTGAAATGATCATTCAAAGCTTGGATCTTCGTTCAAATACGAAGTTTGTAGCTGTTCGCTTCGGGAATGTCTTAGGAAGTCGGGGGAGCGTGATCCCTACGTTTAAACGGCAAATTGCTCAGGGTGGTCCGGTTACTGTCACTCACCCTGATATGGTGCGATATTTTATGACAATTCCTGAAGCTGCTCAGTTAGTTATTCAAGCGGGGGCAATGGCCCGGGGTGGAGAGATCTTTATTTTAGATATGGGTAAACCGGTTAAAATTGTCGATTTGGCAAAAGACTTGATTCGACTATCGGGCTTTGAACCCGATGTGGATATAAAGATACAGTTCACAGGAATTCGTCCGGGGGAAAAACTATTTGAAGAGTTATTGACGGCAGAAGAAGGAGTTACTTCTACAAAGCATAGCCGAATTTTCGTAGCTAAGCCTAACGTCATTAACGTCAAACTCCTAGAAGAGCTCACGTCTAAAGTTCGAGAGCGTGGCAGTTATTTATCTCGAGAAGAAGTCATTGAATTGTTACAGACAGTCATTCCAACCTTTCGTAAAAAGGTGGCCAAGGAAGTCGTCAATCGGTGAACTCGTCCAGCTAAAACCGGACATGAAACTCTTACTGTATAGAAGTGAGAGTCTTAGAATTGGATAAGGGGGAAATTTAGAAAATGATGACCGTGCAGAAGGTAATAACCAACGAAGATGTTGTTGCCAAGAATCTCAAAGAAAAAATTGAAAAGCACGAAGCAAAAATTGGGGTTATTGGTTTAGGGTATGTAGGGCTTCCATTGGCTGTAGAAAAAGGAAAAGTAGGGTTTCCGGTTATTGGTTTTGATATTAACGCTGCACGGGTCGACCGCGTAAATGCGGCGGACAACTATATCGGAGATGTCAAAGATGAAGACCTTAAGGACCTTATTCAGAGTGGAATTTTAGTAGCTACTACGGATTTTTCACGTCTCGCAGAATGCGACGTTGTGATCATATGTGTTCCCACGCCTTTGACGATTACTCGTGATCCGGATATATCGTATATTCAGTCATCGACAGATGTAATTGCTAAATACTTACGTCCGGGTCAATTGATTACGTTAGAAAGTACAACCTATCCCGGAACTACGGAAGAAGTTATTCTTCCCTCCCTTGAAAAGAAGGGGCTGAAAGTCGGTAAAGATTTCTTCCTCGCTTTTTCACCAGAACGCGTCGATCCGGGCAACAAACGCTTTAGCACGAAAAATACCTCGAAAGTAGTAGGCGGGATGACTCCAATTTGCTTGGAGATTGCCTATGCACTTTACATTCAAACGATCTCCAACGTGGTCCCTGTCTCTTCGCCTGCTGCTGCAGAGTTAACCAAAGTCTTTGAGAATACGTATCGAGCTGTGAACATAGCCATTGTCAACGAATTAATGATGCTTTGCGACCGCATGGGAATCGATATT
>DAIEHY010000051.1 GCA_027353165.1 Desulfosporosinus sp.
TAATGGGCAAAAAGTAGGTGCATTTGGACAAGCAGGGTGCTTTTCCTTCCATCCGCGTAAAGCAATTACCACTGGAGAAGGTGGCGCCATTGCTACTAATGACACTGAATTATCTGCTAAATTACGTGTATGGCGTAATCATGGCATTCAGCGCAATGATAATGGTATGGACTTTGTTTTGCCTGGATTTAATTATCGGATGACCAATATTCAAGCCGCTTTAGGTAGAGTCCAATTATTGAAATTTGATAATTGGTTAATGGAACGCAGTAAATTGCAAAAAAAATATATAAAGAATCTTATTTCTGATAAAGTCCAGTTGCCCGAAGAGGTAAATGGACATGCGTGGCAAACTTTCATGATCAGATTAGCTAATTCATGTGACCGTGATCGAATAATATCAATTCTCCGGGAAAGAGGCATTGAAACGAATATAGGTGCTAATGCACTCCATATGCTTTCATACTATGCTCGAAAATACAGTATTGATTGTGAAAAGGCCATAGGTAATAATTCTGAGCGATTATATAAGTATGGGTTAGCGCTACCTCTATATCAAGGATTAGATATTGAAATGGTAGATTTTGTTTCGAAGAATGTTTTAGACATTCTTTCATTTCAATGAAGGTGAAATGATGAAAGATAAAGTAGTAATTCTTACTTATGGTGGGACTGGTAGAGAGTTAGGTGAGATTGCTTCAGAGCAATACACTGTGATTGGTTTTTTAGATGACGTTAAACACGGTGAGGAAATAATAGGTAAATTAGAAGACATGAGTAATTTTGATGGAAAAGTAAAGTTCATTTCAGGATTAGGCAGTTATCGATCTATGATGCAACGTAGGAGAAAGCTGGGAAAAGTAGAGCTGAGTAGTTTTATAAATCTAATAGCTTCAGATGCTAAAATATATAAAACTGCAGTCTTAGGGCAAGGAATTGTTATCTTTCCGCAAACGATTGTATCTTCAAATGCGAGAATTGGAGATCATGTATTTATATATCATAATTGTGTAATTTCCCATGATGTAATTGTTAAGAATTATAGCATGATTTCTAATTCTGTTTGCATATCTGGTGGGGTAAAAATAGGCGAGAATTGTTATATCGGTGCAGGGTCTACGATTTTAGAAAGTATATCAATAGGAGATAATTGTATAATTGCGGCAGGAGCAACGGTTGTGAATGATGTAGAAGAAAATAAGATTTATATTTCAAAATATAAAATCAAAGAGAATAAATATATAAGATGACATCATTTCTAAATATTGAGGAAAGTTTAGGCTTTATTGAGATAGTTCTCATATAAAGCCTAAAGATTTTAAACACTTATTACGATACATTTACTAGATGATTGAATTCAGAGGTGTTTAATTTGGATATTAGCATGGTAAAAACATCTGTAGATTTTGGTAGTTCTGCAATGTTAGCTAAGACGAATTCCACTACTCAGCCTGTTGTCGGTGTTCCAACGAAGGAGTCAGGTGACATTGGGGATAAATTGCTGTCTACTTCAACTGATGATAAGGCCAGGAACAAGCCGGTAAATCTAAAAGATTTAACCCAGATGACGGAAGCTATGAATCGATTTGTGCAAGCAATGGATGCAACAATTCATTTTAAGGTTCATGAAAAATCGAACCAATTGATGGTTCAAGTAGTTGACCAAACTAATAATAAAGTACTAAAAGAATTTCCTTCTAGTGAATTTCTTGATACAATGGCTGCAATTCGGGATTATGTGGGGATACTTTTGGACAAAAAAATTTAGCTAATAGTTTTTTCGATAGGAGGTTTTGTACATGTCAGTTAGTTCGGTAGGAGGAACTTATGGTCTATCTGGTTCGGGTATGGATATTGACGCACTCGTTAAAAAGCTAATGGCTGGTCAGCAAGCAAAAAGCGATGCTTTGTTACAAAAGAAAACGCTAGCGCAATGGCAAAAGACTGCTTACAATACAGTGTATGATGATATCAGCAAATTCCGCGATACGTTGTTTAATTATAAACTTCAGGGGACTTTAAGCCCGAATAAGGTCACTTCCAGTAATACTTCGGTAGCAACCGTGGCAGCTAATGCTGAGGCAGCAGCTGTAAATCATTCCTTAGTAGTTGCACAGTTAGCTAGTGGAGTGAATCTGACGAGTACGGCATCCATTTCCAGTACGAGCCCACCGACGATGGGTACGCTTGCTACACAACTTGGGATGTCAACGACTACTCCTTTTAGCATAACTATTAAGAACGGTACTGCTACAAGCCAGTCGATTACCATTGATCCTCTAACTGAAACTATCAATGATGTAGTGAATAAGTTTAATACAGCTGGCGTTAATGTGAAGGCTAGTTATGATGGGACCTTAGATCGATTTTTTTTAACTACCACCAATACCGGAACATCTTCGGAAATTAACTTTAATGGTAGTGATCAGAATGGCTTGAATTTTTTAGGCGGAAATTTAAAGCTATCTGGGGGAACTACGGAGACTTCTGCAGGTTCTGGAGTCTATTCAAGTACCCCGGTAAAAGGCTTAAATGCCGAATTTAAGCTTGATGGTGTTTCTTTGAGCCAAGCAAGCAATACGTTCACGATCTCCGGTGTGACATACAGTCTGACGGGTGTATCGCCTGGTGCGACAGGAGCCGATATAGCAGCTAAGCTGGCTTCAGGAACTGCAATCACTGTAAGCGTGGTCAAGGATACGGACACGGCAGTCGCCAATATCCAATCTTTAGTTGATTCGTATAACAAGATCCTAGCTGAGCTTAATGATAAGGTGAATGAAACACATTATAAAGATTATTTGCCTCTTACAGCTGCCCAAAAGTCGGCCATGAAGGAATCGGATATTACAGCCTGGGAGGCTAAGGCAAAGAGTGGATTACTCCATAATGACCGGACCTTGGCAAGCCTGGTGAACAGCATGCGAGATTCATTCTCTAGCCCAGTTTCCGGCATCGATGCCACCTATGATGCGGCTACTGGAAAATCTATCGCTTATAATAGTGCGGCCTCGATTGGTATTACTACTGGCAATTATTCCGAAAATGGAAAGCTATACTTAGATACCAATAAATTGCGGAAAGCATTAAGTGCCGATCCCGAAGTACTGAATAAGTTGTTTGGTGCTAGTGGGAAGAAAGCAGACGGCACAATCGATGTCAATAGCCAAGGTATCGCCGGGCGCTTGTATGATGACATGAAGACTACAATGGATCAATTGAATCAAATCGCTGGCACCACATCTAATACCCAATACGATACGCAAAGCAATTATGCCAAGAAAATTGAGGACTATACTGCTATGATATACAATGCGGCGGACAGATTTGATATTATGCAAGCTGCCTATTATAAGCAGTTCAATGCAATGGAAGTCGCATTGCAACAATTAAACTCTCAGAGCAGTTGGTTATCCTCGGTTGGGAGCACTTCGAAGTAACGGAATGCACAGGACAAAAGATCATTGGGAGGGTTTAACATGGTGAATCCGCAAATGGCAAATGCCTATAAGAATCAACAGATCATGACGTCCTCGCCGGAGCAATTAACGTTATTGCTCTATAATGGAGCTTTAAGGTTTTTGACTGAAAGTATTTTGGCGATGGAACAAGGGGATATACCAAAATCCCACAACGCGAATATACGGGTGCAGGACATTGTACGTGAATTTGTACTCACGTTAGATATGAGCTATGAGTTATCGAAAACTTGGGCACAGCTTTATGAATATACGGAACATTGCCTGATTCAAGGGAACATTAAGAAAGATGTTACATTGTTGCAACAAGCTAAAGAGGTTCTACAGGACTTAAGGGATACCTGGATTGAGGCTATGAAACAAACTCAAGTTGCACGAGCAGTTGGCAAGTAATGGTGGAGAAGACGGCGCAAGCCTTGTGGCAAGATTATCGGTTTTTGACCAAAGAAATGCTGAAATTCTTAGCTAAGCAGGATATGGAACTCTTTTATGACCTTATGAATCAACGGGAGCAGTTACAGGTCATCCTTGAGCAGACTCCTGATGAGGGCTTTAAAATCTCCCCGATAGGTAAGGCCTTAATTAGTGAAATCCAACAAGATAGTCAAGCTATCATTGAGACACTGCAGATTCGAATGGGTAGTAGCAAGCGACAACATCAGGTTTCAAAGGCCTATAGTGCAGCGAGTACTACGGCAGTCAGCCAAATGAATTGGAAACGATAATGAGTGATTTAGGAGGGATTAGTGATGATCAATCCCATTCAACCAAATACTCAGTCCACCTTGATTCCGATGGATGCTTTTCCTGGACAAAAGCTGGATCGTTCTTTAGAGAACCCTCGTAAGGTTATTAATCGTAAAGGTGAAATTCCCTCCGCCCGTGAAGAAATTCCGCGTGAACAAGTCGAAAGGGCAGCGGAAAAGCTCAATCGTCTGATGGGAATAATTGATAAACGTTTAGAGTTTAAGGTCCATGAAGATTCTAAGAGCTTTGTTGTTAAGATAATTGATCAACCAAGCGAAGAGGTATTGGGTGAGATTACGCCTAAACAGCTTTTGGATACTTTAGGTTCTTTTACCCAAATAGCTGGGTTATTGTTCGACGAATTAGTCTAAAAATTAACGAAGTACGTTTATCATTAAATTACAAACGCCTCATTTATAAGGCAGGGTGCATGCAAAATGTGTGCCCTGCCTGTTTTATTTACCCAAAAGTCCTATTGAGTTATGACGAATATACTATTTCTGGGGTCGTTTATAGATGCTATTCTTAACGCAATACAAAAAGGAACAAATTCTCGCATTATATTATATGGATGTATGCAAAAATATTTTTAAGAGTTTTTGTCGAACGAACTATATACGATTTTGCAACTTGATGCTACTATTAGAAAATGGAGTTAAATGACGTTTATTGGTTTTTTTTTGGAGGAATTCAGAAAAAGATAGCGAATAAAAAATAATTAAACCTATTATTTTTTAAACCTGTGTCGAAAGTTGCTAGCAAAAGAGATTAGATAACAGTTTTTCATAGAATGGACTCCTGTTTAAAGGAGATCCAAAAGATAGGAGTGGACATAGTATGAGCCAAGATGGCGACCAAAACCAGGGGGTCGATCTGGAGGAATTTTTAGAGTTTTACCTATTAGATTCCCAGGAACAGATCGAAAGGCTCGGATCAGGTCTTTTGCAATTGGAGAAAGAGGGAGGGAATATCGGACTCATTAATGATCTTTTCCGCTCAGCGCACAGCTTGAAGGGCGCTTCAGGAACAATGGGTTTCACACCGATTGTTGCGCTGACTCATGCGGCTGAAGACTTATTGGATCGGTTACGCCAGGGTAAAATTGAAGTTTCCCTTGAAATGATTGATATTTTATTAGCAGTGACTGATCGAGTTAAAGCGATGCTGGCGCAAGTAGGACAGCGGCTAGAGATTACGCTTGGGTTCGAGGATTTAGTTTCCTCGATGCGGTTGTTATTAAATAGAGAAGAACCAGATGTTTCAGCGACCGATTACGCAGTTCAAGAAGAAGTTTTGGAAAATTATGTCCCACTTGATTTCTCCTTAACCCAGCCTGAGCGAGAAAAAGTAAACGATGGTTCTAGCTTGGGACGCGGTGTATATCAAGTGGACATAACCTTAGAGCCGAATACGTTAATGAAGGCAGTTCGTGCTGTCATGGCTACCCAGCGGATCGAGGGAATGGGCACCGTAATTAAACTTCTTCCGAGTGTCGAAGAGCTGGAAACTGGGAACGCGGAAAGTTTTTCGATGCTCATTATTTGTGATGAACCCAAGGAAGAGATCCAAAGGGAACTGTTGGAAATTTCGGAGTTGGTAGATGTGTTCGTCCATCCCTATCAAAATTTTGGAGGGATAGAAGAACCGGATAAAACGTTTAACGTGATCGATAATGTGTTGGGTGACGAGAAAATCATGCCCCTTCCAATACCAAAGGCGGTCGTTGTACCAAAAGAGTCCGGGAAGGCACTCTCGGCTTCGACTATCGAAGCACCGAATGGAGAAGGGAATACACAAGTACATACGATTCGTGTGGATACGGCACGGATGGACAACCTTATTAACCTTGTGGGAGAAATGGTTATTACTCGGACTCGTTTGGTACAAATCGGTTTAGATCTGAAGGGTCAGTATAGCACGGACGGTACGGTCAACAATTTGAATGAAGCCAATGTTTACTTGGGTCGTTTAATGAATGACCTCCAAGAAAGTGTTATGCGCTTACGTATGGTGGCGATCGGGACAGTCTTTAATCGTTTTCCTCGTTTAGTTCGAGATCTAGCTAAAAAGACAGGGAAAGAAATAGAGCTTATCCTAAAAGGGGAAGATACAGAACTGGATAAGACGGTCGTAGAAGTTATCGGGGATCCCTTAATGCATCTGATTCGGAACTCGGTGGATCATGGGATCGAGTCACCTGCAGAGAGTCGTGAGGCAGGTAAATCAGAATTTGGTACGATTACACTGAATGCATATCATGAAGGCAATCACATAGCTATTCTCATCACGGATGACGGGTCAGGGTTAGACCTCGATAAAATACGTCAAATAGCGGTTTCTAAAAGCCTAATTGGAGAGCGAGAGGAACTCTCTGAACGGGATATCGCCAATCTTATCTTTTTGCCGGGCTTTAGCACAGCAGATGTGGTGACAGATATTTCCGGCCGAGGGGTTGGGATGGACGTTGTTAAGAAGGCGTTGAATAGTCTTGGAGGAATGGTGGATATCACGACTCGGAAAGGGAAGGGAAGTACCTTTACTATTCGGTTGCCCTTGACTTTAGCGATCATTCAAGCTCTTCTTGTTGAAGTCGGTCAAGAAATTTACGCTGTTCCACTTTCCTCTGTTTTAGAGACTCTTCTAGTTAATCGAGAGGAAATCAAAACTGTGGGTGGATTACCAATGGTTCAATTGCGCGGCAACACGTTACCGCTTATTTCTTTACAGGAGAAGTTCGATCTTCCAACCCCAGAAACCGAAAGTAGTGAAGTTTTTGTCGTCGTTGTCGGCTTTGGGGATAAAGCGTTGGGTCTGATTGTGGATGAACTGCGTGGACAACAAGAAGTTGTTATTAAATCCTTGGGCGATTTACTCAATAATCTCCCCGGCATTGCCGGTGCTACGATCCTTGGAGATGGTAAAGTAACCTTGATTCTGGATATTGGGTCCCTAATTCAAGACGTTTTAGTCACACGCAGTGCCTAATTCTAGCTTCAAGGTTTGAACATCGATTAAAAGGAGGGTTTAACAATGGCAGAAGAACAATTGGTTACCTTTAGCCTGGGAAATGAGGAGTTCGGCGTTGATATTATGCGGGTTCAGGAGATTATCCGAATTCCACCGATTACTCGGGTGCCTAAAGCTTCTGATTATGTAGAGGGAGTTATTAATCTAAGGGGAAATGTTATTCCTGTGATCAGCTTGCGTACTCGGTTCGGAATGGAACGAGTGGAAGAGACTGACCTAAGTCGGATCATTGTCTTACAAGTACAAACGAAGGTTTTCGGTATTCGAGTGGATGCGGTAACCGAAGTTTTGCGTTTAGAAAGTGAAGCAATTGAGCCACCGCCACCGATTGCCTTAGGCATGGATGCTCAGTTCATACGTGGTGTTGGGAAAATTGGAGAGCGCTTGCTCATTCTCTTGGACCTTGATCACATCATGGGTGGAGAAGCAAGCCATGACGTCAGCGCTTAAAACACCTATTGGGGTTCTAATCGTCGATGATTCTCCCTTCATGCGGCTAACCCTACAAAAGATACTCAGTCAGGATCCTGGTATTAAAGTACTGGATACCGCGCGAGATGGGCGCGAAGGGATTTTGAAACTCCAGGCTCTTCGTCCTCAAGTCGTTACAATGGATGTCGAGATGCCAGTCATGGATGGGTTGCAAGCATTGGAAGAAATTATGCGCTGGCAACCGACTCCCGTGATTATCTTAAGCTCGGTGACGACGGAAGGGGCAAAAGACACGTTGAAAGCCCTTGATCTGGGGGCTGTCGATGTTGTTGCCAAACCGTCAGGGAGGCCGGGAGCGGATTTACAGGCACTTTCCAGTGATTTAATAGAGAAGGTAAAAGCGGCAGCTTTAGTAAATCCTGCTAGGCTCGGGGGTAGAGGACCAACGATTCAAATACCTACCTCAAAGGTCGTGGTTTCCGCTTCAACGGTGCCAGGTATCATGCAAAGCATACGTCCTGCAAGCACTGGCAAGGTGGGCTTGTTACCAAAGCATGCGGTTGAAATTGTAGCAATTGGTACCTCGACTGGAGGTCCCTCTGCGTTACAAGCGGTTTTGCCGACTCTGCCCGTGAATTTTCCGGTTCCGGTGCTAGTCGCTCAACATATGCCTCCAGGGTTTACTGGACCGCTCGCCCAACGGTTGAATGGACTTTGTCCTCTCAATGTAAGGGAAGGAATACACGGAGAAACGCTGAAAGCAGGAATTGTGTATGTCGCTCCGGCGGGTAAACAGCTTCAGGTCCAGCGTCGATCTGGGCAGATAATCCTTCATATTGGAGATGAAGCTCCAATTCCCACTCTCTATCATCCTTCTGTGGATGTCATGTTTCTTTCTTTGGCGAAGGAAGTCGGAAAAGGTACCCTTGGAGTGGTGATGACCGGAATGGGGAGCGATGGTACGAAAGGTATGAAAGAAGTTAAGGGCTTAGAAGGGTTTGGGATCGCTGAGTCTGAGGAGACCTGTGTTGTCTACGGGATGCCTAGATCTATGGTAGATGCGGGTCTAGCGGATCGAATTGTACCGCTAGGAGAGATTGGGCGAACGATTGTTGAGTGTGTGATGAGGAGGGGATAAATCCGTGGGTCTTTTTGGAGCAATTGATATTAGTGCCTCAGGTTTAACCGCCCAGCGTTTAAGAATGGATCTCACCGCTAGTAACATAGCCAATATCAATACTACACGTACGGGAGAATTGACCGCAGCAGGAAATCAGATACCCTATAGTCGACAAGTGGCCGTGTTCGTTCCGCGTCCCTCGGAATCACCGTTTTCTAAAGTGCTCGGGGATGCTCTGGGGAGTAAAAATGTCGGATTCGGAAATGGAAATGGAGTGCAAGTGGCTAGCATTTATAATGAAGCAACTGAACCCTTTCGCTTGGAATATAATCCCGATTCTCCAGATGCCGCTAAAGTAGCAGAGGCAGGATTGCCAGTGGGATATGTACGTCATCCGAATGTGAATATTGTCACTGAAATGGTCGATATGATGTCTGCTTCACGAGCATATGAAGCGAATGTAACCGCTCTCAATGTTAGTAAGACAATGTCGTCCAGAGCACTTGAAATTGGAAAGGGGTAAAATAGATGAGTATTCAACCTATTGCTCCCATTATGCCCCTCGGAATAATAAATACGATGACTCCAACCGGAGTTGAGGGTTCATCTCCTGTCAGTTCCGGAGATGGTGCTTATAAGGCAGGAACAGATTTTTCGAAGTTCTTAAGTGATGCTTTGGGTCAAGTGAATGCTTTACAAACAAAAGCAGATGCAGGTAGTCTGGCACTGGCGACCGGCCAAGTTCAAGATTTGTCCGAAGTAATGGTGGCGTTAGAAAAGGCCAACCTATCGTTATCACTAACCGTAGCAACGCGTGATAAGGTATTAGATGCGTACAATCAGATAATGCGCATGCAGATTTAAGGAGAGCATTGTTATAAGGGAATACGTCTTTAAGCTTTGCTTTTTCGGGGGTGTAGTCCGTTCAACAAAGAAAATAGTTAACTTAGTGAGAAATGAGACATGAAATATGAGTGACGAAGTTCTCCGATTGAAACGTTTGAAACGATTGTCTCGATTGGAGCCCACGAGAAGCGTACTTCGCATCGAAGCTATGAAAGGAGGAGCCGAGGGTGGATTTTTCTTGGGCGAGAATTAAGCAATCAGTACAGACCTTTTGGAATAACCTTTCTAGCCCACAGAAAATTATAACGGTGCTTGCTCCTCTTTTAGTTGCTGGAGCGTTGATCTACCTGGTTATGTGGGCTGGGCGCCCACAGTATGTGGCGATCTTTACCAAGCTTAATGATGCTGATGCTGGAGCGATCACGACGAAACTAAAAGACTTGAAAGCGGATTATCAGCTGGCGGATAACGGGTCAACTGTCATGGTCCCACAACAGTCTGCTGCGGACCTGCGTTTACAACTTGCTAGTGCAGGGCTCCCTCAAGAAAGTAAATTTAGCTTTAGTAATTTGGATACCATGCGCTTGGGTGAGACGGATGCTGATCGGAAATTGCGCTATTCGCTCGGATTACAGAACGAGTTAGAGAATACTCTAAAGACATTGAACGGTGTGGTGGATGCACGCGTACATATCGTGATGCCTGAACCTTCTCTTTTTGTCGACAATCAAAAAACGGCAACTGCGGCGGTAACCTTGAAACTTGCTCCGAGCACTAAACTTGGGGAAGATCAGGTGCGTGCCATCGCTAACTTGTTGGCTGGTTCGGTAGAAGGTCTGAAACCGGAGAACGTGACGATTGTGGATGCTGGCGGAAATGTTTTATCTGATGTCTTAGGGAAAAAAAATGACCCAGAGAAATTGACAGTTACTCAGTATCAGCTTAAACAAACAATTGAAGAAGATACTCGGAAATCACTTCAGAGTATGCTCGATCGAGTGCTGGGCTCGGGTAAGACGGTTGTTCGTATCAATGCGGTATTGGACTTTGATCAGAAAAAAATAACGAAACAGATCAATGGGCCAGGGGCAGTGGTCAGTGAACAGAGCTCTAATGAAAGTATTACGAATGGTACGTTAGCGGCCGGAGGGACACCGGGATTGCCAGCCAATGGAGCTCCGACGTATCCTACTGCCCAAGGTGTAAATTCTACTTCTACGAAAACAACGAGTACTAAAAACTATCAAGTGGACACAACACAAGAAGAACAAATGGTCAGTCCTGGTAGTGTTAAACGCCTTTCCGTCTCGGTGATGGCAGATGCAGATATAGTTACCCAGAGCCAACTGGACCAAATCAAAACGATAGTAGCTTCTGCAGCAGGAGTGGATGCTAACCGCGGAGATGATATTCAAGTTGCTGCTATTCCCTTTAATAAAACAGATTTACAGAAAGAATTATCGGCAATGGAAAGTGCCCAAAAACGGGAGCAGCTTGTCTTATATGGCGAAATTGGTGTCGTCGCATTACTCGGCCTTATATTATTTCTCGTATACATACGAAAACGTGCACGAAAAGCAAGTGCTGACAAAATGGCAAATCTGAATGGTTCAGAGCCCGTATCTCTCGCTACAGCAGAACTACTCATGGCACAACAGTTAGCAGAAGAAGAGGCCAAACTGAATTTTGCTCAGAAAAGCGCCAAGACCGTGGAAGAAATCCAAAAGCAAAAGACAAAAGAGGCTGTTGAACAATATTCCCGCAATAACCCGGATGAGGCTGCCCGTTTAATGAAAACATGGCTATCGGAGGAGAAGTAGATGGCGCAAACTTTAACGGGAACTCAAAAAGCGGCGATTCTAATGATTGCCTTAGGTTCAGAGAATTCGGCCAACGTGATCAAACATCTTGGAGACCAAGAAATAGAACAGTTGACGCTTGAAATGGCGAATGTCGGGAAAATATCACCCGAACAGAGAGATCATGTTGTAGAAGAATTTCATCAGTTGTGTCTGGCGAATGACTATATTTCTCGCGGGGGCATTGATTATGCGCGAGATGTCTTAGAACGAGCTCTTGGCGAAACTCGTGCGTTCGATATCATCAGTCGCTTATCGACTTCGTTAAAGATGCGGCCCTTTGACCTTGTGCGTCGGACAGATCCCAAACAGTTGTTCTCCTTTATTCAAGGAGAACACCCCCAGACAATTGCTCTGATCATGACCCACCTCCCAGTTGAAAAAGCAGCAACTTTACTCGCTAGCCTCAGCCAAGATCGACAGGCAGATGTGGCAAAACGGATAGCGACTATGGGCCGTACGAGTCCGGAAGTGCTCAAAGAAATTGAGAAAGTTTTAGAACGCAAGATTTCCAGCTTAGCCCCGACCGATTATACGGCCTCGGGTGGGATCCAAAGTATTGTGGATGTTCTCAATCGGACGGACCCAGGAACGGTTAAAGTCGTCATGGATGCACTGGAAGTCGATGATCCTGATTTAGCCGAACTAATCAAACGACAAATGTTTGTCTTCGAAGATATTGTCGTGCTGGACGACCGCGGCATTCAGTTGGTCTTGCGTGAAGTAGAAACTAAAGATTTGGGGTTAGCTCTTAAAGGGTCCAATCCTGAAGTGGCACAAAAAATTATGGCGAACATGTCCTCCCGGGCTGGGCAAATGCTCAAAGACGATATGGAATTCATGGGCCCGGTACGGCTACGCGATGTCGAGGAAGCTCAGCAACGTATTGTAAAGGTAATTCGTAAGATTGAGGAAAGTGGTGCGATTGTCATTTCC